>CAYLKC010000017.1:0-29143 GCA_964384095.1 uncultured Chromatiales bacterium
CAGCGTCGGCGAGACCGGTTTCATGGGTTCGCCGAAGCGCCGCGAGATCGGCCACGGCAATCTGGCCCGCCGCGGCGTCGCCGCCGCGTTGCCGGACATGGAGGAGTTCCCGTACGTCATCCGCGTGGTCTCGGAGATCACGGAGTCGAACGGCTCGAGCTCGATGGCCTCGGTGTGCGGCAGCAGCCTTGCGCTGATGGACGCCGGTGTGCCGGTCAAGGCGCCGGTCGCGGGTATCGCGATGGGCCTGATCAAGGAAGGTGAGCGCAGCGCGGTCCTGACCGATATCCTCGGTGACGAGGATCACCTCGGCGACATGGATTTCAAGGTTGCAGGCAGCGCCGAAGGCGTCACCGCACTGCAGATGGACATCAAGATCGATGGTATTACCCGTGACATCATGGCCACCGCGCTGGAACAGGCGCGCGAGGGCCGCTTGCACATTCTTGAGCAGATGAAACAGGCGATCGCCGCGCCGCGCGAGGACATCTCGCCGCATGCGCCGCGCATCGTGACGATCCGGATCAATCCGGAACGCATCCGCGACGTCATCGGCAAGGGCGGCGCGACGATTCGCGCGCTGACCGAGGAGACCGGCACCAGCATCGACATCTCTGATGACGGTACCGTCAAGATTGCCGCCGTCGAACAGACCGCGAGCGATGAGGCGATCCGCCGCATCAAGCAGCTGACCGCCGATGTCGAGGTCGGTTCGATCTACGAGGGCAGGGTGTCCAAGTTGATGGACTTTGGCGCCTTCGTCACGATCCTGCCCGGCAAGGACGGTCTCGTGCATATCTCGCAGATCTCCAACGAACGCGTCGAGAGCGTCAGCGACAAGCTGAGCGAAGGCTCGATCGTCAAGGTCAAGGTGCTGGAGATCGACAAGCAGGGCCGTATCCGGCTCAGCATGAAGGAAGTCGAGAACGCCTGAGCCCGCGTGCGGGCGCGAATTCAGGCGTCGAGGTAGACGCCGTCGAATTCGTCGAGATACTTGCGCATCGCCAGGAAGAACAGCGAATTGCTGTCGCGGTTCTCCGGATCGAAGGCGATGCCGAGCTTGCACTCGCGGTCATCGCCTTCCCGGCACCACGCCACACTTCCGCGGATCGACAGCCGGTAATCGCGTGAGCGGTATTTCAGCGTGACCTGCTCGCCGGGTTTCAGGCGATACCTCGTCTGTATCCCGGCCCCCGACAGTGACACATCGATGACACGGGTGATTGCATAAATGCCGTCGTCCGTCCTCAGGAAGAACATCGTCCCGGCCGAATCGACCGTGATGCTGCCCCGGGAGTCCCTGCGTTTTTCCCTGCCCATCGCGAATCCCTGATAACCCTCACCGGATATATCGTCACCATTCTGCCGGCGCTTGAACCGCCGGGTTGCGCGGTTGCTGATGCGGCGAGCGCGGGGCTACAATGGGCGATCGATTTCAGTGGACGGCGGCGATGCGCGATTCCTATCCGACGATCGAGAGTTTTGTCGGCAATACCCCGCTTGTCCGGCTCCAGCGCCTCCCCGGCGCCGCCAGCAGCATGGTGCTGGTCAAGCTCGAAGGCAACAATCCCGCCGGCTCGGTCAAGGACCGCCCGGCACTGAGCATGATCCGCCGCGCCGAAGAGGCCGGTCGTATCCGTCCCGGCGATACCCTGATCGAACCGACCAGCGGCAATACCGGCATCGCGCTGGCGATGGCTGCGGCGATCCGCGGCTATCGCATGATCCTGGTCATGCCCGAACACATGAGCATCGAGCGCCGCGCGCTGATGCGCGCCTATGGCGCCGAGATCCTGCTGACGCCACGCGAGGCCAGCATGGAGGGCGCAATCGATCTCGCCCGCATGATGGTCGCCGAAGGGCGCGGCGTCATGCTCGACCAGTTCTCGAATCCCGACAACCCGCTCGCCCATTACGAGGGGACCGGCCCGGAGATCTGGCGTGACACCGCCGGCGCGATCACCCATTTCGTCAGCTCGATGGGCACGACGGGGACGATCATGGGCGTGTCGCGCTATCTGAAGGAACAGAATCCCGCTATCCGCGTCATCGGCGTGCAACCGGGCGAGGGCGCCTGTATCCCGGGGATACGGCGCTGGCCCGAGGAATACCTGCCGAAGATCTACGACCCCGCGCGGATCGACCGCATCATTGACGTGAGCCAGCAGGCGGCCGAAGAGACGACGCGGGCGCTGGCGGCGCGCGAGGGCCTGTTCGTCGGCATCTCTTCGGGCGGCGCGGTCGCCGCGGCGCTGTCGCTGCTCGGCGAGGTTGATCATGCGGTCATCGTGACGATCGCCTGCGATCGCGGCGACCGTTACCTCTCCACCGATGTCTTTCCCGCCGCCTGACGATGCGCCTGAACGTCCTCGTCTTCGATATCGAGACCGTGCCCGACGTCGAAACCGGCCGCCGGCTGTATGGCCTCGACGGACTCAGCGACCACGACGTTGCCAGCGTGATGTTTCACAAGCGCCGGCAGGAGACCGGCGAGAGCGAGTTTCTGCGCCTGCACCTGCATCGCATCGTTGCGATCTCGGCGGTCATGCGCAGCGGAGACACGCTACGGGTGTGGTCGCTCGGAGATCCCGATGCCGGCGAGGAAGAGCTGGTGCGGCGGTTCTTCGACGGCATCGATCGCTATACGCCAAACCTCGTTTCATGGAACGGCTCGGGGTTCGACCTCCCGGTCATTCATTACCGCGCGCTGCTGCATGGCATCTCCGCGCCGCGCTACTGGGATACCGGCGATGACGACCAGTCCTTCCGCTGGAACAACTATCTCAGCCGTTTTCACTGGCGCCATATCGATCTGATGGACGTGCTGGCCGCATACCAGGCGCGCGCGGTCGCGCCGCTCGACCAGGTGGCGCTGATGCTCGGTTATCCGGGCAAGCTCGGCATGAGCGGCGACCGCGTCTGGGAGGCCTGGCAGGCCGGTGACATCGCCGGCATCCGCAATTATTGCGAGACCGATGTCCTCAACACCTACCTCGTCTATCTGCGCTTCGAGCTGATGCGCGGCCGGCTTTCCCGCGAGCGCCATGATGAGGAGTGCGCCTTGCTGCGTGCGCACCTCGAAAAGGCCGGGCTGCCGCATTTCGATGAATTCGTCGGGGCATGGCCCGCGAAATAGAGCGCAAGTTCCTGGTCGTGAACGACGACTGGCGCGCGGACGTGTCGGCGATCGCGCATTACCGACAGGGCTATCTTGCCGGCACAGGCAAGTGCTCGATTCGCGTCCGCTCCGATGGCGAGCACGGCTACCTGAACCTCAAGAGCGCGACGCTCGATATCGTCCGCACCGAATACGAATACGAGATTCCGCTCGCCGAGGCAGAGGACATGCTGACGCATTTCTGCGAGGGCTTGCTGGTCGAGAAGCGCCGTCACTTCGTCGCGCACGCCGGTCATACCTGGGAAATCGATGTCTTCGAAGGCGTCAACACTGGCTTGGTGATCGCCGAGATCGAGCTCGATGAGGTCGACAGCCGGTTCGAGCGTCCGCCCTGGGCCGGCCTCGAGGTGTCCGACGATCCGCGTTACTACAACGTCTGGCTCGCGCACACGCCCTATACACGATGGTGAGCGTGCGTCCCGCGATCCTGCTGTGTTTCGTGCTCGCGCTGGCCGCCTGCGCGGACGCGCCGCGCGACAGCCTGCGCTTCGGGCTGACCTCGATGCCGGTGACCCTCGATCCGCGCTACGCGACCGATGCCGCCTCGGCGCGCATCAACCGGCTGCTCTACCGCCAGCTCGTCGACTTCGACGAGCGCGCGATGCCGGCGCCGGACCTCGCGGTCTGGCAGCAGCTCGGGCCGCTGCATTATCGCTTCCGACTGTCCGGCGAGGGGACCCGCTTCAGCGACGGATCGCGGCTGACCGCGGCCGATGTCGCGGCGACCTACCGTTTTGTGCTCGACGAGGGCAACGGATCGCCGCACCGGCTCTCGCTTGCGAATATCAGTGCGATCGAGGTCATCGATGACGATACCCTCGAATTCCGGCTGGCGCAGGCCGATCCGCTGTTTCCGGGGCGCTTGACGCTCGGCATCCTGCCGCGTCTGCTGATCGAGTCCGCGCACCCGTTCAATCGCGTGCCGGTTGGCAGCGGGCCGTTTGCCTTCGTCGACTGGCCGGACGAGGCGCGCTTGCGCCTGCGACGCCATGACGGTCAGCAGCTCGAGTTCATCGCGGTGCAGGATCCGACCGTGCGCGCGCTGAAGCTTCTGCGCGGCGAGATCGACATGTTGCAGGGTGACCTGACGCCCGAACTCGTCACCTGGCTCGAACAGCGCGGCGAGGTCCGGGTCGAACGCGGTCGCGGCTCGAATTTCGCCTATCTCGGCTTCAATCTCCGTGACGAGGTCACCGGCGATGCCCGCGTGCGCCGCGCGGTTGCGCATGCGCTCGACCGCGACGCGATCATCCACCATGTCTTCGGCGACAGTGCGCGGCCTGCTGCGGCGATCCTGCCCCCCGAACACTGGGCCGGCAGCGACGGACTGGCCGCGCCCGCCCATGATCCGGCGGCGGCGCGCCGCCTGCTCGAGGAGGCCGGTTACCGCAACGGCCATGCCCCGCGCATCGTCTATACAACCTCGACCGATGCGTTCCGGCTGCGGCTGGCGACGATCATCCAGCGCCAGCTCGTCGAGGCCGGCTTCCAGGTCGAGTTGCGCAGCTATGACTGGGGCACATTCTATGGCGACATCCGCTCGGGGCGCTTCCAGATGTTCAGCCTGATGTGGGTTGGCATCAAGCTGCCGGAGATCTTCCGCTATGCCTTTCACAGCGACTCGCTGCCGCCGGCCGGCGCCAACCGGGGGTTCTATGTCAGCGTCCTCGCCGACGAGCTGATCGAACAAGCCGAGACCGCGCCGACGCCCGAGGCGCAACGCGCGCCGCTGGCGCGGCTGCAGGCGCTGCTGCTCGAGGATATGCCGTATGTGCCGCTGTGGTACGAGGACCACGTCGTCATCGCCCGCCGCGACATCGAGGGTTACCGGATCGCCGCCGACGGCAATTACGACAGTCTGGCCACGGTCGTGCGAAGGGTGGGGCATGAACGCTGAGCGTGGCAAGCTGCGCATCGAGGTCGAACTCGCGGCCCAGCGTCTCTGTTTGTACGGGGACGGACGGCTCCTGCGCGAATTCGCGGTCTCGACGGCGACGAATGGCGCGGGTGAACGGCAGGGCAGCGAATGCACGCCGCGCGGTCGCCATACGATCTGCGAGAAGATCGGCGCCGGCAGTCCGGAGAACACCGTGTTCGTCGGCCGCCGACCGACGGGTGAATGCTGGTCGCCGGCGCTCGCTGCCGCAACGCCCGCGCGCGACTGGATCCTGACCCGCATCCTCTGGCTCGATGGCTGCGAGCCGGGGCGCAATCGCGGCGGCGACGTCGATACCCGCGCGCGCTATATCTACATCCATGGCGCGCCCGACGCGGTCGAGATGGGCGTGCCGGGCTCGCATGGCTGCATCCGCATGCGTAACCGCGACGTCATCGAACTGTTCGATCTGGTCTGCGAGGGCACGGAGGTGCTGATCCATGGCTAGCTTCCTGCTGTCGCGATTCGCCAGCGCGCTGCTGGTCGTGTTCGGCGTCTCGCTGCTGGTGTTCCTGCTGATCCACCTGATCCCCGGCGATCCGGTCGAGGTCATGCTCGGCGAAGGCAGCCAGGCCGCCGACCGCGAGGCGCTGCGGCGCTCGCTCGGCCTCGACCAGCCGTTGTGGGCGCAGATGCTCGAGTACTACCGCGGCCTGCTGACGCTGGATTTCGGCCACTCGCTGTACTCGCGGCGGCCGATCGCGGAGATCCTGTTCGAACGCCTGCCGGCGACGATCGAACTGGCCGTCGCCGGCCTCGTGGTCGCGCTGATCATCGCGATACCGCTCGGTGTGCTCGCCGCGGTGCGCAGCAACAGCGGCTGGGATAGCGGCGCAATGATGTTTTCGATGATCGGCGTGTCGATCCCGAATTTTCTGATGGGGCCACTGCTGATCCTGGTCTTCGCGCTGTGGCTCGGATGGCTGCCGGTCAGCGGCCGCGAGGAGGCCGGATCGATCGTGCTGCCGGCGCTGACGCTCGGCACGGCACTGGCCGCGATCCTGTCGCGGATGATTCGCGCGACCCTGCTCGAGACGCTCGGCGAGGATTATGTCCGTACCGCGCGCGCCAAGGGCCTGCCCTGGCGCACGGTGATCTTCCGGCATGCGCTGCGCAACGCGCTGCTGCCGGTGATCACGCTGCTGGGGCTCCAGCTCGGCGCGCTGCTCGGCGGCACCGTGATCACCGAGATCGTGTTCTCGTGGCCGGGCATCGGCCAGCTGACGATCGAGTCGATCCATCGCCGCGACTACCCGGTGGTGCAGGCCTGTGTGCTGCTGATCAGTGTGTCCTATGTCCTCGTCAACTCGCTGACCGATCTCGCCTACGCCTGGCTCGACCCGCGCGTGCGCCTGCAGGGGACGGCGCGATGAGGCTGTGGATACCGGCCGCGATCGTTGCGCTGTGGGCCTTCTTCGCCTGTTTCGGCCTGTGGATGCCACTGGCGCCGGAGGCGATCGATCTCGAACGCATCCTCGCACCGCCTGGTGCAGAGGCCTGGCTCGGTCATGATGATCTCGGCCGGCCGCTGTGGGACCGCATCGTCACCGGCGCGCGTTATTCCTTCTTCATCGCGGTCTTCGTCGTCACGATCTCGGCCATCGTCGGCACCACCATCGGCGCGCTGAGTGCCTGGTATGGCGGCTGGATCGATCATGTCCTCACGCGCATCATCGATGTCTTCCTCGCCTTTCCCGGCATCCTGCTCGCGATCGCGCTCGCCGGCATCCTCGGTGCCGGACTCGGCAATGTCGTCATCGCGCTGGCCGCGGTCGGCTGGGTCGGTTTCGCCCGGCTGGCGCGCGCGCAGGTGCTCGCCGCCCGCGAACGCGAGCATGTCCAGGCCGCTATCGCGCTCGGCGCCGGCACGCCACGCATCCTCTATCATCACCTGTTGCCGTTGATCAGTGCGCCGCTGATCGTCGAGGCGACCTTCGGCATCGCCGCAGTGGTGATCGCCGAGGCCGGTCTGTCCTTCCTCGGGCTCGGCATCCAGCCGCCGACGCCATCCTGGGGCAGTATGATCCGCGACGGCGCCCGCTATCTGCTGATTGCGCCGCATATGGTGCTGATGCCGGGGCTCGCGTTGATGCTGGTCGTCATCGCGGTTAACATGCTCGGGGACCGGTTGCGCGATCATCTCGACGTGAAGACGGCCTGGCGCCGGCGACAGGATGCGGCCTGATTCATGTACCGTGTAACAGCCTCAGAAGGTCCTGCCGTGTCCGTAACATCTGCGAGACAGGATGTCTCGCCGGCAGCCCCCAGGGATGGGTTCATGGCGGTCCTGAAAGATGTTACGGACACGGCAGGGCCGGATCTGCCGACAGACCTGTTCATGAATCATTCCATTGATTTCTCCAGTAGCCGGGGTGAAGGATGTCGCTGGGGCCGGTGATGATGGGCATCGAGGGGCTGGCCCTCGATGCCGAAGAGACGGAACTGCTGCAGCATCCGCAGGTCGGCGGCGTGATCCTGTTCGCGCGCAATTTCGAATCCGTCGATCAGCTCCGCGCGCTGACCCGCGCGATCCATGAATTGCGCGACCCGCCTTTGCTGATCGCCATCGACCAGGAGGGCGGGCGGGTGCAGCGACTGCAGACCGGCTTCACCCGGCTGCCTGCGCTGGCCGCCTTCGGCCGGGTCCATGAGCGCTCGCCGCAGGAGGCATGCAGACTCGCCGGGCTGGGCGGCTGGCTGATGGCGTCGGAGATGCTCGCAACCGGGATCGACTTCAGCTTCGCACCGGTGCTCGACCTCGATCGCGGTATCAGCAGCGTCATCGGCGACCGCGCCTTTCATGCCGATCCGCATATCGTCGCCGAGCTTGCGCATCACTATGCGCGCGGCATGAAGCGCGCCGGCATGGCCGCGACCGGTAAACACTTCCCGGGACATGGCTCGGTGCGCGAGGATTCGCATCATGAACTGCCGGTCGACGAGCGTGAACTCGCGACACTCGTCGCCGAGGATCTCGTGCCGTTCGAGCGCCTGGCGGCGGACGGTATCGAAGGCATGATGATCGCGCATGTGCTGTATCCGCGCATCGATGCGGCCGCGGCGGGATTCTCCCGTTACTGGCTCGGTGACGTGCTACGCGGCCGGCTCGGATTCCAGGGCGTGATCTTCAGTGATGACCTGCTGATGGAAGGCGCCAGCGTGGCCGGTGACCTCGTCGCGCGGGCAAGGGCCGCGCTGGACGCCGGTTGCGACATGGTGCTGGTGTGCCGTGGCGCGGACAATGCTGCGCGCGTCATCGACGGACTCGGCGAGTGGGCCCGGCCCGCCTCGCAGCTGCGCCTTGCGCGCATGCACGGGCGGTCGCCGCCGGTGCGTACGCCGCTGTCACAGGACCCGGCCTGGCGTGCGGCGGTCAGCGCGGTAACCGCCGTCGACGAGGCCAGGACGCTGGACCTGATCTGAAGGCGGGAAGGGCGTTTCGGGGCTGGGCGGCGCCGGGGTGATTACGGCGTACGGGACTGGGCCTGGCGGATCTCGATCTCGCTGTCGTCACGCAGGCCGGCGATGTATTCGGAGATGTTGCGGTTGTGCAGGCGACGCATCAGTTCCTCGCGGACCTCCTCGATCGGCGGCGGCGGGATGATACGCGTGTCCTCGACGCGCAGGATATGCCAGCCGAAATCGGACTTGACCGGGGTCCGGCTCCACGAGCCCTTGCGCATCTCGAGCATCGCGCTGCGTATCGGTTCGACCATCTGCTCCGACGAGACCCAGCCGAGTTCGCCGCCCTGTTCCGCGGTGGCGTCCATCGAGTTTTCCTTCGCCAGTTCCTCGAAGGCCGCGCCGTTCTCCAGCGCGCCGATCAGTTCGCGCGCGCGCTGTTCGGAGTCGAGCAGGATATGTTTCGCGCGATATTCCCGTACCGGTTTCGCCATCATGTTCTTGTAGGCGCGTTCGATCTCCTCGTTCGGTATCGGCCGTTCGATGATCTGGCGTACCGCGAAACTCGCGAGCACATTGCGGCGATGATTCTCGATCTCGGTCGCGACCTCAGGCGCCTTGTCGAGGCCGCGGGAGAGGGCATCCTGGAAGATCAGTTCGCGGTTGATGTATTCGGACAGCAACAGGCTCAGCTGTTGCGGATTCAGACGGACGTTGCGGGCCTGTTCGCCGACACGGGTGTTGACGAAGCTGATGAAGTCGGCCTGGGTCAATTCGACGCCATTGACGACCGCGATGACCGGCGGACGGTCCTGGGTGCTGCCTTGCGCCAGCGCCGTCGCGGAGACGAACAGGCTCGCGATCAGGGACGCCCGGACCAGGAGTTCCATTCGAGCTGTCTGCATAGTCAGGTGATTCCCAATACTGCGGTTGAACGATGCCGCCCGTGAAGGCGGCGCATGTCGTGGATATCGGTTCATGAGGCGCCGTGGTTTACCCCTCAGGGCAATACCTTGCGAAACGGCTTCACGGTCACCTTTCTGTAGACACCGGAAATCGCAAAAGGGTCCGTCTCCGCCCAGGCGCGGGCGGCGTCCAGCGAAGGGAATTCAGCGACGATCAGGCTGCCGCTGAAGCCGGCCTCGCCCGGGTCCTCGCAATCGATGGCCGGATGCGGTCCCGCCAGCACGAGGCGGCCCGCGTCGCGCAAGGCCTGCAGACGCGCGAGGTGGGCGGGGCGATGCTCGCGGCGCGCCCCGAGGCTGCCGTCGGCATCTTCACAGATCAACGCATACAACATCGCGACAGGGATGTATCGAATAAGTTAATAGATTACAATGAGTTCACATGGATACCATCAGTCATCGCGCGTCCGCCGCCCCCTGTTACGACCTCCACAGCCATTCGCATCATTCGGATGGCGTGCTGTCGCCGACGGCGCTGGTCTGGCGCGCCCGTGAGCATGGCGTCGACGTACTCGCGTTGACGGACCATGATAGCACGGCCGGTCTCGAGGAGGCGCGCCAGGCCGCGGAGGCGGCGGGCATCGGCCTCGTCGACGGGGTCGAGCTGTCGGTGAGCTGGAAGGAGCAGCTGATCCATGTCGTCGCCCTCGGCGTGGATCCCGGCAGTCCCGGCCTCGTGGCCGGGCTCGCCGGACAGCACGCGACCCGGATCGAGCGCGCCGAACGCATCGCCGCGAAGTTCGACCGCATCGGCATCACCGGCAGCCTCGCCGGCGCAATCGCGCAGGCCGGGGACGCCGCCCCGGGCAGGAACCACTTTGCGCGCTTCCTGATCGAACAGGGACACGCACGGGATACGCGCCAAGCCTTCCGGCGCTGGCTCGGCCGCAGCGGTCGTTGCCATGTGCCGTCGCGCTGGGCGGGCCTCGAGGAGGCCCTCGAATGGGTGCGCGCGGCCGGTGGCGAGGCCGTGCTTGCGCATCCGCTGCGATACGGCATGACCCGGTCGGCGCTCGCCCGTTTCCTCGATGCCTTTCGCGCGGCCGGCGGCGAGGCAATCGAGGTGGTGTCCGGGCGGCAGACCGCGGAACATACCCGGATGCTCACCGGGCTCGCCGCCCGTTATGCGCTGCGGGCCTCGACCGGATCCGATTTCCACGCCCCGGGGGCGGAGTGGTCGGAGCTCGGACGGGCCTCGCCGCTGCCGGCGGAGTGCGTCCCGATCTGGCGGGACTGGCCGGGGCGCCTGGTGGCCCGCGCGAACGCTTGAGGCAGACGATGCAATATCTGACGATCCACCCCGACAATCCGCAGGCCCGCCTGGTCAGCCAGGCGGCCGTCATCGTGCGCCAGGGCGGCGTCATCGTCTATCCGACCGATTCCTGCTATGCCATCGGCTGCCAGATCGGCGACAAGGCGGCGATGGAGCGTATCATCCGTCTCCGCGGTCTCGCGCATGACCATGATTTCACGCTGGTCTGCCGCGACCTGTCGGAGATCGCGACCTATGCGAAGGTCGGCAATCGTGAATACCGCCTGCTGAAGTCGCTGACGCCCGGGCCCTATACCACGATCCTGACCGCGACCCGCGAGGTGCCGCGCCGTCTGCAGAATCCGAAGCGCCGTACCATCGGTCTGCGTGTCCCCGATCACCCGATCGCGCAGATGCTGCTCGACGTGCTCGGTGAACCGCTGATGAGTGTGACCCTGACCATCGCCGGCGATGAGCTGCCGCTGACCGATCCCGAGGAGATCCGCGACCGCCTCGGCGACCGGGTCGATGTCATCATCGACGGCGGCAGCGGCAGCTGCGAGCCGACCTCGATCATCGACCTGACCGGCGAGACCCCTGTCGTCGTCCGCGAAGGTAAGGGTGATACTTCATTTATTTCAAACTAATATATATCTTTTCTAAAGCAAATACTCGATCTCCGGCGGCCCGGCGATCGGGTATAATGGCGACCCTCGATGGAATCACTGGGCCTTGTACAGAAGATCGCGGTGTGGGCGGTCCCGGCGCTGCTGGCGATCACGGTCCATGAAGTCGCCCATGGCTGGATGGCGCTCAGGCTCGGCGATCGCACCGCAATGATGCTCGGCCGCCTGACGCTGAATCCGGTCAAGCACATCGATCCGGTCGGTACGATCCTCGTGCCGGGGCTCCTGCTCGCGATCGGCGGATTCATCTTTGGCTGGGCCAAGCCGGTCCCGGTGACCTGGGAGAATCTCAGGCACCCGAAGCGCGACATGGCGCTGGTCGCGCTCGCCGGCCCGATGGCAAACCTGCTGATGGCGGTGCTGTGGCTGCTCCTGCTGCAGGTCGGCGTCGCGCTGATGGACGCGAATCCGCAGATCGCGCGCCCGCTGGTCTATATGGCCGTCGCCGGCATCTTCATCAACGCGATCCTGATGATCCTGAATCTGTTGCCGCTGCCGCCGCTCGACGGCAGCCGCGTCGTCGCCAGTCTGCTGCCGGGTCCGCTGGCCTGGCAATACAGCCGTCTCGAGCCCTACGGCCTGATCATCCTGCTGGTCCTGTTCGTGACCCAGGTCCTCGGCAAGATCCTGACGCCGCTGATCATCGGATTCCTCGGCATTCTGTTTTACTTCACGACCCTCACCCCGGGCTTTTTTCAGACGGTGTTACGGGTCATCATATGAGCTTGCCTCGGCCGTGCCACAGAAACAGCAGAAGCCGTGCGAACGCGCATCACGGGACTTCACCCGCAGCGATGCAGTCGGGGGCAGCAGAAAGTAATCAGGGTGCGTCCCGTGATGCGCGTTCGCACGGCTTCCTCCCACAAAGGCAAGAACAAAGGCAAGCAACTTGATCACCACCTCAACGACCAGCAAGCGCGTCCTCTCCGGCATGCGCCCGACCGGCGCGCTGCATCTCGGCCACTATCATGGCGTCCTCAGGAACTGGCTCCGACTCCAGCACGAGTATGAATGCTTCTTTTTCGTCGCCGACCTGCATGCGCTGACCACCGAGTATGACCACCGGGAGATCATTGCCGACAGCACCCGGCAGATGGTCATCGACTGGCTCGCCGTCGGCATCAATCCCGGCAATGCCCGCATCTTCGTGCAGTCCCAGGTCCCCGAGCACGCCGAGCTGCACCTGATGCTGTCGATGATCACGCCGCTCGGCTGGCTCGAGCGCGTCCCGACCTACAAGGACCAGCAGGAAAGGCTGCGGGAGCGGGACCTGTCGACCTACGGCTTTCTCGGCTACCCGTTGCTGCAGAGCGCCGATATCCTGATCTATCGCGCCGGCCTCGTCCCGGTCGGCGAGGACCAGGTCGCGCATATCGAGCTGACCCGCGAGGTCGCCCGCCGCTTCAATCACCTCTATGGCCGCGAGGCGGATTTCGTCGCCCGCGCCGAGCAGGCGATCCGCCGCTTGGGCAAGAAAAACGCCAAACTTTACGAAAGCTTGCGCAAGCAATATCAGGAGCAGGGTGATCACGAGGCGCTGGCCAAGGCGCGCGCGCTGCTGGAGGACCAGCAGAACATCACCCTCGGTGACCGCGAGCGCCTGTTCGGCTATCTCGAAGGCGAGGGCCGGGTCATCCTGCCCGAACCGCAGGCGCTGCTGACCGAGACCCCGAAGATGCCAGGCCTCGACGGTCAGAAGATGTCGAAGTCCTACGGTAATACCATCGCCCTGCGTGAGGCGCCGGAATCGATCGACAAGAAACTGCGTACGATGCCGACCGACCCTGCGCGCGTCCGCCGCAGTGACCCGGGCGATCCGCTCAAATGCCCGGTGTGGGACTTCCACAAGGTCTATTCCGGTGACGATGCCCGCGACTGGGTCATGCAGGGTTGCCGCAGCGCGACGATCGGCTGCCTCGAGTGCAAGCAGGTCGTCATCGACGCGGTACAGGCGGAGCTTGCGCCGATTCGCGAACGCGCCGGGGAATACGAGGCGAATCCGGCGCTGGTGCGCAACATCCTCTCCGAAGGCTGCAAGCAGGCCCGCCAGGTCGCCGGCAACACCATGGAAGAAGTGCGCCAGGCCGTCGGATTACTTGATATCATGTGACCCCATGGGCACGACGACCGACAGCAGGGCCACCTCCCGCCAGACCGAGATCCCGTTCGCGGTAGTGCAGGGCCAGACGCTGTACGCACCGCAGGATCTGTACATCCCGCCCGACGCGCTCGAGGTCTTTCTCGAGGCCTTCGAGGGGCCGCTCGACCTGCTGCTGTATCTGATCAAGCGTAACAACCTCGACATCCTCGACATCCCGATCGCCGAGATCACGCGGCAGTACATGGCCTATATCGAGCTGATGAAGGAATTGCGTCTCGAGCTGGCCGCTGAGTACCTGGTCATGGCCGCGATGCTGGCCGAGATCAAGTCGCGCATGCTGTTGCCGCGACCGGCCGCCGCCGAGGAAGAGGACGATCCGCGCGCCGAGCTGATCCGCCGCCTGCAGGAATACGAGCGCTTCAAGAAGGCCGCCGAGGGCATCGACGCGCTGCCGCGCATGGAGCGCGATAGCTTCCCGATCGTGGTCGCGGGACCGGAACTGCGCCAGACGAAACCGCCGCCGCGGGTCGAGCTGCGCGACATCCTGGTCACGTTCCAGCAGGTCATGGCCCGCGCCGAGATGTACAGCCACCACCACGTGCTGCTCGAGCCCCTGTCGGTGCGCGAACGCATGTCGCAGGTGCTGCAATCCGTGAACAGCGAACAGTTCATGGAATTTGCCTCGTTGTTCACGATCGAGGAAGGACGTCGCGGCGTCATCGTCACGCTGCTCGCGATCCTCGAATTGATCAGGGAATCTCTGATCGAAATGATCCAGAGCGAACCCTTCGGTCCGATTTATGTAAAGGCTCCACACCATGTCGACGAATCCGACGCCGGTTAAGGCGATCATCGAGGCCGCGCTGCTGTCCGCCGGCGAACCGCTGAACATCGACCGCCTGACGGGCCTGTTCGCCGAGGACGAACGTCCGCCGGCGGAGGCGATTCGCGCGCTGCTCGCCGAGCTGGCTACGGAGTGGGAAGGGCGCCCGCTGGAACTGAGGCAGGTTGGCAGCGGCTGGCGCTTCCAGGTGCGTCAGGAGCTTGCGCCGTGGATCGGCCGTCTGAGCGAGGAGCGCGCGCCGCGCTATTCACGCGCGCTGCTCGAGACGTTGGCGCTGATCGTCTATCGTCAGCCGATCACGCGTGCCGGCATCGAGGAGATCCGCGGCGTTACCGTCAGCACGCAGCTCATTCGCACGCTGCTCGACCGCGAATGGATCCGCATCGTCGGTCATCGCGATGTGCCAGGCAAGCCGGCGCTGTACGGCACGACCAAAAAGTTTCTCGATTACTTCAACCTGAAGAGCCTCGGCGATCTGCCGCCGCTCGCCGATATCCAGCCGCTCGATCACCTTCAGGAGGAGTTCGGCTTCGACGCCGCCGATGCGGCTGCGGAACAGGCCGAGGGTGTCGCCGCGAATGCCGATGCCGAAGCGGTCGGGGAGGATGGCGAGGAGGACGCCGGGGACGCCCGTCAGGAGACCCGGGAACCCGCCCAGGCACTGCACTGAGCGCCGGCCGACACCGATGGCCGAGCGGGTACAAAAGATGCTGGCGCGGCTCGGTTATGGTTCGCGTCGCGGCATCGAGGAATGGATGCGCGCCGGTCGTATCCAGGTCAATGGCCGGCCCGCGCTGCCGGGCGCGACCGCCTCCCCGGGGGATGTCATCGCGATCGACGGCAAGCGCATCGACGTCGAAGCCGTCGCGACGCCCGCCTGCCGCGTGCTCATCTATCACAAGCCCGAAGGCGAGATCTGCACACGCTCCGATCCACAGGGCCGGCCGACCATCTTCGAGCGTCTGCCGCCGGCGCAGGACGGACGCTGGCTCGCGATCGGCCGCCTCGACATCAACACCACCGGCCTGATCCTGCTGACCACCGACGGCGAACTTGCCAACCGGCTGATGCACCCGTCGACCGCGATCGAGCGCGAGTACCTGGTGCGCGTGCTTGGCGAGGTCGCGCCGGAGACGATCGAGACCCTGCAACGCGGCGTCGAACTCGAGGATGGCCCGGCCGCCTTTGCCCGCGTCTACGAGATCGGTGGCCGCGGCGTGAACCGCTGGTATGGCGTCGTGCTCAAGGAAGGCCGCAAGCGCGAGGTGCGGCGCCTGTGGGAGGCCGCCGGTCACAAGGTCAGCCGTCTCAAGCGCATCCGCTTCGGACCGATCTCGCTGCCGGCACGTGTTCGCCAGGGGCGTACGCTCGAACTCGAACCCGGCGAGGTCGCGCAACTGCGACAGGCGGCCGGCCTCGTCACCCCCCGGTCCGCGCCACGGCAACGGCGCCGGGCGCCGTCCAGGCGGCGCTGAGCCGGGCCGGTGCCGTCATGCGCGGCGGCCCCCTCGCGCTGTTCGACCGGCTGTTCGCGGCCTACGGCCCGCAGCACTGGTGGCCGGGCGAGACCCCATTCGAGGTCATGGTCGGCGCGATCCTGACCCAGAACACCGCATGGTCGAACGTGGAGCGCGCGATCGATGCCCTCGACCGCGCCGGCGTGCTGGAACCGCGGCCGCTGCTGGCGCTGCCGGAACGCGAACTCGCCGCCCTGATCCGGCCCGCCGGCTATTTCAACGTCAAGGCGCGGCGGCTGCGCAACTATGTCCACTGGTATGTCGAGGCCGGCGGCTACGATGCCCTCGCGGCGCGGGAGACGGCCGCGCTGCGGTCGGCGCTGCTGTCGATCAATGGCGTCGGTCCCGAGACCGCCGACGACATCCTGCTCTATGCCTTCGAACGTCCGGTATTCGTCATCGACGCCTATACCCGACGGCTGGTGACCCGGCTCGGCTGGTTCGACGCCGACCCCGGTTACGAACCCTTGAGGCAATGGTTCGAGCAGCGGCTGGCGCGCGCTGCGCGCGGTCGCGATCCGATCGCACTGTTCAATGAGTATCATGCGCTGATCGTCGTTCACGCGAAGTCGGCGTGCCGGCCGCGGCCATTGTGCGATGCTTGCGCACTGGCGCGGCACTGCGGCTATTCCAGGGGGCAGCCCCCCGCGACTGCCTAGGACGGAATCGGAGCGCGGGATCACAGTGCTGTCACCGTCACGACCGCCGTCCCGCGCATAGGCGCGGCGGCCGCGAATATGGTTTAATGCCGGATCATGTTCAGACCGCTGCCAGTCTATATCGGGCTACGCTATACCCGCGCGCGCCGTCGTAACCACTTCATCTCGTTCATCTCGCTGATCTCGATGCTCGGCATTGCCTTGGGCGTGACGGCGCTGATCACGGTGCTGTCGGTGATGAACGGCTTCGAGAAGGAACTGCGCGAGCGCATCCTTGGCGTCGTCGCCCATGCGACGGTGCGCGCGACCGGCGGCGTACTCGACGACTGGCCGGGGCTGGCCGACACCATCGCCGTCCGTCCCGGCGTCACCGGCCTGGCGCCGTTCATTACGGCGGAAGGCATGATCAGTCACGAGTCGCGCGTCAGCGGCGTGATGCTCCGTGGCGTACTGCCGGCGCGCGAGGGCGAGGTCTCCGAGTTGCCAGAGCGCATGAGCTTCGGCCGCATCGACGATCTCGTGCCGGGCGAGTTCGGCATCATCCTCGGCCGCGAACTGGCGCGTTCGCTCGGCGTGACGCCTGGTGACCGTGTCATCGTCATCACGCCGCAGGCCAGCGTGACGCCGGCCGGCTTCCTGCCCAGACTCAAGCGCTTCACCGTGGTCGGTGTATTCGAGATCGGCATGCACGAATACGACAGCGCGCTGGCGCTGGTCCATATCGATGACGCCGCCACGCTGTTTCGCATGGACGGCGGCGTCAGCGGCCTGCAGATCCGCCTCGACGACCTGTTTCGCGCGCCGCGCTTCAGCAACGAGTTGACCGCGGAACTGCCGCCTGAGTACCGCGTGCAGGACTGGACCCGCCAGCATGCGAATTTTTTCCGCGCGGTGCAGATGGAAAAGACGGTGATGTCGGTGATCCTGTTCCTGATCGTCGCGGTTGCTGCGTTCAACCTGGTGTCCTCGCTGGTGATGATGGTCACCGACAAGCACGCCGACATCGCGATTCTGCGCACGCTGGGCGCGAGTCCGGCCGCGGTGATGGCGGTGTTCATCGTGCAAGGCAGCATCGTCGGCGCGGTCGGCACCCTGCTCGGGCTGATCGGCGGCGTCAGCCTGGCACTCAATATCGATACCGTCGTGCCGGCGATCGAACGCCTGTTCGGCATGCGCTTCCTCGCCCCCGATGTCTATTACATCAGCGACCTGCCGTCGGACATGCGCTGGGACGATGTCTTTCTGATCACCGGCGTCGCCTTCGTGCTGTGTCTGCTGGCGACGCTGTATCCTGCCTGGCGCGCGTCGCGCGTCAACCCGGTCGAGGCGCTGCGCTATGAATGAGCACGCGCAGGTGGCGATGTCATTGCGTTGCACGGGGCTCGGCAAGACCTACACCGAGGGCGCCGCGGCGGTTGAGGTGCTGGCCGATGTCTCGCTGTCGGTCGCGCGCGGCGAACGCGTCGCGATCATGGGCAGCTCGGGGGCGGGCAAGAGCACGCTGCTGCACCTGCTCGCCGGACTCGACGAGCCGGATCGCGGCGAGGTGTGGCTCGAGGATCGCTGCATGACCCGTCTCGACACCGTTGCCCGCGGTCGATTGCGCAACGAACGTCTCGGCTTCATCTACCAGTTTCATCACCTGCTGCCGGAGTTCACCGCAATCGAGAATGTTTGCATGCCGCTGCTGATACGCGGTGACGCGCCGGCCGCAGCGCGCGGCCTCGCCCGCGACATGCTGGCCCGCGTCGGACTCGGCGCGCGCGAGACGCACAAGCCCGGCGAGCTGTCCGGAGGAGAGCGCCAGCGCGTCGCCGTCGCGCGCGCGCTGGTGACGCGTCCGCGCTGCGTGCTTGCCGACGAACCGACCGGTAACCTCGATGCAAGGAATGCGGCCGAGGTCGTGCGCCTGATGGTCGATCTGAATCGCGAGCTCGGCACCAGTCTCGTCGTCGTCACCCACGAACCGGCGCTGGCGCGGGCGATGGACCGGGTGCTGATGCTCGAGGGCGGGGCGCTCCGGTCCCATGAACCGGCGTCGCCATCACCGGGCCCTGTTCCCGCCTAGCCGCCGTTCTTGTCGTCGGCGGGTCTTTGCGGGCGCAGTTTGCGGGCCTGCCAGTTTTTGACGACCTGCAGGCGCCAGAGGCTGCGGATCGTGAAGTAGCCGACGATCGCGCTGACTGAGGCACAGAGGAAGGAGCCGAGCAGAAGCGGCTCCCAGATCATCTTCGCCTCGGTCAGCAGCCAGTCGAGCGAGGGTTCGAAGGTGATCGGCTGGGTGCGCTCGCCGAGCAGGCGGGCGCCGATCTTGTACTCGAAGTAGATCACCGGCGGCATCGTCAGAGGATTCGTGATCCAGACCAGGGCCACCGAGATCGGGAGATTGACGCGGCCCATGATCGCGAGCGCGGCAGAGACCACCATCTGGAACGGTATCGGGATGAATGCGACGAACAAGCCGATCGCGAACGCGCCCGGTGCGGAACGCCGGCTCAGGTGCCAGAGGTTCGGATCATGGAGGCGGGCGCCGAACCGCTTCATCTGCTGATGATCGCGGATCTTCCGGTGATCGGGCAGAAAGCGCTTGATCAGTTTCTTCGGCATGGAATCCGGCGGAATGGCGGCGGCATAGCGGACCATTATCCATAATCTGCTTCAGGGATAGAAGCGTGGGTCAGGGAACGACCTTGTTTCTGCTGGGTGTACTGGCATTCCAGCAATTGCCCCGGTTGCCGGCCGCCGACTGGTCCTTGCTGATTCTCCCGCTCGTCGTCACGGCCTGGTACTGGCGGCGGCTGCGTCCGGCGGCATGGCTGGTCTGCGGATTCCTGTGGGCGCTGCTGCATGCGCAGTCGATACTCGGCACCGCGCTGGACCCCGCCCTCGAGGGCAGGGACCTGATCGTCGAGGGCGTCATCGCCGGGCTGCCCGAACGTACGGAGCGGGGGTGGCGCTTCGAATTTCTGATCGAGGATGTCGGAGCGACGGGGCAGGCTCTGCCGTCGCGTGTCCGTCTGAACTGGTATGGCGAGATCGAAGCCCCGCGCGCCGGCGAACGCTGGCGCCTGAAGGCACGCCTGCAGCGGCCCCACGGCTTTGCGAATCCAGGGGGATTCGACTACGAGGCGTGGCTGTATCGCAAGCGTCTGCGCGCGACCGGTTATGTCCGCGAGGATCCCGGCAACCGGCGCATCGCGATCGCGACGCCGAACCTCCAGGGGCTGCGCCAGTCGCTCGGCGAAGGTATGGAAGCGGCCCTCGACGGACAACCGCTACGCGGCGTCGTCAGTGCGCTGGCGATCGGCGACCGCCAGGGGATCACGCCTGGCCAGTGGGAGGTCTTTCGCCGGACCGGCACCAGTCATCTGGTCGCGATTTCCGGGCTCCATATCGGCCTGGTGGCCGGGCTGGTCTTTTTCGGCGTGCGCGCGGTCTGGTCGCGCGCAGGCGGACTCGCGTTGCGGCTGCCCGCGCCGCAGGCGGGCGGTATCGCCGCGCTCGCCGCCGCGCTGGTCTATGCCGCGCTCGCCGGCTTTTCTGTCCCCACCCAGCGGGCGCTGATCATGACCGCGGTCGCGATCGGCATGCTGCTGTTGAGGCGGCGGCGCTCGCTGTTCGATACGCTGATGACGTCGCTGCTGTTCGTCCTGTTGTTCGATCCCCTGGCGGTCATGGACGGCGGTTTCTGGCTGTCTTTCTGTGCGGTTGCGACGATCCTGTTCGGCATGGGCGCGCGCGCCGGCGCCGGTAACTGGTGGTGGCGGTGGGGCAGGCTGCATGCCCTGGTGACGATCGGGCTGACGCCGGTGCTGCTGGTGCTTTTCCAGCAGTTGCCGCTGGCGTCGCCGGTCGCGAACTTCATCGCCGTGCCCTGGGTGAGTTTCGCCGTCGTGCCGCTGGTGCTCTCCGGGGCCCTGCTGCTGCCGCTGATACCTGCGGCGGGGACCCTGCTGTTGTGGCTGGCGGAGCAGTCGCTGTCGCTGTTGTGGCCGATGCTCGCATGGATCGCGGACCACGATCTGCTGCAGTGGAGCCAGCACGCCCCGCGCGGGTGGACTGTCGCCGCCGCCGCGGTGGCAGTCATGCTGTGGCTGGCGCCGCGGGGTCTGCCGGCGCGCTGGCTGGCGCTGGCGTGGCTGTTGCCGGCATTCCTGATCGCGCCGTTGCCGCCCGGTCCTGGCGAATTTCGCGTGACGCTGCTGGATGTCGGTCAGGGGCTTGCCACGGTCGTGCAGACACGCCATCGACTCCTGCTCTACGATACCGGCGCGAGATTCACGCCGGATTTCGATGCAGGTGGGGCGGTGGTGTTGCCGTATCTGCGCCATCAGGGCCTGCGCGCGATCGATACGCTGGTCATCAGTCACGGCGACAATGATCATATCGGCGGCGCCGCGTCCCTGGCCGGCGCGATCGCGGTCGGGCGGGTGATCGCCGGCGAACCCGATGCGGTGACGTGGTGGCCGGTACAGTCCTGCGTCGCGGGCGATCGCTGGCGGTGGGACGGGGTCCTGTTCGAGGTGCTGTATCCGCCTGCCGACCACGCCCTGCGTGGCAATGATGCCTCCTGCGTGCTGCGCATCTCGAACCGCGCGGCGACGGTGCTGCTGACCGGGGATATCGAGGCGCGGGCGGAGGCGTGGTTGGTGCGCACACACGGCGCGGCGTTGCGCGCCGATATCCTGGTTGCGCCGCACCATGGCAGCCGCACCTCGTCCCGGCCGGCCTTCATCGAGGCGGTTGCGCCGTCGGAGGTGCTGATCCCGGCCGGTTATCGCAATCGCTGGAACCATCCGCATCCGGAGGTGGTCGAGCGTTACCTTGCCGGCGGGGCGGAGATCCGGGTGTCCGCGACGCACGGCGCGATCAGCTATGACTTCCCGGCGAGCGGGCGTCTGTCCGCGCCCGTGAGCTGGCGACAGCAACGGGCGCGATACTGGCATGCAGATTGAGTGTCATCGGGACCGGCGCCGTTACGGGATCCCGGGAATCCGGTATCATAGGCGCCGACATCAAACAAAGGGATAGCGACGGTGTTTGAACTGATCAAGTCGGGCGGCTGGCTGATGCTGCCGATCATTCTGTGTTCGGTACTGGCGCTGGCGATCGTCATCGAGCGTTTCTGGTCGCTGAACCGCAAGCGGGTCTGCCCGGCCAATCTCGTTAGTGAGATCTGGCAGTGGGCGAACAAGGGACAGCTGGACGCGGCGCGCATCGCCGAGGTGCGGGCGGGGTCCGCGCTGGGGCGGGTGCTGGCGGCCGGCCTGATGAACATGAACCAGGACCGCCAGATCATGAAGGAGAGCATCGAGGACACCGGCCGCCATGTCGTCGCCGATCTCGAGCGCTATCTGAACACGCTGGGGACGATCGCCGCGATTACGCCGCTGCTCGGGCTGCTCGGCACCGTCATCGGCATGATCAAGGTCTTCACCGCGATCACGACGGTCGGCGTCGGCCATGCGGCAGCGCTGGCCGGCGGCATCTCCGAGGCGCTGATCACGACCGCGGCGGGCTTGTCAGTGGCGATCCCGACGCTGATGTTCTATCGCTATTTCCGCGGCCGCGTCGATGAGCTGGTGATGACGATGGAGCAGCAGTCGCTGAAGATGGTCGAGATCCTGCACGGCGAGCGCGCGATGGACGCGAACGCCTGATGAAGCTGCGTCTGAGTCGCAGGGAGGATCCGGAGATCGGGCTGACCCCGCTGATCGACGTCGTCTTCCTGCTGCTGATCTTCTTCATGGTGTCGACGACATTCACGCGCGAGTCCGAGATCACCATCAACCTGCCGGAGGCCGCGGCGACCGAGTCCGAGCGCGAGCGGGTGACCGTCGACCTCGTCGTCGACGCCCGGGGCCGCTACTATGTCAACAACCGCCTGCTGGTGAACACGCAGCTCGACACCCTGCGCACAGCGCTGAGCCAGGCCGTGGAGGGGCGCGAGGATGCGATCCTGCTGATCAGCGCCGACGCACAGACGCCGCACCAGGCGGTCATCAGGGCGATGGACGCCGCGCGTCAGACCGGCATCGTGCAGGTGTCGCTGGCGACGCGGGAGCCCGAGGGCTGACGCTCCGCGCATGCCCTCGCTGACCGACAGCTGGAACGATGTCAATGCGGTCAGCGTCGCGCTGCGGCCGCTGTCGTGGCTGTTCCGCGGAGCGGTTGCCGCGCGCCGCGCGGCCTATCGCAGCGGACTGCTGCGCAGCCGCCGTTTCGATGTGCCGGTCATCGTCGTCGGCAACATCACGGTCGGCGGCACCGGCAAGACGCCGCTGGTGATCTGGATCGTCGAGCTGTTGCGGCGCGAGGGCTATCGTCCGGCAATCGTGTCGCGCGGCTACCGCGGCCGCGCCCGCCACTGGCCGCAGCAGGTGCGGCCCGACAGCGATCCGGTCATGGTCGGTGACGAGGCCGTCGTGCTCGCGCGCCGTTGCCGCTGTCCGATCGCGGTCGGGCCGGATCGCGCCGCAGCGGTCGAGGCACTGCTGCGTCACAGCGATTGCGACGTGATCGTCTCCGATGACGGCCTGCAGCACTATGGGCTGGCCCGGGATGTCGAGATTGCGGTCATCGACGGGACGCGCCGCTTCGGCAACGGATTGTGCCTGCCGGCGGGACCATTGCGCGAACCGGTGTCGCGACTCGATAGCGTCGATATGACGGTGGTCAACAGCGGCTCGGCGTTGCGTCGGGAATACCCGATGACGATCGGCGCGCTATCGCTGCGCAAGGTGCGCGACGATGAGATCGCCTATCTGCCCGCCGAGTTCCCGTCGCGCGACGTGCATGCGGTTGCCGGTATCGGTCATCCGGCGCGATTCTTCCGGCAACTGCGACAGCTCGGATTCACGCCGGTGGAGCATCCGTTTCCGGATCATCACGACTTCACTGCGGCGGACCTCGAATTCGGCGACCTCCACCCGGTGGTGATGACGGAGAAGGACGCAGTGAAGTGCCGGCGATTCTGCGGCGACGACTGCTGGTATCTCGCCGTCGAGGCGCAGCCGGACCCGAGGGTCGGCCAGCGCCTGCTGGCGATGTTGAACCGACTTGCCCCCGCGCCGCGCGGCGGCGAGGCGAGGCTCAATCACGGAGAATGAATGATGGACAAACGCCTGCTCGACATACTCGCGTGCCCGCTGTGCAAGGGGCCGCTGCTCTACCTCAAGGAGGCCGACGAACTGGTCTGCAAGGCCGACCGGCTGGCCTTTCCGGTTCGCGACGGCATCCCGGTGATGCTCGAGGATGAGGCGCGCGAACTCGCCGCCGACGAGGAAGTTTGAGCGGCGCGTGATGGGTTTCGTCGTCGTGATCCCGGCGCGTCATGCGTCGACCCGCCTGCCGGGCAAGCCGCTGCGGCTGATTGCCGGTCGGCCGATGATCGAGCATGTCTGGCGCCAGGCGATGGCGAGCGCGGCGGACGAGGTCGTCATTGCGACCGATGACGAGCGCATCGCCGGCGTGGCCGCGGCCTTCGGCGCGCGTGTCTGCATGACCGATCCGGCGCATCCGTCGGGCACCGATCGCGTCGATGAGGCCGCGCGGCAACTCGGACTCGACGGGGACCGCATCCTCGTCAACGTCCAGGGCGACGAACCCCTGCTGCCGCCGGCGCTGATCGACCAGGTCGCGGCCGACCTCGCCGCCCATCCCGCGGCCGCGATCGCGACCTTGTGCGAGCCGGTCGGGAATGCCGCCGAACTGTTTGATCCGAACGTCGTCAAGGTGGTGCGCGACAGGGAAGGCTATGCGTTGTATTTCAGCCGGGCGCCGGTGCCGTGGTCGCGCCGCGAATTCGCCGACGGCCGCCAGGTCCTGCCGGCATCGCCGGACTACTGCCGGCACGTCGGACTCTACGCCTATCGCGCCGCCTATCTCCGCCGCTTCGTCGCCTGGGGCGACTGTGCGCTGGAGCGGGGGGAGTCGCTGGAACAGCTGCGCGCGCTGTGGCATGGCAGCCGCATCCATTGCGCGCTGGCGGTGCAGGCGGCGGGTTACGGGGTCGATAGCGAGGACGATCTCGCGCGGGTCGAACGCCTGCTCGCGGCGCCGGGCGCGGGCGGCTGAATCAGCTGACCAGGGTGTCGCGCGACTCGTCGGTCTCCAGCAGTTCGAGTTCCATCTCGCGGAAGTCGATGGTGCCGCCCGGCCGGAGCACCAGCGGCAGGGTCACGGTCTCGGGTACGCGGCGATGCGCCTCGCCATGCTGGTCGGGCTGGATCGTCGTCTGCCGGGTGTTTTGCAGGACCAGCGCCGGCGGGTCGTCTTCGAGGACCTCGAGGACCTCGAAGAGTCGGTTACGGTAGCGCGCGCGGGCGCCGATCAGATGATGCAGGTGTCTGCCGGAGAGCTTGTCGTTCATCGCGTCCTGGTCCCCTGTTCCCTGTATTGACGATCATGCAGCCTGCCTGTCTACCTTAGCGGGCTTCGTGCGGGCTTTCAATGACGGCATTAAAACTTTTATAATCATGCGATTATTCAGCTTATCGAGAAAAGATTCTAAGGAAGGTGAGGGGATGGTCAAGGTACTGTTCGTCTGCATGGGAAACATCTGCCGGTCGCCGACCGCGGAGGGCGTGTTCATCGAGCTGCTGAAGCGTCATGGTCTCGAGCAACGCGTGCGCGTCGATTCGGCCGGTACCCATGCCTATCATGTCGGCAGCGCACCGGACCCGCGCGCGCGCGCGGCGGCGGCGAAGCGCGGCGCCAATCTCGATCAGCAGCGGGCGCGCAAGGTCAGCCCGGAGGATTTCGAGGTCTTCGACTATATCCTCGCGATGGATCGCGACAACCTCGAGATCCTCGAGGAACTCTGTCCGCCGGAGCACCGCGACAAGCTCCAGCTGATGCTGCGCTATGCGCCCGGCATCGGCGTCGAGGAGGTCCCCGACCCGTACTACGGCGGCACGGCCGGCTTTGATCGCGTACTCGACCTGATCGAGGTGGCGTCAGAGGGGTTGCTGGCGGAGATCCGGGGCCGGCTGCCGGCCTGACACGGCCGGTGCGGGTTTACAGTACCGGCGACGGGACGTAGCTGCGCGCGGTCAGCGGCACGCGCGGTGACAGTGACACCGGGGCAGCGGCAATGTCCGGCTGCGGGTCATCGACGCGCGGCGTCGTCTGCCAGACCAGGATGTCGTAAAAGCCGCGGATATTCTGCACGTAGTTGACCGCCTCCGTCCCCCGCGCATAGCCGAAACGGGTCTGCCGGTGCCACTCCGGTTGCATCAGCAGCGGCAGGCTGTCCATCACGTCCATCCAGCGGTCCGGATCGCCGCCGCGCTGTCGCGTCAGTTCGCGCGCGTCATGCAAGTGCCCCGGGCCGATGTTATAGGCCGCGAGCGTAAACCAGGTGCGGTCCGGGTCAGGGATATCGTCGGGCAGGCGGCGTTCGATCTGGCGCAGATAGCGCGCGCCCCCGCGGATGCTGTTGACCGGGTCGATGCGGTTATGGATGCCGAGGTCGGCGGCAGTCGTGCGCGTCAGCATCATGATGCCGCGTACGCCGGTCGGCGAGATGGCGCGCGGGTTCCAGTGCGATTCCTGGTAGCCGACTGCGGCCAGCAAGCGCCAGTCGATGCCGTAGCGGTCGGCCGCCTCCTGGAAGGTGGCCAGGTAGGCCGGCAGGCGCTGCTCGACATGACGGAGGAAGCGGCGCACACCGACGTAATCGAATTCGCGGGCATGTCCGTAATAGCGTTCGAGCACCTGCTCGAGCCGGCCATCGGCCTCGATCAGCGCGAAGAATTCGCGCGCTGCCTGCAACAGGCTGTCGTCCTTGCCCTTGGCGAAGGCCCAGGCGAGGCGTTCCGGATCGGTCAGGTCGAAGGCGGTGCGCAATTCGGGGAAATAACGCTGGTTCAGGCTGACCTCATTGGAATCGGCGATCGTGTACGGCAGTTCGCGCCGCCAGACCCGTGAGAGTAGATCGCCGATCGCGTCACTGTCGTTCTCACGCCAGGCGATGCCCGGGTATTCGACGGCCAGGCGCCGCAGCTGTTCGGCATGACTGCTGCCGGCAATGACCTCGATCGGCGCTGCGCCGACGAGGTCCTGCACTGTGCGCGGCGCTGGCTGACCGTTGCGATAGACCAGCTGCTGGGTCACTTCCTGGTAGGCAGGGCCGAAACGAACGGACTGCTCGCGATCGCGGGTGACGCTGAGCCCGGCCGCAGCGAGATGGGCCTCGCGGCGAATCACCAGCGGGAGGATTTCGCTGAAGTGATCCGGCTCGATCAGGCGGAGGTCGACGCCGAGGTGGTCGGCGAACATCCGTGCCAGGTCATGCTCGGGTCCTGCCGGGCCGTTGGCGTCCACATAATAGGTGGTCGGGCTGCTGCGGGTTGCAACGACCAGTTCACCGCGTTCGAGCACCTGTTCGAGCAGGGTCGGCGGTCGCGCGAAACCGGTCAGTAGGACCGCGGCGCCGAGCGGGACCAGGACCAGGAGGAAGCGAAGTAGCGGGGTAGTGAATTCTTTTTGCATCGGCTTGCCCATCCACGCAGGGATTTCTATATAATGGCCCCCTCCGGAGAGGTACCGAAGCGGTCACACCGGCACCGACTCGAAATCGGTTGGGGGCTTTACCGCCCCACGTGGGTTCGAATCCCACCCTCTCCGCCACATCGCGCCATTGCGTTCGCACAGCATGGATCGTCGAACGCTTCCCGCTGTCGTCATTCACCGACAGCTGCAAGGTGACGCCAGTCTAGCAAAAAGGCGTCAAAATTGCGACTCCCGTCACAAGTTAATTTAACTTATTGTTTATAAAGTAATTAAAAGCGATTGAAGATCCTGATCGTCAACGCCGGCAGTTCCTCGTTGCGGCTCGTGCTGTACGGTGGCGATCCTGCCCGGCCGCAGCGCCTGCGCGCGCGGCACCTGGAAGGCGCGGCGCTCGAGGCGCCGGAGGCAGTCATCGATTTCCTCGAGGACGATCGGCCCGAGGCCGTCGCCCACCGCATCGTCCATGGCGGTTCCCTCGCCGAGGCCTGCCATATCGATGCCGGCGTCGAGGCCGAGATCGAACGCTGCGCCGTCCTCGCTCCGCTGCACAACCCCCCGGCGCTGCGCTGGTTGCGAACCCTGCGTGTGCAACTCGATCCGTCACTGCCGCAGATCGCCGTCTTCGACACCGCCTTCTTCCACGACCTGCCGGCCGTCGCCGCCGGCTATCCGCTGCCGGCGGGACTCGGGATCGAACCCGCCCCCCGGCGTTACGGCTTCCACGGCAACGCCCATCGCGCGATGCTGCGTGCCTGGCAGGCGCTGCGCCCGGAGCTCCCCGGCGGTGGCCGGGTGATCACGCTGCAACTCGGTGCCGGCTGCTCGACGGCCGTGATCGCGCAGGGCAGGCCGGTCGAGACCTCGATGGGCTATACGCCGCTCGAGGGATTAATGATGGCGACCCGTTCGGGCGATATTGATCCGGGGTTGTTGATCCATCTGCAACGCGCGCATGGCTACGATGCCGATGCCCTGGAACGCCTGCTGACACGCGAGAGCGGGCTCGCCGGTGTCTCCGGCATCAGCGGCGACCTGCGCGTCCTGCTCGCGAGCGGGGATCCGCGCGCGGCGCTCGCGATCGATATGTTCTGTCATCGCGCGCGCAAATACGTCGGTGCCGGCCTCGCCGTGCTCGGCGGCGCCGATGCGATCCTGTTCGGCGGCGGGATCGGCGAGCACAGTGCCGTCATCCGCCATCGTATCCTCGGCGGACTCGAAGGGCTCGGCATCATGCTCGACGAGGCGCGCAACGAGGCCGCGACCGCCGGTGACGCGCGTATTGCCGGCGACGGCAGTACGGTCGATATCCGGGTCATCGCGGTCGACGAGGCACAGGAGCTCGCGCGCGCGGCGATCGGCGTCATCACGGCAGTCAACGGATAACAGGGGAGGCGGCATGGATCATCGCAGGGACAAGGATGGAGGCGACACCGGCGGCACTGTGCTAGATGCGGAACAACTGCACGTCATGGATGCCTGGTGGCGGGCTGCGAACTACCTGTCGGTCGGGCAGATCTATCTGCTCGACAACCCGTTGCTCAGACAACCGCTCACGCTCGCGCATGTCAAGCCGCGGCTGCTCGGTCACTGGGGCACGACCCCGGGCCTCAATTTTATCTACGTGCACATGAACCGGGTGATCAATGCGCACGACCTCGACATGATCTACATCGCCGGCCCCGGCCACGGTGGGCCGGGCCTGGTCGCAAACACCTGGCTGGAAGGCAGCTACACCGGGTTCTACCCGAACGTCACGCCCGACGCCGAAGGCATGCGCCTGCTGTTCCGGCAGTTCTCATTCCCGGGCGGCGTCGGCAGTCATGTCACTGCCGAGACCCCGGGCTCGATCCATGAGGGCGGCGAGCTCGGCTATGCGCTGTCCCATGCCTATGGCGCGGTGTTCGACAACCCGGACCTGATCGCGTGCTGTGTCATCGGCGACGGCGAGGCCGAAACCGGACCGCTGGCCGCGGCCTGGCATTCGAACAAGTTCCTGAATCCTGCGCGCGACGGTGTGGTGCTGCCGATCCTGCACCTCAACGGCTACAAGATCGCCAACCCGACCGTGCTCGCGCGCATCAGTCATGA
>CAYLKC010000018.1:0-2115 GCA_964384095.1 uncultured Chromatiales bacterium
TGCCATGCGATGCCGGCATAGATGTCCTCGGAATGCTCGCGGAAGATCACCATGTCGGTCAGCTCGGGATGCTTGAGCGGACTCGGCGTGCCGTCGAAATAGCGCACCGGGCGCAGGCAGATGTAGAGGTCCAGCTCCTGGCGCAGCGCGACATTGATCGACCGGATGCCGCCGCCGACCGGCGTGGTCAGCGGGCCCTTGATCGCGACGCGAAATTCGCGAATCGCCTCCAGCGTCTCGTCGGGCAGCCAGGCATCGGCGCCGTAGACGCGGGTCGACTTCTCGCCGGCAAAGATCTCCATCCAGGCGATCGAGCGCTTGCCGCCATAGGCCTTCGCGACCGCGGCGTCGAGGACCGCGCGCATCACCGGGGTGATGTCGACGCCGATGCCGTCTCCCTCTATATAGGGGATGATCGGGCGGTCGGGGACCGTCAGGGACTGGTCTGCGCCAACCGCGATCCTTTCGCCGTCAGCGGGCGCATTGATCTTCTGGTATGCCATGGGGGTAAGCTCCGTGCCGGCAAAAGGCTGATTCTAGCACAAAGGCGAGCCTCCCCCGTGCTAGAATGTCCACGCTCAAGCACCTGAACGGTCGAACGATTTTAATGAACGCGCGAAAGATCATCACGGGCATGTCGGGCGGGGTCGATTCCTCGGTCGCTGCGCTGCTGCTCGCGCGCGCCGGGCATGAGGTCAGCGGCATGTTCATGAAGAACTGGGAGGAGACCGATCCCGATGCCCCCTGCCAGGCCGAGATCGATGCCCGTGACGCCCTGGCGGCCTGCGAGCGCATCGGCATCGACCTCGACGCGGTCGACTTCTCCGAGGCCTACCGGCAGCGAGTGTTTGCGCGCTTTCTCGACGAATACCGCGCCGGACGCACACCAAACCCGGACATCCTCTGTAACAGCGAGATCAAATTCCGCGCCTTCCTCGACCACGCGCTGTCCGCCGGCGCCGATCGCATCGCGACCGGCCACTATGCCCGCGTCGAGGTTCGAGACGACCGCTGGCGTCTGCTGAAGGGCCGTGATCCGGACAAGGACCAGAGCTACTTTCTCCATGCCCTCGACCAGGGGCAGTTGTCGCGCGCGCTGTTCCCGCTCGGAGAGCTGTGCAAGACCGAGGTCCGCCGCATCGCCCGTGAGGCCGGGTTGCCGAATCACGCGCGCAAGGACAGCACCGGGATCTGTTTCATCGGTGAGCGCCGCTTTCGCGAGTTCCTGCAGCAGTTCCTGCCGGCGCAGCCGGGCATGATCGTGACCGTCGAGGGCGAGGTCGTCGGCCGTCACGAGGGCTTGATGTATTACACCCTCGGCCAGCGCAAGGGGCTTGGCATCGGCGGGCGCGCCGGCGCCGGCGAGTCGCCGTGGTACGTCCTCGCCAAGGAGTTCGATGGCAATCGCCTGATCGTCGCCCAGGGGCATGATCATCCCGGACTCTATGCCCCGGGCTTGCAGACCGGTCCCGTCCACTGGATCGCGGGCGCGCCCCCCGCGTCATGGCCTTTGCACTGTACCGCCAAGGTGCGCTATCGCCAGCCCGACCAGGCCTGCACCGTTGCAGCCGCCGCGGACGGAGGCGTGCGCGTGAGCTTCGCGCGGCCGCAGCGCGCGATCGCGCCCGGCCAGTCAGTCGTGTTCTACGATGGCGATGAATGTCTCGGCGGCGCGATTATCGAGTCGGCGCTGCCGGAGACTCCCCGCTTGCCGGCCCGCAGGGCGGCCGGGGCACCGGCCGCCCGCGCGATGTCCGCCGCCGGCGGAGGTCGCTGATGGCGCGCACCCTGCGGGATTCAACGCTGGCGCTGGCCGGCGCTTTACAGGCGACCTACCTCGTGCGCGAGATCGCCCATCACGGCAGCGTGCCGAGCAACCTGCTCGAGGTCTCGATCCGCAGCCTGTTCGAACTGAATCCGCCGGATACCGAGGCGGTGTACGGCGGGCGCGGCGAGCTGTCGACCGGGCTCAGGCTGCTGAAGGATCAGCTTGGCGGCGATACCCGGAAGGCCGACATCGAGCTGACCCGCTATGTGGTCGCGCTGATGCATCTCGAGCGCAAGCTGGTCAGGAACACGGCAATGATGGGGCAGTTGAAGGACGGCCTGACCCGG
>CAYLKC010000018.1:2215-29009 GCA_964384095.1 uncultured Chromatiales bacterium
CAAGCTGGTCAGGAACACGGCAATGATGGGGCAGTTGAAGGACGGCCTGACCCGGATCCGCGGCCAGGCCGAACATTTCTCCCTGACCCACGAGAACGTGCTCGCCGCGCTCGCCGATCTCTATGTGAATACGGTCAGTACGCTGACGCCGCGCATCATCGTCAGCGGTCAGCACGGTCATCTGACCAATCCGGCCAATGCGAACAAGGTGCGCGCGCTGCTGCTCGCGGCGATTCGCTCGGTCGTGCTGTGGCGGCAGAGTGGCGGCAACCGCTTCCAGCTGCTGTTCAAACGCAAGCAGCTGGCCGCCGAGGCCGATGCCCTGATAACCTAGCCGTCCGCGAGGGGGACGATCATGGAACTCGACTCACTGACCGCCATTTCGCCGATCGACGGCCGCTACGGCGAGAAGACCGCCGCGCTGCGGGCGATCTTCAGCGAATACGGGCTGATCCGTCACCGCGTGCTGATCGAGGCGCGCTGGCTGCAGGCGCTCGCCGAACACCCCGGGGTCCCGGAGGCGCCGGCACTGGATGCGGATGCGAACGCCGCGCTCGAGGCCCTGATCACGGGCTTCGATGTCGATGACGCCCGTCGCGTCAAGAATATCGAGCGCAGCACCAATCACGACGTCAAGGCGGTCGAGTACTTCCTCAAGGAGCGTACCGCCGGTCAGCAGGGGCTGGCGGCGATCAGCGAATTCTTCCATTTCGCCTGCACCTCCGAGGACATCAACAACCTGGCCTATGCGCTGATGCTGCGCGAGGCGCGGGCGGTCGTGCTGCTGCCGCTCGCCGACGAGATCATCGATCGCCTCGCGGCCTTCGCCCGCGAGCATGCCGGGGTCGGCATGATGGCCCGCACCCACGGCCAGCCGGCAACGCCGACGACGCTGGGCAAGGAGGTTGCGAATGTCGTCGCGCGCCTGCGCCGCCAGCGCGCCCGCCTCGCCGGGGTCGCGATCCTCGGCAAGATCAACGGCGCGACCGGCAACTACAATGCCCATGTCGTGGCCTATCCGGACGTCGATTGGCCCGCGTTCTCGCGCGCCTTCGTCGAGGAGCGCCTCGGCCTCGAATGGAACCGGTTGACCACGCAGATCGAGCCGCATGACTGGATGGCCGAATACTTCGATGCGCTCGCGCACTTCAATACCATCCTGATCGACTTCTGTCGTGACGCCTGGGGCTACGTCTCGCTCGGTTATTTCCGCCAGAAGACCGTGGCCGGCGAGGTCGGCTCGTCGACGATGCCGCACAAGGTCAATCCGATCGACTTCGAGAACGCGGAGGGCAATCTCGGGCTCGCCAATGCACTGATGCGCCATCTCGCCGACAAGCTGCCGGTGTCGCGCTGGCAGCGGGATCTGACCGATTCGACGGTGCTGCGCAATATCGGCGTCGGTGTCGCGCACTCGGCGCTGGCCTGGCAGTCCTGCCTGAAGGGCGTCGGCAAGCTGTCGGTCGACACGACGCGCATTGCTGCCGATCTCGATGATGCCTGGGAGCTGCTCGCTGAACCGGTGCAGACCGTGATGCGGCGCTACGGCGTACCCGAACCCTATGAGAAACTGAAGGCGCTGACGCGCGGCCGCAGCATCGATCGCGAATCGCTGCATGCCTTCATCCGCACGCTGGAGATCCCTGCCGGGGCCCGCGACCGCCTGCTCGCCCTGACCCCGTCCACATATCTGGGATTGGCTGAAGACATTTCATCAAGTATATGAAATATAAGTAATTATATTTCATATCAGATTCTGTGATAGAGTTCACAGTACCGTTGCCGCGCGAGTGGATAATGGTACGTGCTGAGCGTGGACGCGGCGGTCACTGCTTTACATTTCCTCCTCCTCCAAGTCAACCGCCGGATTGCTCAGGCACCCGGAACTGTACCTCCCTCCCCGTGCAGTCCGGGTTTTTTTTTGCCCGATCAACGGGCATACTGCGCACTCCCGGTTATTCACACTCGCTTGATCGATGCTCGATCCCCAGCTGATACGCACTGAACTCGACGCCACCGCGCGCGCGCTGGCGCGTCGCGGCGTGACGCTCGATGTCGCGCGTCTGGGCGCACTTGAGGCCGAGCGCAAGCGCCTGCAGGTGCGCACCGAGGAGTTGCAGCACGAACGCAACAGCCGTTCCAAGGCGATCGGCCAGGCCAAGGCGCAGGGCGAGGACATCGAGCCGCTGCGCGTCGCGGTCGCTGATCTCGGCGAGCAGCTCGAGGCCGCCAAGGGCGCGCTCGAAGGTGTCCAGTCGGAACTGCATGCGCTGTTGCTGGCGATCCCGAATCTCCCCGACGACAGCGTGCCGGAGGGTGCAGACGAGGGCGCGAACGTCGAGATTCGCCGCGTCGGCACGCCGCCGGCCTTCGATTTCACGCCGCGCGACCATGTCGATGTCGGTGAGGGGCTCGGCCTGCTCGATTTTGAGGCCGCGACGAAACTGGCCGGCGCGCGCTTCGCGACGCTGGCCGGTCCGCTGGCGCGCCTGCACCGCGCGCTGACCCAGTTCATGCTCGACCTGCACACCGGCGAGCATGGCTATCGCGAGGTCTATGTCCCGTACCTGGTCAATGCCGACGCGCTGGTCGGGACCGGGCAGTTGCCGAAGTTCGAGCATGACCTGTTCGCGATCCGCGGCGAGTTGCCGTTCTATCTGATCCCGACCGCCGAGGTGCCGGTCACGAACCTGCTGCGCGACACCATCGTCGAGGCCGACGCGCTGCCGCTGAAATACGTCGCCCACACGCCGTGTTTCCGCAGCGAGGCCGGCTCCTACGGCAAGGACACGCGTGGCATGATCCGCCAGCACCAGTTCGAGAAGGTGGAACTGGTGCAGCTGGTGCGGCCGGAGGATTCGACACAGGCGCACGAGCAGCTGACCGCGCATGCGGAGGAGGTGCTCTTGCGACTCGGACTGCCGTTCCGTACCGTCGCGCTGTGTACAGGCGACCTCGGCTTCGCCGCACGCAAGACTTATGACATCGAGGTGTGGTTGCCGGGGCAGCAGGCCTACCGCGAGATCTCGTCGTGCAGCAACTTCGGCGATTTCCAGGCGCGGCGCATGCAGGCGCGCTGGCGCCGGCCGGACACGCGCAAGCCGGAACTGCTGCATACGCTGAACGGCTCGGGGCTCGCGGTCGGGCGGACGCTGGTGGCGATCCTCGAGAATTGCCAGCAGCGGGACGGGCGGGTGGTGGTACCGGAGGTGTTGCAGCCGTACATGGGCGGGATTACAGTCATCGGCGGTTGAATCGGATGGCTGTGATTCGTGCGACTTGCTTGAGTGGTGCGTGTCAGCGGCGTCTCCTCCGGTGACGGGACACGCATGAATACGTCCGTGTAGCTCCCGGCCGCGTCCATGCGGCCGAAGGTCCCGTCACCGGAGGAGACGCCGCCGACACGGCTGGATCTTGATTGCGGTCGTGCGAATTCGGGTGTTCGCATGCCGCCCTTCTTTTCTTGCAGACCGGTTTTCGGGCTGACTCCGGTGTGTTGTCGCGATGCCGGCAGTATTGCGGTGGGCTGACCGGATGACGCAGCGGCGCCCGGTCGTTGCGGGTAAGATACGTCCATGGAATTTCTGCCGGTCAATCTGAATATTCGGGATCGCGCCTGCCTTGTCGTGGGCGGCGGCGAGGTTGCGGCGCGCAAGGTGGGGTTGTTGCGGCGCGCGGGCGGGCTTGTCGTCGTGGTTGCGCCGGCGCTCGGGGCCGGACTCGAGGCGATGCGGGCGGGCGGGGAGGTTGCGCATCGGGCGAAGCGGTTTGATGCGGCGGACCTCGACGGCGCGGTGATCGCGATCGCGGCGACCGATGACGAGGCGGTCAATGCGGCGGTCGCTGAGGCGGCCAAGGCGCGTGGGATCCCGGTCAATGTCGCGGACCGGCCGGAGCTGTGCACGTTCATCCTGCCGTCGATCGTCGACCGCTCGCCGGTGATCGTGTCGGTGTCGAGCGGCGGGGCCTCGCCGGTGTTGGCGCGGCAGTTGCGGGCGCGCATCGAGACGCAGTTGCCGCAGTCGTACGGGGCGCTGGCGGAGTTGGTGCGCCGCTTCCGCCCCGCGGTCAAACGGCGCTTCGGATCCGGCACCCTGCGCCGTCGGTTCTGGGAAGAAATCCTCGATGGGCCGGTTGCGGAGATGGCGCTGGCGGGGCGCATCGAGGATGCGGCACAGCGACTCGAGGCCGAGCTCAGGCAACCGGATGACGCCGCGCGCGCGCGCGGCGAGGTCTGGCTGATCGGCGCGGGGCCGGGCGATCCGGATCTGCTGACCTTGCGCGCGCTGCGGCTGATGCAGCGCGCCGATGTCGTGCTCTACGACCGGCTGGTGACGCCGGGGATCCTCGATCTGGTCCGGCGCGACGCCGAGCGCATATATGTCGGCAAGCGCCGCGATTATCACGCGGTGCGCCAGGAGGAGATCAACCGGATCCTCGTCGACCTCGCGCATGAGGGCAAGCGGGTCGCGCGCCTGAAGGGCGGCGACCCCTTCGTGTTCGGGCGCGGCGGCGAGGAGATTGCGTCGCTGATGGCGGAGGGTATCCCGTTCCAGGTCGTGCCTGGCATCACCGCCGCAAACGGCTGCGCTGCGTATGCCGGCATCCCGCTGACGCATCGCGACCATGCGCAGTCGGTCGTGTTCGTGACCGGACAGTCGAAGGACGGTGCGGTGCGGCTGGACTGGAAGAGTCTGGTGCAGCCGCGCCAGACCCTGGTCGTCTACATGGGCCTCGGCGGCCTCGAACAGATCTGCGTCGAACTGATCCGCCACGGTATGCCCGCGTCGATGCCCGCCGCACTGATCGGCGAAGGCACCACCGAGCGCCAGCGCGTCACCATCGGCACCCTCGAAACCCTGCCCGCCCTCGTCGCCGCCATCGAAGTCCACGCCCCGACCCTCCTGATCGTCGGCGACGTCGTCTCCCTCCACACCCGCCTGTCCTGGTTCGGGTCGGACCACGGCAACCCACTGATATCAAAATGAATGATGCGTGAATTCCAGCTAAAACCGGCCCTCCCGAGCCGTTTTTGGGGGTGAAATTGGAGGATGACGCCTTCCTCTTCGTGCCGGCGCCGGAGCGCGCCGGATTACTGTACGAGGATGACGCCGCAGAGCCCCGGATCGCTGTCTTCCAGCAGGACGATTATCGCTGGCTGGGTTTCGGCGGCGTGGCGGTGCAGTCCGTGATGTCGGTGTCGCGACCGGATGTCCTGCTGCTGCCGTACACGCGTGCAATGCTGATGGCCCTGCTGTTCACGCGGCATGCGCGCACGCTGCTCAATCTCGGTCTCGGCGGGGGCGCGTTCGAGCGCTTCTTCCGGCGCCGGTTGCCGGAAATCACGGTCACCTCGGTGGAAGCGGACGCGCGTGTCGTTGCGATCGCGCGGCGCTGGTTTTTGCTGGATCCCGACACGACATGCACGATCGTCCCGGCACGCACGCATGTCGCGCAGACGAGGGACGCATTTGACCTGATCTTCTGTGATCTGCATGGCGGTGAACAGATGTCCGCGGAATTGTTCGATCCCGGATTCTGGCAGGACTGCGCCGCATGCCTGCGGACGGGCGGGGTCCTCGCGGTCAATGTGCTGGCGGATTCGGGGACGGAACTGCTCGGCCTGCTCAGGGTGCTGCAAGACCACTTTGCCGCAGTCATGATTCGCGAGATCGCGGATCATCGCAATATCGCCGTCTTTGCATTGAATGCCGCGCCGCCGCATCGCGCGCTGCTGGTCTCGCGCCGGGAGGCATTGCATGCGCGGACCGGGATCAGGCTGCCGATCGATACGGAGAACCTGCGAATCATCGCTGATTGACCCGGCCCGCGCTGCACGGATTGGCGATCTGTGCGAAAATGCGACCTATATCCTCAGCGGAATCATGTCCATGCAGTGCCACCTGCCGCCGCCCAGGCGCCTGCGCGTCATCGCCGGCAGCCTGTTGTGGATCTCCTTGCCTGGTTTGGCCTGGTTTGGGGTCGGACCACGGCAAGCCTCTGATAATTAATATAAACAGGGTCATAATTGGGCTGATTTCGGGCCTCCCGGGCGATTTTTGAGGCCAAAATCGCGGTAGTTGCGTGTTGCTACTATGACTACGGGGTTCTGCGACGTATTCGCAGCTTCATTTCGATGCCAAAATGGGCCGGGGAGTGGTGAGAAGCGCAACGTAAGGCGGGTTTTCTGGATGGTTTCCTTTTTTAACAAGAGGTTGTCGTGGTCCGACCCGTGCAAGATCGGGCTGGTGGTGGTGCTCGCGGGCTGTGGGGGTGCTGGCGGCGGTGACGGGGGGAGTACGTTCGCGAACGGGGTGTTTCTGGATTCGCCGGTCGAGGGCTTGCGGTATCAGGTGGGCGGGCTGGTTGATTTTACCGATGAGGAGGGCGGGTTTCAGTACCTTCCCGGGCGGTCGATCAGTTTCTATGTCGGGGACATCTTCCTCGGGAGTACGACAGGGGATGATGTACTGACACCGGTGGACCTGGTTGCGGGCACAAGTCTGGTCAGCAATCCGTCAGTAACGAATCGAATTCGATTTCTGCAGACGCTTGATGATGACTATGATTCGAGCAACGGAATACGAATATCTGAAGAGGTAAGGCTTGCGTTGATGGGGGTGTCGCAGTCATTCACCTTCGAGCAATCCATCCAGAGCTTCCAGTTCGATCAGGAGGTTGTCGCATTGATTGCGGACGCCACCGGAGCTATCGGATCACCGCGCATGCTGATACCCGAATTCACAGCGCAGGCCCACATGCGCGCGACTATCGAAGATATCGAATTTCCTGACCGTACGGTGCCCGACACGTATGGAAGTCTCGACATAATCAATGCTCCCCAGCAGTTGGGCAGCTCGTTCGAGCCCATACCCAGACACAGTTTTTCTACCAGTATTCCCGGATTCAGGATGCTGGAGTGGAATCAACCATTACCTGGCTTGCCTGGTTCAGAGGCGGCAGTAAGGCTGGAGATGGGGTTTTCGCCGAACTCCATTACGGGGAATCCTGTCATCGCACAGATTTCCCTGACCTGGGCGTCCCAGGCTCAGGTCAGGTTGAGCTATGGCGTTTCCTGCAATAATGACGGCAATTCGATTTTTCCACACGGGAACGGGTGCAATAACATCGGGATCGATCTTGTCGCCGGTGAAATTACATTTGACTCCCTCGAGCTCAGGTCCGCCGGGTCCGATAATACGCTTGTACTGGACGGAGAACTGGGAATACCTTGAGCGCTCAGCTACCGAAAACGCACCGACCATACCCGCTCGACCTGTGTAACAAGGATGACCGCCGACGACATCACAACGCCGCCGTCGCTGGACTGGGATGAAACCGCCCGGGTACTCAGTTGCGCCGGCGACTGGACATGGGCGGGATTGTCGCGGCGCGCGCCGACGCCGCCGCGCGGGCTCAAGGGGGCGTTCGCGCTCGACACTTCCGGTGTGACGCGACTCGATACCGCCGGCGCGGTCTGCCTGCGCCGCTATCTGGGCATGCTGCAGCGGCAGGGTGCCGTTGCCTCCGGCGATCGCATACTGCCGCCGCACCAGGCGGTGCTCGATCTCGTCACCGAGCGCCAGTTTCCGCCGACAGCCCCCGCGGGGCCGCGGCCGAATCCGTTTCACCGGCTCGGTGCGTGGAGCGTACACCTGGGCGGTCGCGCCGCAGGATTCTTCGAATTCGTCGGCGCCGTCGCCGCCGATGCCCTGCCGAGATTTCTGCAACCGCAACGCATCCGCTGGCGCCAGGTCGTCGCCGAGATCGATCACGGCGGCGTGCGCGCGCTGCCGATCCTCGGTCTGCTCACCTTTCTGGCCGGCGTCATCGTTGCCTACCAGGGCGGCGCGCCGCTCGAGCAGTACGGCGCAAATATCTATCTCGTCGATCTCGTCACCCTGATGATGTTGCGCGAGATGGCGCCGCTCTTGACCGCGATCATCGTTGCCGGCCGGACCGGATCGGCCTATACCGCGCAGATCGGCACCATGCGTATCACCGACGAGGTCGATGCCCTGCGCGTCATCGGCATCACACCCTACGAAATGCTGGTGCTGCCGAAGTTACTTGCGATGCTGATCGTGCTGCCGTTGCTGACGATGTTTGCGAATGTCTTCGGCATGTTCGGCGGTATCACGGTATCGGCGCTGATGTTCGGTGTCGGTCCAGGTGAATTCATCCAGCGTATACCCGAAGCGGTGGATCCGAGCAGTTTCTGGGTCGGGATCATGAAGGCGCCGGTATTCGCGGTGTTGATCGTTGCGGTCGCCTGCTACCAGGGATTCCGCGTCCGGCGCAGCACCGAGAGCATCGGTCGGGCGACCACGCGCAGTGTGGTTCAGGGCATCTTTCTCGTCATCGTCGCAGATGCGATCTTCTCCATCGTCTTCAATATTCTCGACCTGTGACCACGCCGATCGCCAGCCAGTCCCGATCCGTACCTGAGGTGGTGCTTCGCGTCAGCGACCTGGTCACGCGTTTTGACGATGCGCTCATCCACGAAGGGTTGAATCTCGAGGTGCGACGTGGCGAGATTCTCGGTATTGTCGGAGGCAGCGGCGCCGGAAAGACTGTGCTGCTGCGTGAGATGATGTTGCTGCAGGCGCCGACCGCGGGCAGGATCGAGATCTTCGGGCATGATGCGGGAACGCTGAATGCGACTGACATGCGCAGCTTGCGCCGGCGCATGGGCGTGCTGTTCCAGCATGGGGCGCTGTTCACCGGGCTCACCGTGCGCGAGAATGTCAGGCTGGTGCTGCGCGAGCATACCCGGCTGAAACGGGATGTCTGCGATGACCTGGCCGGGGTCAAGATCGCCCTTGCCGGACTTCCGGCCGACGCGGCCGATAAGTATCCGGAGACACTGAGCGGCGGCATGATCACGCGCGCGGCGCTGGCGCGGGCGCTGGCCCTCGACCCGGAACTGCTGTTTCTGGACGAGCCGACCTCCGGGCTGGACCCGCTCGGAACCGGCGCGTTCGATGCGCTGATCGTCGAGTTGCGTGAGTTGCTCGGACTGACGGTAATCATGGTTACGCATGACCCCGAGTCCTTGCGTCGCGCGACCGATCGCGTCGCCTTTCTGGCAAGGGGGCGCGTATGGGCGCTCGGGTCGATGGAGGAGCTGACGAAGAGCAGGGATCCGTTGACGCTGGAGTATTTTCACGGCGCACGCGCGACCGGACACTGAAGGAAGAAGCGATGTACAGCCGGGCGAATTATACAGTGGTGGGACTGTTCGTGGTGACCCTGGGCATCGCGCTGGTCGCGGCCGGACTGTGGTTCGGATCGGATTTCAGTCGGGAAGACGAATCGCGTTATCTCGTCATTCCTGTCGAACCGATGACCGGCTTGCTGCGGAACTCGCCGGTCAAGTATCAGGGGGTCGATGTGGGGCGCGTCAGGGATCTCGCCATCAATGATCGCGGCGAGGTGCAGGTCGTGATCAGCATTCAGCGCAGGATACCTGTCCATGCCGATTCGGCCGTCCGCATCGCAAGCCAGGGGCTGACCGGCATGAGCCACCTTGAGCTGCTGCCGGGCACCGCAGCGTCCGGTCCGCCCGATGCGGGCGGGCACGCGTATCCGGTGCTGCGAAATGCGCCTTCACTGAGGTCCCGTCTCGAGAAGGCAGTTGAACAGAGCCTGTCCGGTGTCGATCGCCTTGCGCGTCAACTCGAGGCGTTGTTGTCCGACCGGAGCATCGAGTCATTCGGTACGACCTTGCAGCATATGGAACGCATCACTGGCGCCCTCGCTGACAACGCGGACGACTTTGCGCGAACGATTCGTGAGACAGGATTGCTTGCCGAAGAGGCGCGCCAGGTGATTGCCGATGCGCCCGAGTTGATCGATCGGGTACAGGAAACCCTCGCCGGATTTGATGAGACGGCGCGACGTGTCGGCGCGGCCGCGGAGTCCCTGGCAAGGGCAGGCGAGGACGGCGGCAGTGCGCTCGACCGGATTGATCGCGAGACGCTGCCGCAGGTCAATGAACTGTTGCGCGATCTGCAGGATCTCGCGCATACGATCGAACGGCTCGGGCGCGAGATCGGCGAGCAACCGAGCCGGATGCTGTTCGGGTCGCCGCCGCGACCACCTGCGCCGGGGGAGTGAGCCGCTGACTACCTTGAATGAAACCGGGAGGACGACATTGATGCACAGGATACTGTGGGTGCTGATGGCGTCCGCGATGTTCGCGGGTTGTGCCGCGATCCAGCCGCCGCACGATGAAGCGCCGGTGATCTGGGACATCGCGCCGCTGGCCTCTTTCGAGCATGGGGGAGCGCCATCCGCATCGACGTTGCATGTGCTGCGCCCGACCGCGGTCGCCGCGCTCTCCACCGTTGAAATCGCCTATCTCTCGCAGGATTTCGAGCGCCGCTACTATGCGCGCAATCGCTGGGCAGATGAACCGGCGCGACTGCTGCATCCGCGATTCGTCGCCGCGATCGAGGATGCCGGCCTGTATGCGAGTGTCGTGGCTTCCGCATCGGGCACACAAGCACAGCGCAGGCTCGAGACGGATCTGCTCCGCTTCGAGATCGATTTCCGCGATCGCGCGCAAGGGATCGCCCGTGTCGAATTTCGCGCCCGCCTGGTGGACACCGGGACCGGCGCAATCCTCGCCACCCGCCGGTTCGACGCCGCCATCAACGCACGCGAAGCCACCCCGGCCGCCGCCGTCACCGCCCTCAACGAGGCCTTCGCACACACCCTCCATTCCCTAACCGACTGGCTCCGGGTCGGACCACGGTAACGCATTGAATCAGATTGGAATCACCCCCGAAATCAGACGATTTCCAGGCCTCCCGGGCTGATTTTCAGGTCATTATCGCGGTTCGACGTCCATGGAGAGGACAATGCCGCGCGCACATCGACATTTCATCCCGGGGCTGATCTGGCATATCACGCAGCGGTGCCACCGGCAGGCCTTCCTGCTGAAGTTCGTGCGCGACCGAGACCGCTGGCGGCACTGGCTGCGTGAGGCGCGGGAACGTTACGGCCTGTGTGTGTTCGATTTCATCGTTACGTCCAATCACATTCATCTGCTCGTGCGCGATCGTGGCAAGGGCGAGATCCCTGCAGCGATGCAACTGTTGTCGGGGCGGCTTGCGCAGGAGTACAACGATCGCAAGTCGCGCAAGGGCGCTTTCTGGGAGGATCGCTATCATGCGACCGCAGTCGAGTCCGGTGAGCATCTTGCGCGCTGCCTCGTCTATATCGACCTCAATATGGTGCGTGCCGGGGCCGTTGAGCATCCGGGGCAATGGTCGCATTGCGGGTATCGCGAGATTCAGGAACCGCCACGTTATAAACAGGTGCTCGACAGCGCGGCGCTGGCGACGGCGCTGGGGCTTGCAAATGTCGCGGAATTGCCGTGCAGGCATGGTGAATGGGTGGAAGGGGCCTTGCATTCGGAGCCGCGACGGCGTGACGATCGCTGGACCGCGAGCGTGGCGGTTGGCAGCGCCGGGTATATTGCGCGTGTGCACAAAGAGCTCGGCGTGCGCATACCGGGGCGACGCATCGAAGCACGGGAGGATCAGGTCACGCTGCGGGATGAGCCAGGCAGATATGGGCTCGATAATGGCGAAATTGACCCGAAATAGGCGATAATTCACCTGTGATATTCAGACAATTCAGCGTGTTGTCATGGTCCGTCCCGGGTGTCTGATACTCCTGTGTCTGCTGGTGTCGGGCTGCGCGGTGCTGGAGACGCGGCCGCCGCAGGACCAGGGCAATATCTGCGAGATCTTCCGCGAGCAGCCGAAGTGGTACGATTATGCCCGCAAGTCGGAACAGAAGTGGGGTACACCGATCGCGACGCAGATGGCGTTCGTGCAGAAGGAGTCATCTTTCCGTAGTCATGTGCGGCCGGCGCGTACCAGGCTGCTCGGGTTTATCCCGTGGCGCCGGCCGTCGTCCTCCTATGGTTACGCCCAGGCCCAGGATCCCGTCTGGGGCGAATACCAGTCGGAGGCCGGCAGCCTGATGGCGCGTCGCACGCACATGAAGCACGCGACCGACTTCATCGGCTGGTATAACCAGCGGACGCACCGACAGGTCGGCATCTCGCTGCAGAACCCTGAACACCTCTATCTCGCGTACCACGAAGGCCCGACCGGTTACCGCCGTGGCAGCTGGCGCGACAAGCCCCAGGTTCGACGCATCGCCAGCGAAGTGAATGCCAGGGCGGTGCGCTACCAGGCCCAGCTCAATGCCTGCGAATCCGAGTTTCGCTGCCGCAGGTTCTACCAGTTCTGGCCGCTTTGCCAGGCCTGATTTTGATTTCGGGTCGGACCACGGCAGGTTATTGATTAAGCTGGAATAGATCACGAAATAGGCCTGAAATCAGGTCTCCCGCCGTGATTTCAGGGGCAGAATTACCGTTGCACGAATCGAATACCGCCATTTCAGGGCCAAAAATCACCCGGGAGGGCCGATATCAGCCCGATTTAGAGATTGACTTGCCAATTAATCAATGGGTTGCCGTGGTCCGACCCTGGAGGTCCGGAGGTACCAGCTGATGGCGACCCAGTCGTAGAGGGCATGGACGAGGCAGGGGATCAGCAGGTTGCCGGTCTGCTGGTAGAGCAGACCGAGGTAGAGGCCCATGAGGGTTGCGAGAAGGAAGTACGCGGGCGAAATTGCGTGCAACAGTCCGAAGATCAGCGATGCGAGCAGGAGCCCGACGAGGACGCCCGTCAGGTCTTCGAGTCCGGCCTGGATCACGCCGCGAAAGAGCAGTTCTTCGCCGAAGCCAGCGAGAAGCGATACCGCAATGATCGCCGACTGCGCGCGATTGCCGTGAAACAACAGGTCGAGGACCTGGCGGACCTTGTCGAGCAGCCGGCCGACCCAGTCGAAGGACTGACGCGACAGCCACCATGCCAGCGTGAGTGGCAGCGCAGTGGCGAGCAGCGTGATCCACAACGTCTTGTCGTCGAGCCACAGGTCCTGCCACGGCGTAAGCCCGAAAGGCAGAGCCAGCAACAGCGCGCCCGGGATCATCGCGCCCTGGAAGATCAACGCGGCGATCAGCGGGCGATTCGGTTGGCGCGGGTCAGATTTCATCGGGCCTGCCGCGTGCTTTCGCGTTTGCGGCGGATCTCGTTGTAGAGCGATACCAGCGACAGACTGATCAGATTCATGGTGGTTGCCGCATACCACAGGTACGCTTCGACCGTGGACAGTGTCGTGATCCAGCCGCTCCACAGCATCGCGCAGATGATTCCAAAGGTCAGCAGCGTATCGAGCGCGAGGAAGATCAGCGGTATGTCGAACACGCGCCCCAGCTGGGCGAGGGTGCAGTACTCAAACATGGCCGGGCGGTCGAGCAGGTCGAGTATCGAACGACCCGCGTTCATCACGAGGTCCGCGCTCGCCCAGATCATGATCGCCAGACCGAAGAGACTCAGGAGCTCCAGGCCGCTATCGCTGCCCGTTCGCCACGCGGTCAGGCCAAACAGGAGCTTGAAGACGCAAAACGGGACCCCGATCGTGAGGCCGAGGAAGGCCGGGCGCGAGAAGATCCGTTGCAGCGTATCCATCGCTGATTTCAGGCCTCAAAATGCGCCGGGAAGGGTGAAATCGAGTCGCATTTCTGTCTGTTTTCGAGTTGAGACAATGGCTTGCCGTGGTCCGACCCCAACCACGCTACAACACCATGCGGAGCAGGGTTTCAATCGAGGTGGGGTTGGCATCGGCGAAGATTCGCCCGACTTCCTGCCCGCCGCGGTAGACGATCATCGTGCTCTGTCGCGCATTGAAGTGCTGCGAGGCCTCGCGCTGACTGTCGTAGTCGAGCTGGAAGATCTCGAGATTGCGATAGTCGGGGTGATGGGCGAGATTCGCGACGACGCGCAATTGTTGCTGGCAGGTGCCACACCAGGTTGCGGTGACATGAACGAGGATCGAGCGGCCGTCCTGCTGAGCAGCCACGAAGGCCGGATTGTCGAATCGCGTCTGTTGAGCCGTAGTGAAATACAGGCCAGCGCCCGCGATCGCCAGCGTCACCAAACCGATCATGGTGATGGTGAGAAGCCGTTGCACTCTCATTGATTTCTGCGCCCGGTGAATGATGCCAATGATACTACAGGGTTGGGGTCGGACCACGGTAATGCATTGAATTCATATGAAACAGGGGGGTAAATCCACTGATTTTCCTGTCTCCCGACGCCATTTCAGGCTCAAAATCATGGATCGATGCAGGTGCTCCGGTCATTTGGGCCCCAAAATCACGGCGGGAGAGCCAAATACAAGCAAAAATACACGCTGATTTTTATTCAGTTCAATGAGTTGCCATGGTCCGACCCCGCGGTAGGCCGGGTGATGCGTGAGAGGTCCATGCGTGAGGTGGGGTAGCCGCTGCGTTGCTGTTCGACACGGACGGGCAGGTAGTCGAGCGCCGGGGCGCTCCAGAAGATCGTGGTGCGGCTGCCGTGACGGCGTTCGAGACGAAGCGTATCGAATTCGCCGGCGCTGGTTGTGATGCGGACCTGACCGGTTACCTCGAAGCGGTATTCCCGCAGTTCATGGTCCTCGACGACCGGGTAGGCGATGACCCGGTCATCCTCGCCGCGCAAGCGGTTCTGCATGACCTTGAGCTGCAGCGACATGCGATCGACGGTGCCCGGCTCGACGGCGACGCGCTTGCGTTCGCCGTTGACGCGGGTATGGGCCTGGCCGGCGGGCCAGTCGAATTCGACGGTCTTGCGTTCGACTGCCTCGCGGCCGCCGCGCTCCTGCACGTACTCATAGGACTGGGCGATCAGCGTGCCATCCTCGCCGATGCGCAAGCGGCTTTGTTCACGGACGATGTCGCTGCTGATCCAGGTCGCGATCCCGCGTGGCTCGACGCGGGCGCGGAAATCGATCCTGTCGTTGCCGCTGATCGAGAGCTCGTAAAAGGCCTCACCGACGCGGACGCCGCCATAGGTCAGGTCGTACGTCGCCTTGTACGGCGACAGTGCACCGGCCTCGACCGGAATAGCGAACAGGCCGATCGCCAGCACGGCGACCGTCTTCGTCATGATGGTCATCGCTGTCTTCATGCGTAATTGCGTCCATTACCGAGGTGATCGAGTCGCAGGCGCTGGCGCCCGTCGAAGAGGCGGCGCGCGCCGAGCCACACCGCGGAAAAGGTACCGAAACCGGTGCCAGCCGTCACCAGAAACATGATCAGGATCTGGTATTTCACCGCCTCGATCGGGGGCGCGCCGGCAAGGATCTGTCCGGTCATCATGCCCGGCAGGCTGACGATGCCGGCGACGGCCATCGCGTTGATGCTCGGCATCATTCCGCTGCGCATGCTGTAGCGGCGGATGTCGGCGATGGCTTGTCCAGCGGGCTCGCCGAGCATCAGGCGCTGTTCGATGATGCCGCGTTGATCCCAGGCATTCTGGGTCAGGCGGTCGAGGGCGAGGGCGATCCCGGTCAGGGTATTGCCCAGCACCATGCCGAGCAGCGGGATCGCGTATTGCGGCGCGTACCAGGGCTCGGTGCCGATCACCGCGAACAGCGCGAAGATCGTCAGCGTGAATGACGACAGGAACATCGACAGCGTACCGAGACCGAAGCCCCACCAGCCACGGAAACGGCGTTCCTGGCGGGCGAGCGCCTCATAACCGGCGACGAGCAGCATGACCAGCGCGATCAGGGCGACCCAGCCGAGTTGCGCCTGTTCGAAGACCAGGGTCAGGATGAGGCCCACCAGCAGGAGTTGCACGACGGTCCGCGCGGCGGCGATCGTCAATTCGCGGCCGATGCCGAGGCGCATGCACCAGGACAGCAGACCGAGCAGCAGGATCAGCAGGGCCGCGACCCCGAGGCTTGCCGGTGTCAGCGAGATCAATGTCATGTCGAGGACTGCGCGGGCGCTTCGAGGCGGCTGAGGGAGCCTTCATCGATGCGATAGTGCGTGTCACCGACGCGGGCGCGCTGGGCCTTGTCATGGCTGACCCAGATCACGGCCGCATCGTGTTCCCGCCGGTATTGATCGACCAGGCGCTCGAGCAGCCGGGTGTTTTCTTCATCGAGATTCGCCGACGGCTCGTCGAGCAACAGGACGCGCGGCGCGCGGACCAGCAACCGCAGCAATGCAAGCCGCTGACGTTCGCCGCTCGACAGGCGTTCGACCGGCCAGGCGAAGACATCTTCGGGCAGATCCAGCGCGGCGGGCGAGAGACCGTCCATGCGCGGCGCGCCTCGGTCCGGGAAGTGATCACCGACGGTCGGCGCCCACCATTGCGGGTCGGCTGGCAGCAGCTGGACACGGGTCCGCCATTGCGAGGGCGACATCGAGGTGGCGGAAGCGCCATCGACCCGCAGTTCACCCTCATGCGGATCGAGGTCCGCGATCGCCCGCAGTAACCTGCTCTTGCCGCTCCCCGACGGCCCCGATACCGTCACGCTCTCGCCACCCGCCACCGATAACGATACCCGCCTCACCAGCGGGGTCTGCAGGTCGATCAATTCAAGCATCGGGTCGGACCACGGTAACTCATTAATCTTGTGGGAAAGAGGCACGAATAATAGCCTGATTTACGGCCTCAGAGCGTATTTTCAGGGGTGATTTGAGGGCTTCTGCAGCGGGATAGGGCTGATGTTCCTGATAATAGGGTCAAAATAACAAAAATTGCGGCCACAGCTCAAAGGAAAGGCCAGAGATTCTATCCAAGTTTATCGAAATCAAAGGCTTGTTGTGGTCCGACCCGGAAGGGGGTTAAGATTAACGCAATGAATACAAGGGAATATCAGTATCAGCCGGCGGCATGGGTCGAGCGGGAGAGTGCGACGTCGCTGCAGCGGTTGCTGCCGAGGATCGAGTCACGGTTTCGCGGCCAGGTGGACGAGGTCGAATGGGAGGCCTATCTCGACCGTCTCAGGCGGCACTTTCCGCGGTTGTTCGAATCGTTGCACGCGCTCTACGGGCGTGACTACGATTTCTTCTATTATCTCGAGAGTATTCTCGCCTCGGCGACGACGATGTGGATCGAGCGGCCGGCTGAACTCAAGGCCCTCGATGCGATGCGCGGCAGCGATCCGATGTGGTACCAGTCGCATCGCATGGTCGGTGCGATGTGCTACGTCGATCTGTTCGCCGGCGATCTCAAGGGGCTGCGCGAGCGTATTCCCTACCTGTCCGAGCTCGGCATCACCTATCTGCACCTGATGCCCTTGTTCAAGTCGCCGGCAGGCGATAACGACGGCGGTTATGCGGTGAGCAGCTACCGCGAGGTCAATCCCGCGCTGGGGACCACCGATGACCTCGTCGAGCTGGCAACCGAATTGCGTCATCACGGCATTTCACTGGTGCTCGATTTCGTCTTCAACCATACCTCCGATGAGCACGAGTGGGCGCGCCGCGCGCTGGCCGGCGAGGAGCATTATCAGGATTTTTACCTGATGTTTCCCGATCGCTCGCTGCCGGACGAGTTTGAACGCAGCATGGCCGAGGTGTTTCCCGATGACCACCCCGGCGCCTTCACCTATAACAATCGCCTGAAGAAATGGGTGTGGACGACCTTCAACACCTTTCAGTGGGATTTGAACTACGCCAATCCGGCGGTGTTCAACGCGATGCTCGAGGAGATGCTGTATCTCGCCAATCTCGGCGTCGAGATCCTGCGGCTGGATGCCGTGGCGTTCCTCTGGAAGCGGCTGGGCACCAGCTGCCAGAACCTGCCCGAGGCGCATACGATCATCCGCGCCTTCAACGCCATTGCGCACATTGCCGCGCCGGCGATGGTGTTCAAGTCCGAGGCGATCGTCCATCCCGACGAGGTCAGCAGGTATATCGACGTCAATGAGTGCCCGTTGTCCTACAACCCGCAGTTGATGGCCCTGTTGTGGGAGGCGCTGGCGACTCGCGACGTGCGCGTGCTGCAGCATGCGATGCGCCGCGGTTTCGCAATCCCGCCGGAATGCGCCTGGGTCAACTATGTACGCTGTCACGACGATATCGGCTGGGCATTCTCCGATGAGGACGTCGCCGCGACCGGCTTCGATCCGCGCGAGCACCGCCGCTTCCTGACGCGATTCTATACCGGCCGCTTCCCCGGCAGCTTCGCCCGTGGCGCGCCGTTTCAGGAGAATCCACTGACCGGCGATGCGCGTGTTTCCGGCACCTGCGCATCGCTCGCAGGTCTCGAACTCGCGCTCGAGCAGGGCAGCGAGCACGAAATGGAGCTCGCAACCTGGCGCATCCTGCTGCTGCACGGGGTCGCGATCCTGATTGGCGGCATCCCGCTGATCTACCTCGGCGACGAACTCGGCATGCTCAATGATCACCAATGGGAACACGACCCGATCAAGGCCGGCGACTCACGCTGGCTGCATCGCCGTCCGTTCGATGCGCAGGCGGCTGAATCGCGCCGTGACATGAAGACGCCGACCGGCCGCATCTACCAGAGCTTGATGCGCCTGATCCAGCTGCGTCAGCAGAACCTGGCCTTTACCCGCGCAGAGACCGAGATTGCGGATACCGGCAACCGGCATGTATTCGGGTTTTTCCGCAGCAACGACCAGTACAGCGTCTATGTGCTCGCAAACTTCACCGATCAGCCACAGGCCCTCGAGGCACGCCGCCTGCGCCAGATGGGCATGCGCAAGACCATGGTCGACCTCTATGCCGGACGGACGCTGACTGCGACCAGAGAACTGGTGCTCGAACCGTACCAGTTGATGGTCCTCGCGCGCGTCGCCCGGGACTGAGCCGGCAATGTTCGCCAGCGCACTGCGTGAAACCCTCGCCGAGGGATACACGTCGCGGTCATTCCGCGGCGATCTCACGGCGGGCCTGACCGTTGGCATCGTTTCCCTGCCCTTGTCGATGGCGCTCGCGATCGCGGTCGGCGTGCCGCCGCAGCACGGACTCTATACCGCGCTGATTGCCGGCGCGATCATCGCGCTGTGCGGCGGATCGCGCGTGAATATCTCGGGTCCTACCGCGGCCTTCGTCGTCATCCTGCTGCCGATCACCCATCAATATGGCTTGGGCGGCCTGTTGATCGCGGGCTTCCTGTCCGGCCTGATCCTGGTCGCGCTCGGGCTCGCGCGCATGGGGCGGCTGATCGAGCTCGTGCCGTATCCGGTCACCGTCGGATTCACTTCCGGCATTGCGACCGTCATCGTACTGCTTCAGGTCAAGGATTTCTTTGGACTCGAAACCGGCGAGCTCGATCCACATTTCATCGAAAAGCTGGCGATGATCGCCTCGGCTTTGCCGACGATGCGCTGGGAAGACACAGCAATCGCGCTGCTGACGCTCGCTCTTCTGGTGTTGTGGCCGCGTCTGAAAACACGATTGCCGGCGGCGCTTGTGGCGCTCGCCGTCGCAACGTTGGCAGCATGGGCGGCAATGCGCTGGTTGCCTGGATTCACGGTCGCGACGGTCGGTAATACCTTCAGCTACAGCATCGGCGATCTCGTCGGCCAGGGCATCCCGCCGGCGGTGCCACATTTTGTCTGGCCGTGGGAGCTGCCGGGGCCGGACGGCGAAGCGGTTGGCTTGTCCTTCCGTCTCGTCAGCAGCCTGCTCGGCGCGGCGATGGCGATCGCCGCGCTGGCCGCGATCGAATCGTTGTTGTGCGCGGTCATCGCCGATGGCATGGCCGGGCGTCGGCACGACCCCAACGCCGAGCTGATCGGGCAGGGCATCGGCAACCTGTGCGTACCGTTCTTCGGCGGCATCCCGGCGACCGCGGCGATCTCACGCACCGCGGTCAGCATACGCAACGGCGCGGTGTCACCGTTCGCGGCGGTCATCCATTCTGTCGTGATTCTGGTCTCATTGCTGGCTCTTGCCGGACTGCTCGGTCATATACCGATGGCGGCGCTTGCCGCGTTGCTGGTGATCGTAGCCTGGCATATGGCCGAAGCCCGGCACTTTCTGCGTATCGTGCGGACTGCGCCCGGCAGTGATGTGGCGGTGCTGATCGCCTGTTTCACGCTGACCGTGGTGTTCGACATGACGGTCGCGGTCGCGGTCGGCATTGCGCTGTCTTCGATGCTGTTTATACGCCAGTTGGCGCTGCGCACGGAGGTCAGCCTGGTCCAGCCGGCATCGTTGCGTGAACACGAGACGCCAGCCGGCGTCGCGATCTACGACATCAATGGGGCATTGTTCTTTGGCGCAGCGCACAAGGCCATGCGTACGCTCGAGGCCCTGCCGCGTGACGTCCGTGTCGTCGTGCTCGACATGACCGATGTGTCGCTGCTGGATATGACGGCGATGTGGCTGCTCAACGAGCTGATTGCGAAATTCGGACGCAACGGGGTGAGCGTGATCATCAGCGGTCTGAATCCGAGGATGGTGCTGAAATTGCGCCGCGTCGGCATCCGTAAGCACATCGGGCGCATGGAGTTCACCCGCTCGGTGAGCGACGCACTGGTACGCGCGCAAACGATAACTGCGGCGTAGGCGCCGCAGGGGCTTAGTCGGAGCCGTCCATCTCGCGTTCCAGACGACGCTGGACGTCACCGGGCGAACCGGTGCGGCGCGCGAGCGCCTGGTAGGCGACCGGCACGACGAACAGCGTGAAGAAGGTCGCCGCGAGCACGCCACAGATGATGACGGTGCCGACGACCAGGCGGGTCTCGGAACCCGCGCCCGCCGACATGAGCAAGGGTATGGCGCCAACGACGGTCGTCATTCCGGTCATGATGATCGGACGCAGACGCGTCTCCGCGGCCTCCATCAGCGCAGCGCCGAATTCCTTGCCGGCGTCACGCAGCTGATTTGCGAATTCGACGATCAGGATGCCGTTCTTCGCAGCGAGTCCGACCAGCATGATCAGGCCGATCTGGCTGTAGATATTGAGCGTCTGTCCGGTCAGGTAGAGGCCGAGCAGGGCGCCGGCCATCGCCAGGGGCACGGTCAGGATGATCACAAACGGATGTATCCAGCTCTCGAACAGCGCCGCCAGCACCAGGAACACGACAGCCAGACCGAGGGCGAAGATGAACAGCATCGATTCGCCACTCAGCTTGAAATCGCGTGACTGGCCCTTGTAGTCGATGATGACATTCTCGGGCAGATGCTCTCTGACCAGGTTCTCGAGGTGGTTCAGCGCGTCGCCGATCGCGAGACCATCGGCGAGGTTGGCCTCGATGGTGATCGCGCGCACGCGATTGAAGCGGTTCAGCGTCATGGAATCTGCAAATTCCTCGAGCTTGACCAGGCTGGCCAGCGGGATCAGTTCACCGCTGCGTTCCGAGCGGACATAGATATTCTCGAGGCTCGTGGGCGTGCGTTGTGCAGAGCGTTCGCCCTGCAGGATCACGTCGTATTCTTCGCCGTCATCGATGAAGGTCGTCACCCGTCTCGAGCCGAGCAGGGTCTCGAGGGTGCGCCCGATTGCGCCGACTGTGACGCCGAGATCGGCAGCACGGTCATAGTCGATTGCGATGCCGATCTGCGGCTTTGTTTCCTTGTAGTCCCAGTCGATCGCGCTCAGCCCCGGGTTGTTCTCGTTGATCTTTGCGATCAGGGTGTCGCGCCACTCAGCAAGCTCGTCATAGGTGCCGCCGCCGATCACAAACTGCACCGGCTTGCGCGTGCGCGCGCCGAAGCCCTGGCGCATCAACGGGAAGGCCTGCACGCCGGTAAGTCCGTCGAGGCGCTGCCGCACGTCTTCCATGATGTTCCAGGCAGAGCGGCGCTGGCCCCAGTCGTTCAAGACGACGATGGCGATTCCGCGGTTGAAGATCTCGACATTGCCGAAGGCGGTCGGGGCGCGTACCAGCAAGCGGGTGATCTCACCACTCTCGACCAGCGGCATCAGCCGCGCCTCGACCTCGTCCATGTAGTTGGAGATATAATGATACGAGGCGCCTTCGGGTGCGGTGACCATGACGAAGAAGGCGCCGCGATCCTCGCGGGGCGTGTATTCTTCTGGGATCTCGCGTGCCATCCACAGCGCGGCGGCGAAGATCGCTATGAAGCCCAGACCGATGACCCAGCTGTGCCTCAGGCAGGCAAGCAGCGCGACGTGATAGCCGCGACGGACGTAGTTGAATCCCTGATCCATGATGCGCGTCAGTCCCGTGCGTCCGGTGCCGGAAAGCACCTTGGACGCCAGCATCGATGACAGTGACAGCGCGACAAGGCTTGAAAAGGCGACTGCGGTCGCCATCGTCAGCGCGAATTCGGTGAAGAGTCGGCCCAGATCTCCCTGCAGGAACGAGATCGGGACAAAAACGGCGACCAGCACGATCGTCGTAGCAATGACCGCGAAGCCTACCTGGCGGGTGCCGCGATAGGCTGCCACCAGCCGGGTCTCGCCGTACTGCTCCATGCGCCGGTAGATGTTCTCGAGCACGACGATCGCGTCATCGACGACCAGCCCGATCGCCAGCACCAGCGCCAGCAGGGTCAGGATATTGATCGAGAATCCCAGCATGTACAGCACGGTGAAGGTTGCGATCAGCGAGATCGGGACGGTCACCGCCGGCACTAGCATGGCGCGCGCGCTGCCCAGAAACAGGTAGATCACACCGATGACCAGCGCAATTGCGATGAACAGGGTTTTGTACACTTCGTTGATTGCGCCCTCGATGAACACCGAGGAATCGAAGCTGCGGCGGATTTCCATGCCGTCGGGCAGGGTCGCGTTGATGCGTTCGGCCTCGGCGTTGACCAGGCGGGCGACTTCGAGGGTATTCGCGGTTGATTGTTTGATGATGCCGATGCCGACCATCGGGATGCCGTTGCCACGAAAGAACAGCCGGTCTTCCTCGGTTCCACGCTCGACACGGGCGACATCTCCGAGGCGCACCAGATAGCCGTCGCTGCCGCGGGCGACGACGAGGCGACCGAATTCGTCGGCGGTAGAGAATGCACGCTGCACCTTCACCGTAAACTGGCGGTTGCCCGAGTCGAGGCTGCCGGCCGGCAACTCGATGTTTTCCGAGCGCAGAGCCTCCTCGATATCGTTGGCAGTCAGGTTGCGCGCCGCCAGCGCCTGACGATCGAGCCAGACGCGCATCGCATAGATCTGCTCGCCGCCTATGCGAACGCGGGCAACCCCGCGCTGAACCGAGAAGCGGTCAACGAGGAAACGCCGCGCATAATCGGTCAGCTCAGGCACGGTCATGTGCTCGCTCTGGAGATTGAGCCACATGATGACGTCCTCGTTGCTGTCCACCTTCTGGATCTCCGGCGGATCGGCTTCATCCGGAAGGCTGGCGAGGATGGTCGAAACCCGGTCGCGGACGTCATTGGCGGCGCCGTCGATGTCGCGATCGATCTCGAATTCGATATTGATGCGCGAGCGGCCGTCCTCGCTGCTCGATTCGATGAAACGGATGCCCTCGACGCCGGCGATTCGGTCCTCGATCAGGCGGGTGATCCGCGTCTCAACGACGCTTGCCGATGCGCCGCGATAGATGGTGTCGATCGACACCACGGGCGCATCGATATCAGGATATTCGCGCAGCGGCAGCCGTTCATAGGAGACCAGGCCAAAGGCGACAAGGATCAGGGAGAGTACGGTCGCGAAGACGGGACGCTTGACCGAGACGTCGGACAGGAGCATCAGGGCATGCGCTCCAGCAACTCGCGCAGCGGGACAGTACCGTCATCGATGGCGCTGATTTCGACCCGGTCGCCGGCGCGCACCCGGATCGCGCCATGACTGATGACCTTTTCGCCCGGGGACAGGCCTTCCAGGATCTCGACCTGGCCGGCGCGTCGCGCGCCGATGCGGACCTCACGGCGCAGGACAGTATTGTTGTCGGCCTCATCGACGACCAGCACGAAGTTGCTGTCGCCGAGCGGGATCAGCACCTCTTCGGGCATGACGATATTGTCGCGAATATCCCGCGACAGCTCGATGTTCATCAGCAACCCGGGGCGCAAGCGTCCGTCCGGGTTGGGCAGTTGCGCGCGCACCATCACCGAGCGCGTGACCGGATCGATGCGGGTATCAATCGCGGTGACCATGCCGCTGAAGGCGTCGCCGGGGAAGGCCTCCGTGCGCGCGACCACCGGCAAGCCGGTGCGCAGCGCGGAGATGAAGCGACTCGGCACCGGCAGCTCGAGCTTCATCGAGCTGATGTCGTCGAGTGTCGTGATGATGTCATTCGGCTCGACCAGCGCGCCGAGACTGACGTTGCGCAGGCCGAGCATGCCATCGAAGGGGGCGCGGATCATGCGATCGGCCAGACGGGCCTCGATCGCCTTGACCCGCGCCTGCGCCGCCTCCCATTCCCGCTGACGCTCGTCAAGCAACGACAAGGGCGCCTGCCGTTGCGCATGCAGTGACTTCACGCGCTCGAACTGGCGTTCCGCTTCCGCGACCGTCACTTTTGCCTCTTCGAGCAGCGCGCGCTCCTCTGTGCTGGTCAGCTCGACCAGTAGCTGACCGGCCTCGACCCGGGCGCCATCATCGAAATGGATCGCACCGATGGTCTCGGTGATCGTCGTCGAGATGATGATCGATTCGTTGGCGCGCAGCGTGCCGAGGGCCTCGATGCGGTCTTCGAAGCGGTCGATACGTGCCTCGGTGACGATGACCGGGCTGGCGGCGTACGCGCCCTGCAACAGTAGGGGCAGCATCACCAGCAATAGTGGGATCCAGCGGGACAGGGGGGGCGTCGCGGGCGTTCTGCGTATCCCATCGGGCACGTTATTCTCCTGGAATGTTCGGCTTGCGCCGGCGCTGACGTCGTCCGGGCGGTTATCGGCCATTATCGGTATTTTTCGAGCAGGACGATATTACGGGACATCATCGTAACAGACAGCGCGGGCGGGGAGAGGTTCACCCCGGGAGGGGTGGCCGGCGCATCCCTGCGCCGGCCATGACTGACGCGGGCATCAGCCCGCGCATGACTCAGTGATCGTGATTATGCGGCTCCTGCTCATGCCCCGGATGCGAGTGCTCATGCGCGCCGAGATCCTTGTCCGCGTGCTTGTGATCATGGCCGGCGTCGCCGCTGTGATCGTGTGAATGCGTGTGTTCATGCGCGTGGCCGTGCGCGTGCTCGTGCGTATGCGGATGGGCATGCGCGGTGCCGTCCTTGTGCGTGTGCTGATGCTCGTGGTCGTGGGTATGCTTGTGCTCGTGCTCGTGTTTGTGGGAATGGTCGCCCATGTCGTTCTCCTCGAGGTTGCCCGGAGCGTGCCCGGTTGGGTTCAGTGCTGTCTCAGAAACTTCGCTTTGCGCAGCGGGATCACGCGGCCGTCGCAGGATAACAGGAACGGCCCCTGGCCGCGCGGTGTCCTGAACTGATGATGCGAGCCGTCATCTCCCGATCGAGGCTTGTCGTGATGGCCGCGCAGCGGCTTGCCAGCCTTGCGCTGCGTGAAAAATCGGCTTAGGAATCGTTTCATCTGCGGGGCCCTCCCTGGATAGGCACACCGGAAGAATATCTCATAAATATGATAAAAACAAGAAATGATCACAATATTCGGGCGGCGCCGGAGGCGAAAAAAAGGGCCCGCAGGGGCCCTTGTGCAGCTGTGTGACACAGGCCTCTCTCAGTCGTCGCTGTTGAAGGCGCCGAGGATGTGCAGCAGGCTCGTGAACAGATTGTAGATGCTCACGTACAACGTGATCGTCGCAAGGATGTAGTTGTCCTCGCCGCCATGGACGATCTGGCTGGTCTGGTACAGGATCAGGCCGGACATCAACAGGATGAACATCGCCGACATCGCGAGGCTGACGACCGGCAGCGTGAACAGCACCGCCGCGATCGCGCCGACGAAGGCGACGAGGATGCCGACCGCGAGGAAGCCGCCAAGGAAGCTGAAATCCTTGCGCGTCGTCAGCGCGTAGGCCGACAGGCCGAGGAAGATCGCCGCAGTGCCGCCAAAGGCGGTCATGACGACCTGGTCTCCGCCCGACACGGACAGATAGTGGCCGAGGATCGGCCCGAGTGTCAGGCCCATGAAGCCGGTCAGCGCGAACACCGACAACAGACCCCAGGCGCTGTTGCGCAGCCGGTAGGTCAGGAACAGCAGCCCGAAATAGCCGACCAGCGTCAGCAGCAGACCCGGATGGGGCAGGTTCAGGCTCAGCGATAGTCCGGCCATCGCGGCGCTGAACAGCAGCGTCATCGACAGCAGGCCATAGGTGTTGCGGATCAGCCTGTTGCTCGCCAGTATCGAGGCGGCCGGCGCACGGGTATAGGTGTTCTGTACGGAATTCATTGACTTGTCCAAACCTCCTGGAGAACCATCCTGAGCGAAATATAGTATCACAACCGCCTCGGGACAAGCCCGAAGGCGGCGGGGCGACATTTGATATAGTATGAGCGCTATCCGCGACGGGAGAGGTGGCTGAGCGGTCGAAAGCGGCGGTCTTGAAAACCGTTGACCCGCAAGGGTCCGGGGGTTCGAATCCCTCCCTCTCCGCCATTCCCGATACCCAGATGATTACCGCGACCGTCCAGTCCGACCGTCCCGCCGTCCTCGCGCTGATCGGTCCGACCGCGACCGGCAAGACCGATGCCGCCGTCGAACTGGTCCGCCGCTTTCCGCTCGATATCATCAGTGTCGATTCCGCGATGGTCTATCGCGGTATGGATATCGGTACCGCGAAGCCGGGGCCGGAGATCCTCGCGCGCGCCCCGCACCGGCTGATCGACCTGCATGATCCTGCGGAACCGTACTCTGCAGCGATGTTCCGCCGTGATGCGCTGCAGGAAATCGAGGCGACGCTGGCCGCCGGCCGGGTGCCGCTGCTGGTCGGCGGGACGATGCTGTATTTCCGTGCCCTGGAACAGGGGCTCTCGGGGCTGCCCTCCGCCGATCCCGGGACCCGCCGCCGGCTCGAGGAGGAGGGCC
>CAYLKC010000019.1:0-26943 GCA_964384095.1 uncultured Chromatiales bacterium
GGGATCGCTCCGGAGCGCGATATCACGGTCCGCGCCGCGCGCCTGCTCCAGGGGCAGGCCGGGGGCCGACCCGGGGTCGCGATCCGCATCGACAAGCGCATCCCGATCGGCGGCGGGCTCGGCGGCGGCAGTTCGGACGCGGCGACGACACTGTGGGCCCTGAACCGGCTCTGGGGGCTCGGTCTCGGCGCCGACGAACTCGCCGGCCTCGGTCTCGCGCTCGGCGCCGATGTCCCGGTCTTCGTCCGCGGCCGGGCTGCCTGGGCCGAGGGCGTCGGCGAGCGGTTGACCGCGATCGCGCTGCCCGAACCGTGGTATCTGGTCATCGTCCCGCCGCTCCAGGTATCGACGGCGGAGGTATTCGCGATGCCCGATTTGACACGCGACTGCGAAATCCTGACAATAGACCGCTTTCTTTCGGGTGATCAGGGGCTTAATGTCTGCGAAGCGGTGGTTTGCGGACGCTACCCGGAGGTCGCCGGCGCGCTCGACTGGCTGCGCGGGCACGCGCCCGCGGGCAGCAGCGGGGCCAGGATGAGTGGTACGGGGGCCTGTGTGTTCGCGCCCTTCGACGCGGAGGCCGATGCCCGGGCAGTGATGGCGCGCATGCCGCCGGGATGGCGCGCCTTCGTCGCGCGCGGACTCAATCGTTCGCCGTTGCTGGAGCGGGTCGCTGACTCAGCATTCGAACCGTGTCGCGGTACACTGTAGTCGTACTGACGGCGCGTGGACGGACGCGTTATTGGGGCGTCGCCAAGCGGTAAGGCACGGGATTTTGATTCCCGCATACCCAGGTTCGAATCCTGGCGCCCCAGCCAAATCTTCACCCGGCGAACAAATCGGCAATACCAGGACGCGGAGCGGGGGCCGCGCAACATGAATTTTTCGGACGAAGACGGATTCCGCGGACCCGACAGGCGCATGGTCGTGTTCAGCGGTTCCGCGCATCCGGAACTCGCGGCCAGCATCGCTGCGCGACTGAACCTGCCGCTGGGCAAGGCCAATGTCGGACGGTTCAGCGACGGCGAGGTACAGGTCGAGATCTCGGAGAACGTGCGCGGCAAGGATGTGTTCATCGTCCAGCCGACCGCGCATCCGACCGACAGCAACCTGATGGAACTGCTGCTGATGGTCGATGCGGTGCGGCGGTCGTCGGCCTACCGGATCACCGCGGTGGTCCCGTATTTCGGCTATTCGCGCCAGGATCGCCGGCCGCGTTCGGCGCGCGTGCCGATCAGTGCCCGCGTCGTCGCCGACATGATCACCGGGGTCGGCACCCACCGCGTACTGACCGTCGATCTGCATGCGGACCAGATCCAGGGGTTCTTCGATATCCCGGTCGACAACGTCTATGCGTCGCCGGTGCTGCTGACCGACATCTGGCGCGCGAAATATCACCGCCTGATCGTCGTGTCGCCGGACGTCGGCGGCGTCGTGCGCGCGCGGGCGATGGCGAAACAGCTCGGCGGCGCGGACCTCGCGATCGTCGACAAACGCCGGCCGGGGCCGAACATCGCCAAGGTCATGAACATCATCGGCGACGTCCGCGGCAGGACCTGCGTGCTGCTCGACGATATGGTCGATACTGCGGGCACGCTGTGCGAGGCCGCGCGAGTACTGAAGGAAGAAGGCGCCGCGAAGGTGGTCGCCTATTGCACACATCCGGTGCTGTCAGGCCAGGCCGTCGCGCGCATCAACGCATCGGTGCTCGACGAACTGGTGGTGACGAACACGATCCCTCTGCAGCCCGATGCGCTGGCCTCGGATCGCATTCGACAGCTGTCGGTCGCCGACCTGCTGGCCGAGACGATGCGCCGCATCAATACCGAGGAGTCGGTAAGCTCGATGTATATGGATTGACCCGTATTCACGGGTTCTGGTGACGGCCGCCGCCTGGTCGCGGGTGCGGTCGTGTTTGCGTAGTGTCACTTTGGAGAAAAGACGATGGCCATCAATTTTGAAATCGAAGCACAGGTCCGTCACGACGCGGGGAAAGGAGCGAGCCGCCGCCTGCGTCGCGAGGGCAAGCTTCCTGCAATCCTGTACGGTGGCGGCAAGCCGCCGCAGAACCTCGCAATGTCGCATAACCCGGTCATGCACAGCCTCGAGCACGAGGCGTTCTACTCGCACATCCTCAACGTCAGGATCGACGGCAAGGTCGAGCGCGCAGTGCTGAAGGATCTCCAGCGTCACCCGATCAAGCCGATCATCATGCACATGGACCTGCAGCGCGTCAGCGAGGACGAGAAGCTGCGCATGCGCGTGCCGCTGCACTTCCTCGGCGAGGACAAGGCGCCGGGTGTCAAGCAGGGCGGCGGCATCGTCTCGCACCTGGTCACCGAGGTCGAGGTGTCCTGTCTGCCGAAACACCTGCCGGAATACCTCGAGGTCGATGTCAGCGGCATGAACGTCAACGAGACGCTGCATCTGTCCGATATCCGCATGCCCGAGGGCGTCGAGCTGATCGAGCTGTCGCACGGTGCCGAGCATGACCAGCCGGTGGTGTCGATCCACCTGCCGCGCGCGGCGATTGAGGCCGAAGCCGGCGAGGAGGGCGCTGCGCCCGAGGCTGGAGCGGAAGGCGAAGAGAAGAAGGACTGATCTCCGGCGTGACGCGAGGGTCTCGCCTTGCAGCCGCCGGTTGAACTCATCGCCGGCCTCGGCAACCCCGGCGAGCGCTATGACCAGACCCGGCACAATGCCGGGTTCTGGTTACTCGACGCGCTGGCCCGGAGGCTCGGCGTCGGGTTCATCGCCGAGTCGCGCTTTCATGGTGGAACCGCGGCCGTCGAGATCGACGGCCGGCGCGTGCGCCTGATCAAGCCGGCGACCTTCATGAACCGCAGTGGGCAGGCGATCGGCGCGCTGGCGCGCTATTTCCGCATTGCACCCGAGAATGTCCTCGTCGTGCATGACGAGATCGATCTCCCGCCGGGCGTTGCCCGCCTCAAGCGGGGCGGAGGTCATGGCGGTCATAACGGTCTGCGCGACATCCTCGCCGCGTTCGGTGGCGATGCCGGTTTCCTGCGCCTGCGCATCGGCGTCGGCCATCCCGGTACGGCCCGCGAGGTCGTCGATTATGTGCTGAAGACGCCACCGGCCGCGGAACGCGCGCTGATCGATGACGCGATCGGACGATCGCTCGAGGTGCTCGGCCAGGCAGTGGCCGGCGAGACCGAAAAGGCGATGCATCGCCTGCACAGCGCGCCGGACGCCCCGGCGCGCGCTTAACCACTCTGGATACGGGGCACCCATGGGATTCAAGTGCGGTATCGTGGGCCTGCCGAATGTCGGCAAGTCCACCCTGTTCAACGCGTTGACGCGGGCCGGTATCGAGGCCGCCAACTATCCGTTTTGCACGATCGAACCGAACGTCGGCGTCGTGCCGGTGCCCGACCCGCGCCTCGCCGCGCTCGCGGCGATCGTCCAGCCACAGCGGGTGCTGCCGGCGACGATGGAATTCGTGGACATCGCCGGCCTCGTCGCCGGCGCATCAAAGGGGGAGGGGCTCGGCAACCAGTTCCTTGCCCATATCCGCGAGACCCAGGCGATCGCGCATGTCGTGCGCTGCTTCGAAAACGATGACGTCGTCCATGTCGCAGGACGGGTCGATCCGCTCGGCGACATCGATACGATCAATACCGAACTCGCGCTTGCCGATCTCGAGGCGGTCGAGCGCCACCTCGATCGCGCGGCGCGCGCCGCAAAGACCGGAGACAAGGAGGCGCAGGCGCGCAAGGCGCTGCTCGAGAAGGTGCATGCCTGTCTCGATGACGGCCGGCCGGTGCGCTCGGCGGGACTCAGCGACGATGAATTCGGGCGCTTGTACGATCTGCATCTGCTGACCGTCAAGCCGACGATGTATATCGCCAATGTCGCCGAGGACGGCTTCACCGGCAATCCGCATCTCGACGCGGTGCGCAAGCGCGCCGAAACCGAGGGCGCCGAAGTCGTGCCGGTGTGCGCGGCGATTGAGTCAGAGATCGCGGAACTGGCCGAAGACGAGCGCGCAGATTTCCTTGGTGAGCTGGGGCTCGAGGAACCTGGCCTGAACCGGCTGATCCGCGCCGGCTACCGCCTGCTCGACTTGCAGACCTATTTCACCGCCGGAGAGAAGGAGGTGCGCGCGTGGACGATCCCGGTCGGCGCCACCGCGCCCGACGCGGCCGGCGTGATCCACACCGATTTCCGCAAGGGTTTCATCCGCGCCGAGGTCATCGCCTATGATGACTTCATCGCCGGCAAGGGCGAGCAGGGGGCGAAGGAGGCCGGCAAGTGGCGCCTCGAGGGCAAGGACTACGTCGTCCGGGACGGCGACGTGATTCATTTCCGCTTCAACGTCTGACTGGTTGTGGATCAAGTCTCCCGGTGGCTTTCCGCAGCGAAGTCAAGCGCAGCCTCGCCGGGGCCCGAAGGGTGCCGCGAAGCGGCAGCGAGGCGAGCCATTCGCGGAGGAAAGCCACCGGGAGACTTGATCCACAGCCTGCCCTGGGCGGGCTTGTGACCCGCACACGGAGTCGCTATCATTAGCATCCCTGATTATTGGCTATGTAGCTCAGTCGGTTAGAGCACAGCATTCATAATGCTGGTGTCCCTGGTTCGAGTCCAGGCATAGCCACCATTCTTTCGCGAGCGATGACCGAACACACACACGCGCCGCCGCGGATCGATCCCAGCGCGAGAATCGCCGACGGCGCCCGTCTCGGCGCCGGGGTCGAGATCGGGCCGTGGTGCGTCGTCGGACCGGACGTCGTGCTGGGTGACGGCTGCCGTCTCGTCGCCCAGGTCCATGTGACCGGCGTCACCACCATCGGCGCGCGCACGACGATCTGGCCGCAGGCGGTCATCGGCTCGCCGCCGCAATCGGTGCACTACAAGGGCGAGCCGAGCCGACTGATCATCGGCAGTGACTGTATCCTTCGCGAGGGCGTCACAATCAACACCGGCACCGCCGGTGGGCTGATGGAGACGCGCCTCGGTCACCATTGCTTCCTGATGGCCGGGGCCCATGTCGCCCATGACTGCGTGGTCGGTGATCATGTGATCTTCGCGAACAATGCGACGCTCGGCGGTCATGCCGAGATCGGCGATCACGTCTTTCTCGGCGGGCTCTGCGCAGTGCATCAATTCACCCGAATCGGTGCGCAGGCGGTCATCGGCGGCCTGGTCGGTGTCACCGAGGACATCATCCCGTTTGGCGCCGTCATCGGTCATCGCGGTGAGCTTGGCGGTCTCAATATCGTCGGCATGAAGCGCCGCGGGCTCCCGCGCGAGTCGATCCACCGCTTGCGCAAGGCCTACCGGATGCTGTTTCTCGGTGAAGGCAGTTTCGAGGCGCGGCTCGCGCGCACTGCCGGCGCATTCGCCGGCGATGAGAGAGTCGCGGCGATCATCGATTTCATCCGCATCGGGGGCAAACGTCCGCTCGCGATGCCGAGAGCGCGTCGCTCCGCGGAAGACGACCAGGCCTGAGCGCTAGCCTTGCAATTGCAGCGCGAGCCGCGCCACGCGCCGGCCGAGCGCGCGGCACAGGCGTTTCTCCTCATCCGTCAGTGGCAGTTCGCTTTTGGCGCCCGCCGTATGGCTCGGACCATAAGGAGTGCCGCCGCTGGTCGTCGAAAGCAGGTCCGGCTCATTGTAGGGGATTCCGGCCAGCACCATGCCGTGATGCATCAGCGGAAGCATCATCGAAAGCAGCGTGGTCTCCTGACCGCCATGCAGGCTTGCAGTCGAGGTGAAGACCCCCGCCGGCTTGCCGATCAGCGCGCCGGATAACCACAGGTCGCCGGTGCCGTCGAGAAAATACTTGAGAGGTGCGGCCATGTTGCCGAAGCGGGTCGGGCTGCCGAGCACCAGCCCGGCGCATTCCTTGAGATCCTCGTGCGTCGCGTAGGGCGCCCCCTGCGCGGGGATGCTGTCCTCGACGGCCTCGCAGACCGTCGAGACCGCTGGCACGGTGCGCACGCGCGCCGCGCAACCGGAGGTTTCCCCGACGCCGCGCGCGACATGATCCGCCATCGCGGCGACGCTGCCGTAGCGGCTGTAGTAGAGCACGAGTATCTCGGTCATCTCAGAGGATCTCCAGGACTTTTTCGGGTGGGCGGCCGAGCGCAGCCTGCTTGCCCGCAATCACGATCGGTCGCTCGATCAGGATCGGATACTCCACCATCACATCGATCAGTCTGTCGTCGGATATCGACGGATCGTCGAGACCGAGCGCCTTCCAGGGCGCTTCCTTGCGCCGCATCAGGTCGCGTGGCGAGATGCCGAGCATTGCGATGATCCTCGAAAGTGTCTTGCGATCCGGCGGCGTATTCAGATATTCAATGACTTCCGGCTCGATGCCCTGGTCCTGCAACAGCTGCAGGGTCTGGCGGGATTTCGTACAGCGCGGATTATGATAGATTATGACTTTCAAGGCGTTTCTCCTGACAGGAGGTCGGGGTATCAATGGTGCCGGCACGAGGCTTCCTGATGGTGTCCATGATAACAAATACAAGAATGCTGATCGCCGCCCTGGCGGTGCTCGTCCTCGCGGCCTGCGCAACGACGGCGCCGACGCAGGAGATGAGCGATGCCCGTCAGTCCGTGCAGGCGGCCTATGACGCCGGCGCAGAGGGTTTCGCGCCACAGAACCTGCATGCGGCGCGCGATTATCTAGAGCGCGCAGAACGCGAGCTGGAGCTGCGCTTTTTCACGCGCGCCCGTCATGATGCAATGATCGCGAAAAACGAGGCGACCAAGGCGCGCAACCTCAGCCTGGCGATTCGCGAGGCACGAGATGCGATCGATGCCTCATCGGCGCCCGCGGATGAACTCGGCGAGGCCCGTGAGTTGCTTGGCAAGGCGGAGGCCGCCGCGGCACAGGGCCGTGATCGCCCGGCAATCCGTTATGCCGAGGAGGCGAGGAAGATCGCGCTGGGTGAAAGCGGACGGCGTTGAACCGGCCGGACTATTCGATGCGGCCGTCGCGCGCCGCCTTCAGCACCAGCGCGTCGAATTCCTCCGCCGGCAGCAGGCCGCGCTCGGCCACAAGCTCACGCACCGGTCGGCCGCTCTTCTCCGACAGTTTCGCAATCTCGGCCGCCTGTGCGTAACCGATGCGGGTGTTGAGCAGCGTTGCGAGCCCGACGCTCGCATGCAGGAATGCACCGCAGCGCTCGCGGTCGACCTCGATCCCCTTCAGATTGCGCTCGGTCGCGGCATCGATCGCATTGCCGAGCCAGTCCATTGCATCGAACAGCGCGGAACCGATCGCCGGCATCATCACATTGAGTTCAAGCTGTCCACCCTGGGTCAGCGTCGCGATCGCGGCATCCTGGCCCAGCACCTGACCGCAGACCTGGTTCAGCATCTCGAACATCACCGGGTTGACCTTACCCGGCATGATGCTCGAGCCCGGCTGCACCGGCGGCAGGCGGATCTCGCCAAGCCCGGTGCGCGGCCCGGAGGCGAGCAGGCGCATGTCGTTGGAGATGCGGATCACCTCCAGCGTCAGGTCGCGGATCGCCGACGACAGGCGCTGAATGTCGTGCATCGATTGCATCTGCGCGGCGAGGTCGGCGGCCGGTCGGATGGATTCGCCGGTGAGCCGCGCCAGTTCGCGTGCGGCATTGTCGGCATAGCCCGGGGCGGTGTTGAGACCGGTGCCGGCCGCGCTGCCGCCGAGGCCGATTTCGCACAGCGCGTCGCGCGTCGATTCGATGTTGACCGCGGCGCGGCGCAGCGTCGCTGAATAGGCCTCGAACTCGCGGCCGAGCGTCGTCGGCACCGCATCCTGCAGATGGGTGCGGCCGCTCTTGACCGTGTCGCGCTCGCGCGCGCCTATGCGCGCATACTCATCGGCCATTGCCCGCACGGATGAGCACAGGCGCGGCAGTTTTGCCAGCGCGGCCAGGCGGATCGCAGTCGGGATCGTGTCGTTGGTGCTCTGGCCCATGTTGACATGGTCGTTCGGATGCACCGGGGTGTAATCGCCACGCCTTCCGCCGAGCGCGACATTGGCGACGTTGGCGATGACCTCATTGCTGTTCATGTTGTGGCTGGTGCCGGCGCCGGCCTGGAAGCGGTCGACGACGAACTGGTCGTGGAATTCGCCGGCAAGGATACGATCGGAGGCTTCAATGATCGCGGCGGCGAGTCGGGCGTCGAGCCAGCCGGCTTCCCGATTCGCGATCGCGGCGGCGCGCTTTACGCGCACATGGGCGAGGACGAAATCCCGGTCGGGTCCGCGCCCGCTGATCGGGAAGTTTGCGACCGCACGCGCGGTCTGTATGCCGTACCAAGCCCCGGCCGGCACCCTGAATTCACCGAGACTATCTTTCTCGATGCGGAAGTCGCTGTCGTTCACGCTGCTTGCTTGTCCTGGTTGATGGTCGGAAAATACGCGGATATGCCGACGATATTAACGTGGCGACGGGGTATAGGGAAGGCAGCGTGAGCGCATGTATGCATTGCCGGGTGTCAGGTCGCGTGCAGGGCGTGTTTTTCCGCGCCTCGACCCGCGACCGCGCGCGTGCGCTCGACCTCGACGGCTGGGTGCGCAATCTGCCTGACGGCTCGGTGGAAGTGCTGGCCCGCGGCGATGATGCAGCGCTCGACGCACTGCGTGAATGGTTGCATCGCGGTCCGCCGCTGGCGCGGGTCACGGAGGTGCGCTGCGAGCGGATCGGCGATCCGGGCGACCTCGACGGCTTCGAGGCGCGCTAGTCTGGCCGTCTGCTGAAACCGCCCGGTGGGTTTGCGCAGCGAAGTCAAGCGCAGCCTCGCCGGAGCCCGAAGGGTGCCGCGCAGCGGCAGCGAGGCGAGCCATTCGCGGAGAAAACCCACCGGGCGGTTTCAGCAGACGGCCAGACTACTTGATGCAGACCGTCCGTACCGTATGGGCGTCGGTCAGGCCCTGCATGACCTTTTCGAGGCCGTCCTGCTTCAGCGTGCGCATGCCCTCGGCGATTGCGAGTTCGAGCAGATCGGAGACGGTTGCCTCCTCGAGGATCTTCTTTTTGATCGTGTCGCTTGCCGGCAGCAGTTCGTGGATGCCGAGGCGTCCGCTGTAGCCGGTATCATCGCATGAGCGGCAGCCCTTGGGATGATAGAGCGTGAACCTGCCGTCCTCGTCGGCAAAGTCCTGACGCCACTCCTCGAGCACCTTCTCCTGCAGGGCCTTGCGTTCCTCGGCAGTGGCGTTTTTCAGATGCAGCTCGTAGCAGTACTCGGCGACCAGTTCATTGAGTTCTTCCGCGGACGGCTCATAGGCCTCCTTGCACGAGCTGCACAGACGCCGGGCAAGGCGCTGGGCGAGGATGCCGATCAGCGCATCGGCGAAGTTGAACGGATCCATGCCCATATCAAGCAGGCGCGTCACCGTCTCCGGCGCGCTGTTGGTATGCAGGGTCGATAGCACGAGATGACCGGTCAGCGAGGCCTCGATGCCCATGCTGGTCGTTTCCTTGTCACGCATTTCACCGACCATGATGATGTCCGGGTCGGCGCGCAGGAAGGCGCGCATCGCCGCGGCGAAGTTGAAGCCGATCTTTGGTTTGACCTCGACCTGACGCAGCCCGCGCTGGGTGATTTCGACCGGGTCCTCGGCAGTCCAGATCTTGCGATCGGGCGTGTTGAGATGGCCGAGCACCGAGTGCAGTGTCGTCGTCTTGCCCGAACCGGTCGGTCCGCAGACGAAGAAAAGCCCGTAGGGCTTGCTGACCAGGCGACGCAACTGCTCGGCGTTGCGTTTCGACAGACCGAGCTTGTCGAGCGGCACCGGTTCGCCGCTGGCGAGGATGCGCATGACGACGTCTTCCATGTCGTTTGCGGTCGGGATCGTCGCGATACGCAGCTCGATTTTCAGCGGGCCGAATTTCTTGAAATCGATCTTGCCGTCCTGGGGCTTGCGGCGTTCCGAGATGTCGAGATCGGCCATGACCTTGATGCGGGCAACGACTGCCGCGCGCATCTTGCTCGGTACCTCGTAATAGCCTTTCAGCGCGCCGTCCTTGCGGAAGCGCACGACGGTGCGGTTCTTGCCCGGGTAGGGTTCGATATGGATATCCGAGGCGCGCTGCTGATAGGCGTCGATGATGATCTTGTTGACGAGCTTGACGATGACATTGTCCTGTACCGAAGACTCGTCGAAGTCGCTTTCGCCCGCCCTGCCGCCGTCGTCATCGTCGTCATCATGATCGATGTAATCGCCTATTGCCGATTCCTCGATCTCGGGGGTCGAGTACAACAGGCTGATCATCTGCGCGATCGCCTCGCGCGAGGCCATCACCGGCTCGATGTGCATCTTCGAGTGGAAGCGCACTGCGTCCAGCGCCTCCCAGTCCATCGGATTCTCGAGCGCGACGACGAGCTTGTTCGAGAAGTGGTGCACCGGCAGCAGGTTGTACTTGCGGACCAGATCTTCCGGCACGTAGCGGATCGACTCCGGGTTCATCTTGAATTCGGCGATGTCGATGAAGGGGATGCCGAGCTTCTCCGACAGCGCGGCCAGCACGTCGCCCATGTCGATCGCACCGCTCTCGACGAGGATCTGGCCGAGTTGGGTCTTGCGGCCTTCGTCGCGGTGCTGTCGTTGCGTCGACAGCGCCGCCTCGAGTTGTTCCTCGGTGATCAGGTTCTCCTTGACCAGGATCTCGCCGAATCGAATCTTGGCCGAGTGCTTGTTGCGCTTGAGGGCCTCTTCGAGGGTGTCGACCGAGGTGATCCCCTTGAGCAGCGATGCCGCCTCCCGTTCGCCCTCGGCATCGTCGTCGACCTCCTGTTCCTCGGCCTGCGCCGGCGGCGTCAGCTCGCAGGGGTCGAAGCGGTATTGCTCGAGCGTGCTGTGCGGCACGAACAGGTGGGTATAACAGCCATCCTCGGCGACCGGATACAGAAACAGCCCGGCGCCGTCGCGGCGATAGCCGAGCGTCCTGCCCTCGAGGACCTCGCAGTTCTTGAGTTCGAGGTGGTACCGGCAGGGGGACGGCTCGGCATTCGAAAGGCTGGCATCCGGGGTAAGATCCCCTGCGCACCAGCTGCGCGTGCGCGGCAGGGACAGCAGCTTCAGGCTCAGGAACGGGAGATCCTGGGCCTGGCCGCCATCGACGGCGATTGAAAGACGCCGTTCCGGGCGCTGGAACTTCTGCAGCGTCCCCTTGAAGCGGGCGCCGTCGTGTAGCTGTGCCTCGACGGGCTCACCGACCGTGACCGCGTCCTCGACCTCGCAGCGCAGCGCCGGGGAGGGCAGGATGGGGACGATATTCCCCGGTTTGAGCCTTTGTACGGGAGACGCCGACATGTCGGTCTGCCTGTATTTGAGAACTGATACAGGGGTTATCGGTCAATCCGGAATCGCATTGAGAGGTCCGTGGCCTGCAGGTCCTTGGTCAGGGCGCCGATCGAGATCCGGTCGACACCGGTTTCGGCGATCCGGCGGACATTTTCGAGGGTGATACCCCCGGAGGCCTCGAGCCGGGCCCGGCCGCCGGCCGCCCGGTTGCGGGCGACCGCGGCAAGCAGCCCGTCGGGGTCGAAGTTGTCGAGCAGGACAAGGTCCGCCCCGGCCGCCAGGGCCTCGTCGAGCTGGCCGAGGTCCTCGACCTCGATCTCGACCGAAATCGATGGAAACATGGATCTTGCTGTTTCTATGGATTTTTTTATAGAACCGCAGGCGGCGATATGGTTTTCCTTGATGAGGATGCCGTCATGGAGGCCGACCCGGTGGTTCCTGCAGCCGCCGCAGCGGACGGCGTATTTCTGCGCCATGCGCAGTCCGGGGACGGTCTTGCGGGTGTCGAGCAGGGTGACCGGCAGGCCGGCAACCTGGTCGTGATAACGCCGCGCGCGCGTTGCCGTCCCTGACAGGGTCTGGAGGAAATTCAATGCGGTACGTTCGCCGGACAGCAGCGCGCGCGCCGGGCCGGACAGCGCGCACAGGGTATCGCCGGAGACAACGGCATCGCCGTCCCGCGCCTGCCAGTCGATGTGGACCGCCGGATCGAGCGCGCGGAAGGTCTGCTCGAACCATGCGGATCCGCACAGCACGGTGTCTTCGCGCGTGATGACCTCGGCGACGGCGCGTGCGCCTGCGTCGATCAGCGCCGCGGTGAGGTCACCGCCGCCGATGTCCTCGGCCAGGGCGCGGTCGACATCGGCCCGGACAAGCTCGGCCGGCGGCGGCGCCGGTCGTTCGGTGCTCAAGTCCCGGTCCCGTCGGTCGTGAGCAGTTCGGTGTCGTCGTCGGCATAGGGCGGCGACGAACAGCACAGCAGGCGCAGTTCCGATGCGCCCGGATTGACGAGCCGGTGCGGTGTGCCTGGTGCGATATGCACGGTGTCGCCGGGCCCGACCTCGAAGCGTTCGTCGCCGAGCTCCATCCAGCCGCTGCCGGCAGTGAAGTGATAGAGCTCCTCGGTGCGGTGATGCTGATGCAGGATCGTGCTGGCGCCGGCCGGCACGATCGCCTCGGCGAGGCTTTGCAGGCGATTGCCGTGCGCGGCAGGGTGCATCAGCTCGCGGATGATCGAGCCGTCGCGGGTGATGAAATCGGGGATGTCCCGGTAGCGGGTCAGGCGGGTGTTCATGCGGCTCATTATAGAGGCGGTGTGGACGACGGTCACGACCGTTGCCCCCCGCCCCGGGCCTCGTCCGCGGACGACCGGGTTCATGCGCAGACCGGATCAGGGCCGGACCCCGCGCGGGGTCCGGCCCTGGTTCAGTCGCTGTCTCTGTCAGGATTACCGGGTGATCGACCCGGCGCAGTCGCCGCCACCGCCGCCCTCGGTGTTGACGTAGGTCGACTCCTTGAGCATCGTGTCATCGTTGATCACTTCCCACGTCCCTGTTTCGGTATATCCGGGGCCGGTCGCCGACCAGGTTACGATATTGCCGCTCAGGGTGCCGTTACCACTGATGTTGAAGACCGGGGTCGAGCCAGGGCCTTCGTCATTGGCCGCAGTGAAGCTCAGATTGTTGCCGGTCTGGGTGATGTTGATGATATCGGTGCCCGAGAAACCATCGCCCACGGTTGGCTCGCAGGTATAGCCCGAGCTCCAGATCCCTGTCAGATTGCCGGGTTCGGCCGGCGGCGGATCACTCACCAGGTCGAGTGCCGCGTCAATTTCGCTGGCGAACCCCGTTGCGATCCCATCCACGGCGGCCGCCAGATCGACGAATGGAGGCACCCCGCTATCTTCCACCAGTGTCTCGAGCGCTGCGATATAGGCGGCGACCTCCTCGGCCGAGAAGTTGGCGAGGGGCTCCGGGCGGTTGACCAGTGCCTGCATCGCAGCCTCGGTTACCGGGTTGATGTCGACGGTATCCCCGACGACGGGCGCGCTGATCGTGTTCGGCGTGCCGACCGGTTCGGGACCGGTAATCGCCGGATCGCTGCTTGCCTGTACGATCAGATTGCTGGCCAGCACCGTGCCGGCGGGCAGATTCAGCGTATACCCACCGTTCGCCGCGGTGGTGGCCGACGCGATGATCGAGCCGACCGGCTCGCCGTCATCGTCAATCCTGAAGACCCGCAAGGTGGCATCCGGAACCTCACTCCAGCCGGAAATATCGATCGCCATGACCATGGCGATCGGCGAGAAAGCGGCGAGCCATTGCATCATGGTCATCTGCGTGGCGGCCAGTTCGCCCTCGGGCGCCTGAACCACGCCGTTGACAGCGATACGGTTCGATCCCGAAGATGAACTGTTGCACCCTGGCAGCATGACAGCCACACATGCCAAGCTGATGCAGAACAGCAGCCGCCGTTGCAGAATTCCTGCAGAGATGGTGTTCATGGTGACTCCTCCCGTGTGCTAACACCGATTGGACTGATCCCCCGATTCGTACTGATCTGCGTTCTCATACTGCGGTTGCACAGGGCGACCAGCAGAGTCGGGGACTGCCAATTGATCCGATCAGTGATATCGGGGATCGGTACGATGCCGTCTCGGTGGAAGTCCTTTGCGCCCGGTTGAGTAACGCTACATGTCACGCATTGAATGCGATGGCACAACGCTACCGTACCCGAACAACAAGGCTATTCTCTGGACGGAAGAGGAATGAAGTCAATTCATCGCGATGGATAAAAGTTGGCGTAATAATATATTTCGTTATGTTTGGTATGAGTATTACTAAGGCGGACATGTGAGCGGGGCAGGACTCGCGGGGAAGGCGGTCCCGCTCAGCGGGAGAGGGCGGGGGAGCCGCGTCCGGCCAGCAGGCGGATATCGGCAGTGACGGGCCTCGCCTGGCGTGCGTCACGGCGTTGCGCATCGAGCCATTCGCCAAATGCGCTGGCATCGACCGGACGGCTGATGAAATAGCCCTGCGCGGTCTCGCAGCCGAGTCCCGCGAGGGCGCCGAGTATGGCCTCGGTTTCGACGCCTTCCGCGACGACCTCGAGTCCGAGGTTGTGCGCGAGCTCGATCGTCGACTTGACGATCACCGCGTTGCGCGGAGCGGCGAGCATGTCGGTTACAAAGGACTTGTCGATCTTGAGCTCATCTGCGGGCAGATCCTTGAGGTAGCCAAGCGAGGAATAGCCGGTACCGAAGTCGTCGATCGACAGGTGGATGCCGGCTGCCTTCAGCGCCGCGGCGTTTCTGAGCGCGGCGTCGGGATCGGCCATCAGCGCGCTCTCGGTGATCTCCAGTGTCAGCCAGCTCCGGTTGAGTCCGCGCGCGGCGACACAGCCGGTGATCTTGTCGACGAGTTCACGATCCTGCAGCAATCGCGCCGACAGGTTTACGGCGACCCGCAGCGGATGCCCCGCTTCATGCCAGCTGCGCGCGTCTTCGAGTGCGCGTAACAGTGTCCATTCGGTCAGTGTCCAGATCAGGCCGGCGCTCTCCGCAATCTCGACGATCAGTTCCGGATTGATATCGCCAAGCTCGGGGTGGTGCCAGCGCAGCAGCGCCTCGGCGCCGGTCGGTCTGCCGCCGGCGACGTCGAGTTTGGGCTGGTAGTGCAGTCGCAGTAGATTCGCCGCGATCGCCCCGCGCAGTCCGGTCGAGATCGCCAGCCGTACTGCGTTTCTGCGCGCGAACTCCGGCTGGTACAGTGAGATGCCGGCGCCGCTTTCCTTCGCGACATACATTGCGGTGTCGGCATGCTGCATCAGCAGCGTCGCGTCACGGGCGTGATCAGGATACAGCGCGATACCAATGCTGGCGTCGACCTCCAGCGCGATATTGTCGACCGGGAACGGTTGTCTCAGCGCCGACAGAATGCGTTCGGCGGCAGCCAGGCTGCGGCGCCCATCGGCCGCATCCGGCACGATGATCGCGAACTCGTCGCCGCCGATGCGCGCCAGCGAGCTCCCGGCGTCGAGGCAGCCGGTGAACCGTTCCGCAACCTGCTTCAGCAGGCGGTCGCCGGTGCCGTGACCAAGCGAGTCATTGATTTCCTTGAAACGGTCGAGGTCGATCATCAGCAGCGCGATGCGCGAGGTGGCGTCATCGCCGTCAGCGAGGCAGCTGCGCAGATGGTCGGCGAGGTAGTAGCGATTGCCCAGGCCGGTCAGGGCATCGTGCATGGCCTGGTGACGCAGGCGAAGATGCTGCTGTTCGAGTCGGGCGATCAGCGAGAAGGCATAGCCAAGCGCGAGCAGACAGATCGGCGCCGCCACCGGGACGAGGATGCGCCACTCGTGCGCGACGAGGAACGCGAAGGTGATGGTCATCGCGATCGCTACCCCGGTGAAGACAAGGCCGCCGCGCCAGCCGCTGTCGCGCAGCACGACGCGCAGAAGCGCGCAGATCAGCAGCGTCGCCAGCAGTGTCAGCACCATCGGCGCGCGCTTGTAGCCGCCGCGCATCAGCGTCTGGTAGGCGAGCGCCTGCACGACGACGCCGGGCAGCGACTGGTAGACCGGCACCGGGATCATGTCGCCGAGTTCGAGCGCGGTCGCGCCGACGAAGACCGGCCGATCGCGCAGCATGCCCGGGTCGAAGTGGCCGGCCAGCACGTCCGCGAACGACAGCCGATCGAAGCTTTCGGGATGGACCGCGTAATCGATCGGGATCGATTCATTGAGCTGGTCGTAGCGTCCACTGATGCGTATGCCCGCGAGCGCGGCAGGCTCGTCGACGATGCGAGCGGAACCGGCGATGCGCCTGACGAGGCCGTCGTGGTCCGGACGGAGGTTGATCGCAACCGGCACCGCATGGTTGCGGAATGGCGGGAGGGGTTGCGCGATGACGAGGTCGCCGGTTGCCAGCTGGTTGCCGGGCTGGACGAAGACCGGCAGCATCACCGCCTCGGCGGGAAAGCGCGCGAGCGCATCAGCGAGCAGACGGTCATCATCGGGGTTGGATGGTGAGCTGAAGTCGACGTCGTAGAACACCTGTTCGACGCCGGCGGCGCGCAGGCGCTCGAGGACCTCCGCGTGATGGCGCCTGGGCCAGGGCCAGCCGTCGAGCTCACGCAGGCTGCGGGCGTCGATTTCGACAATGACGAGGTCGCTCGATACCGCGTTTTGCGTCAGCGACGCGCGCAGATCCTGGAGGCGCTGGTCGATCGGCTGAAGCCAGCCGAGTGCGACCGCAACGAGTGTCACCCCAAGTGCGATCAGCGCGGGCCCCGGGATTATTCTTTTGGTTATGTCCACTGGCCGGGCTCCGATGTCAGACGATGGTTATCGTCAGGGGTCAGAACAACCTGAGTCTTCCGGTGAGCGCATCTAGGACCGTCGTGGTCGTATCGGCGACGACATCGGTGACGGTATTGACCGTGTCGGTGACGATTTCAGTGACCGGCTCGACCTCGATGCCGACGTCGAGCGCGATCGGGTCGAGCAGGCCGAGATCGAGCTCGGTCGAGAGGTTGATGCCGGAATCGCCGAGATTCAGCGAGGTGTCTCCGAGTCCGATCTCGGGCGTCAGTGCCGTTTCACCAAGCGTCGCGCCGCCGAGGTTCAGCGAGGTGTCGCCGAGATCGAGACTGGTGTTGAGGTCGCTGCCGAGGCCGAGGTCGATGCCGCCGAGATTGGCGGAGATCTCGCCGACGTCGAGTGACGGCGTCAGCGCCGTTTCACCGATTGACGCGCCGCCGAGCGCTAGCGAGGTATCGCCGACTTCGAGGCCGACGCCGAGATCGCTGCCGATGTCGAGCGAGGCGCCGCCGAGACCGGCCGAGAGGTCGCCGACCTCGAGCGATGGCGTCAGCGCAGTCTCTCCGACCGAAACACCGCCAAGCGTTACCGAGGATTCCTCGACGCCGACACCGATCAGCCCGTCATTCGAGAGCGTGACGCCGCCGAGTCGCAAGGAACTGTCATTGGTCGAGACGCCGAGCAGGGTCGTGCCCTCGGCATCAGCGGTGATCCTGCTGACGAGGCGGGTACTGCCGTCGTCGAGTGTCGTACTGTTTGTGAGTCTCGCGGACAGACGATCGAGACTGTGTGCGGGATCGTTGATCGCGGCTGTATGGAGATCGTCATCGCGTCCGATCCGGACCGGACCGGCGACCGGTTCGGACAGCGCGCGCTGATCCTCGATGCGGATACCGTCGCCGTCGGCGGTCATCACCGCGACCTGGCCCGCGTCGAGGAAGGATTCATACTTGCCGTCCGGCGTGTAGACCTGGAGCAGGCCTTCGATCAGCGCGACCGTACTCGAGTCGGCGGTGGCGAGGATATTGAAGGTCGTGCCTTTGACCACGGACACGAGATAGGGCGTGTGGACCTCGAAGGCCTCTTTCAGTTTGTGTTCGACCTGGTACAGCACGGAACCGAGCGCCTGCCGGATGCGGGTGACGGCGCCCTGGCCGCCCTCGGCGGGGACCGGGACTTCGATTCGCGCGCCGGGACCGATCGTCATGATGTCCTGGTTGCGCGCGATGACGAGCTGGCCGTCATGACCGGTGCGGACCGAAAACGGCGCCAGCAGTCGTGCGCCTGAGCGCGCCTCGAGCGCGCGCTCTCCGCCCTCGCCGCCGGTGACCGCCACGGCGCCCGAGGCAGACACCACGACCCAGGGGCGGTCTGCGGCAAAGGCCGAACCGGTAACCAGCAGGATCAGGATGAGCAGAAACGGCAGGGATGCGAGACGTCGGGATGTCGATGGACTCATGGCGTACTCCCCGGCTGCAAGCTAAATAGCGTGGTGCATGGGACCGATACTAGGACGGGGCGCACATTTTTTTTGTGACGGAGTTCGCATAACCCGCGCAGGCGGGCATTCAGGCCATGATTTGCATGAGAAAAAACCTTTTACACCCACTTTTCATAAGGGTGATGGCCATGGCTTGCCTGTGGTGGCTGCTGACCGCTGCCGTGCTTGCGCAGGAGTTTCAGGGCTTCGAGCCGGCCCAGATAGAGCGCCAGGTCGAGACCGCGCCCGCGCCGGTGTCGGCCCCGCGTCCGACCCCTTTGCCCCCGGCCGCCGGCGCCCGCGTCGAGATGCCCGAGCTGACCTTCACGCTCGCCGGCGTGCTGATCGAGGGTTCGACGGTTTACGACAATCTCGAATTCCTGCCGCTGTACCAGGCCTGGCTCGGGCGCGAGATCACGGTCGCGAGGCTGCGCGAACTCGCCGAGGCGATCACGCGCCGCTATCACGACGACGGCTGGTTCCTGTCGAGCGCGCTGGTGCCGGCGCAGGATATCGAGTTTGGCGTCGTTCGTATTCGGATCGTCGAGGGATATATCCAGGACTGGCGCTTCAGCGAAGCCGGCGCGAAGCCGGATCCGCTGGTCGATCGCATGCTGCACAAGGTGCTCGCGCAGCGGCCGGTGCGGCGAGTTGATCTGATCACCGCGTTGCGTGCGATCAATGAACTGCCCGACCTGACGGTGACACCGGAGGTCCGTTCGCTGCGCGGTCGGCCGGGCGCGTACCGGTTGTTGCTCAGCGCCGAACGCATCCACGCGAGCGGTTCGGTCAGCCTCGACAATCGTGGCAGTAAATTCATCGGTCCGGTGCGTGCGATTGCCTCGCTCGGCGCCTTCGGCGCACTCGGTCGCCACGAGACCTGGCGGCTTCAACTCGCAACCGCCGCGGAGACGGAGGAACTGGCTTATCTGGAGGCATCGACCGAGTGGCCGCTGGGCGCGAACGGCCTGCGCATGCAGGCCGGTGTGTCGGGTATCCGTTCGCGGCCGGGCGGTGATCTCGCGACGATCGACGCACGCATCGCGAACGAGCGTTACCGCCTCGGCCTGGCGATGCCGCTGACGCGCACGGCGAACAGCCTCAGCACGGTCGGTGCGCAACTCGGCGCCTGGCGGTCGCGGACCGACGTGCTCGGCGCGCGCCGGCTCGAGGATCGGCTGACGACGGTACAGCTCAATTATCGCGGCGTGCAAGCCGTCGGCGTCGACCGCGTCCGTGCGCTGGTCATGTCGCTGACGCAAGGCCTGTCCGCCGGCGACAGCCGCGTCATCGACACGCAACTGGGTGCGGGTGTCGGCGATCCGGAATTCACGCGCGCGAATTTCAATCTGACGGCGCGCCGTGGTATCGGGGATGATTGGGATCTCAGCGGCACGATCGACGGCCAGTTCGCCGCAAAGGCCGTGCCGTCTTCGGAACGCTACAGCATCGGCGGCGCGCAGTTCGGGCGCGCGTATGATCCGTCCGAGATCAGCGGCGACCACGGCCTCGCCGCGCGCACGGAGCTATCGAAGCGAAACTTGCGGGCGGGCGGCCTTCATATCGGTCCCTACGGTTTCTACGACCTCGGTGCGGTCTGGCGCATCGGCGAGCGCCGCTTCGATCAGCGCGCCTCCGCTGCGTCCGCCGGCCTCGGCGTGCGCACGACCGGCAAGGCCCTGTCCGCGACGATCGAGATTGCGCAGCCGTTGACGCGAGTCGTTGCGTCGGAGGATTCAGGCCGCAAGCGCCCGCGTCTGTTCGGTTCTTTGTCATACCAATTCTGAAAATCCCCGCAGGCATCCGATTCAAGCCCGCAGTTCACAATACCTGATCACCGCGCTCGGCCTTGCATAATGTTATAAACATAACTACCAACTCGGTAACGAACGGTGATGAACATTTCACTTGCCCGCATGGTGTCAAACGAAGTATAGAAACAAAGAGACGCATAAACCGAGAAGGGGGGGTGTCATGCCGGTCAACAGGCGGGGGTGGGCATCCAGTTCATTTTTATCCCGGTTGTGTCATTTCTATAGGAACGGATTGGTTCTTTCTGCGGTCGGTCAAGATCATTATAGGCAACGGTCTCCTCGATTTACTGGTGCACTCGCAAGACAATCTGCTCTGATTGCTGCGCTGCTGCCATCTATCTTCGGTATGGCATTCGCTGAGGAAGTGCAGTTCCGTGACGGTAACTTCATATTCGATTCCGCTCACTGGACCAATGCAGGCAGCTTCCTGACACAAACGCCGCCAGCACTGGATGATCGAACTTCCTCTTTCTTTGCATCGCAGCTGCCCACAGGAGGCAATCCTGATGCCTTTGCACGGATCGAGAGCCGCATGCCCGGGCTGGATGAATCAGCCGGGCTGGCGGGTACTTCCGCAACGGGTACCTGGGGTTTTATCTTCAACGAGGCGGCCGTCTACGATCCGGAGATACAGGGGCCGATAGAACGCATCAATTTCAGCTGGGACTCCCGATACACCCCGACCGCCACGCCGATCGCCGGTGATGGCACATTCGAGGATCTAGCCTTCGTGGCCTCGTCGCTGGCCGTGCGCCAGTACGACGAGGTACAGGACCGGGAGTTGTACTGGATGGTGTTTGCGCGCAGGGAGTTCGTGCGACGAGCCAACCATCCAGACTGGACCGGGTTCTCGATCATGAACATTTCGGCAGGCGATTACCTGAGATTTCCTGCCGGCGTGCCCGGTCAGGCAACGCAACCGGATTTCACCAAGCCGCTGACCTTCGGCTATGTGCAAGGTACCTCGTGTGGTAACCAGTGCCGAACCGAAGGGCGGACCTATTTTGGTCGGGCCGAGATCGATAACTGGCAGGTTGTCATCAATCCTGAGGAGGGGATCCGTTTCTCTCAGGATGAATATGTTGTACGGGAAGATGCGGGAGAGTTCGAGCTAACGATCTGGCGTATCGGAGAGGTCAGCGAGCAAGCATCTGTTTTGCTATCGACCGAAGACGGGACTGCTGTGGCCGGGCTGGAGGGTCAAGGCGACTATGATGCGATCAGCGATATGCTGGTTGTGTTCGAGCCTGGTCAGTCAGTAGTCAAAGTGCCGCTGATCGTCCATGATCGGGATATCTTTACTCTGTCGGTAACATTTACTGTGCGTCTGCATAATGTCTCGGGCGCCGAGTTGGGCGATCCAGTTGTGGCGACGGTACGCATCAATGACAAAACGACCGGAGGATTTTGCGATATCGGATTTGATCAGAACGCAGATGCTGGCGCAGATCTTTGTGTTGCAGTTGTGTCTTCGGGCAAAGTTTCATCGAATGACCAGCTTCCATTCGCCGGTTTGACGCCAGGGTTTACAGAGCTCGCAAATCAGAACAGACTCGAGGACATGGTAATCAATAATCTGGGTCCGGAATCTGTCAGCGATTTTACCGTCGAGGTAAGGATTCCAAAGGAAAACCTGGCCGGGTTTGGTTTGCGTAACAATAACGTGAAGCAGGATCTGGATTCATACACTATCGAATGTGCCATTCCAGCAGGTGTCAACGATCCGCAATATGTCATCATGAGATGCGAGGTTGAATACAAGCAGGGGCAGTCCTTGCAACCTGGTCAGAGTGTGACACTGATGGCCGCTGGTGCGGGGGGGGTCGACCAGCACAGATTTTATTTCGGTTATGCAGCCACGGTCTCCGGGAGTATGACAGTCACCATAGAGGCTGAGGCGATTGCATCGGTGCCAGCGGATACGAATATGCTCAATAACATCGGCTCCGTAACAATCCTTGCGAATCCTGGTGGTGATGTCGATGCAGGTGGGGGTGGTGGCGGTGCCCTATCGGTTTGGTTTTTCGTGTTGATTGTGACAGGTCTATTGCTTCGGGCGCAGCGGACTTATCGTCAAGAGCAGGCTGCTGATGATTGCGCCCCCCTAATCGCGCGGCGTCAGAACTCGAACAGCAGACCGCCCATGTAGGACCTGCCGCCGAGGTCGTTGTCCGCGACCTCGGCCTCGCTTTCGCGGGCCTCGAAGAACAGATAGGTATTGTCGATGCCGTAATGGCGCCGCATGTTGAACGCGGCGCGACGGTCGAGGCGGTCGAGCAGCAGTTGTATGCCGGCGCGGTACAGCGTGCCGTCGGTTCCGCCGGACTGTCGGTCCTGGCCCTCGATCGTGACGCGATAACTGTAGCGCCCGGCGGCGGCGCCGATGTAGGGCACGAGCCACTGGTCTTCGTAAAAGACCCCGCGCAGCGTCAGCGTCGCGTGGACCGGCAGCAGTTGGTAGCGCACGTCGCCGGTGACGATGCCGTGTCCCGGCGCAAAGCCGCGACCGCGGTCGTTGCGATAGCCGGCCTCGATGCCAAACTCGATCTGCCGCAGCAGCTTGTATCCGACCGCGAGGCCGTAGTGCGTCATACGGTTGTCGTCATAGAAATCGCCCCAGTCGTCTATGTCGCTGTGGAAGGTGCCGCCCTTCAGTTCGAATGACCAGCGTGGCCGTTCGTCGGCCGCGGCCTGGGCCGCCGCCAGCAACAGGATCAGTATCAGGATCGTCCAGCGCACGCCGGGATTCATCGGCTCTCTCCACCAGTGGGTTGCGCGCCGCGCCTGCGCCCGCCCATGAACATCATCAGCATCAGCCCGGCCGCGCCGGTCATCAGCACCGCCGCGACTGGCGCATGCAGCACCAGTGCAGCCATGGCGATCATCGGTAGAAGCGCTGCCCGCACGAGCGGCTTGAGCCCCGGTTGTGACTCGAGCGTCGCGGCCCAGCGCGGGCTGTGGCGATAATACCATGCCACGAACGCACGTCCCGGCGCATGCGTCATCAAGACCTCGTCGCGGAAGCGGCGCAGCAGCCGGACCTGATCCGCGCCGTAGTGACCGAAGGCCGCGGTCGCAATGAAGCAGCCGCCCTTGTCCGGCAGGTCCGGAAACACGACGATCGGCTCCGGGAAGTCGACGATCTCGTTCGACGGCAGGCTGTCCGCTTGCGGTCCGACGTCGGCCGTGACCTGGGCGGAGAATGCGCTGTCGAGCAGGGTATCGAATGTCGGCCAGGCGGTGACCGCAAAGGCATAGCGCTGCTGCGCATAGGCGGTGACGTGGATGCGATAGTCGGTGCCGTTCTCGAGTCCGGTCAGCGTGTATGCCGTGACATCGCCGACATCGATCTCACCGGGATCGTTGCCGCCGTCGACGCGATAGTGGATGACGTAGCCGGTCGCACCGGGGCTGGCCGACCAGCGCAAGGCCAGCCGGTTGTTGCCCGGCACAGGCGGCGCGAGTACCGGCGGCGCGAGCCCGCTGCCGTCGGCGGCAGTGAGCCCGTTGATCGTGAAGGTCGTCTCTGCGCCGGGACCGATCTCCGTGTCTATCGGCGAATCGCCCTCATCGGCGCCGGCGCCCGCATAAGGCGCACCGCCGTCGGTATCGTAATGCAGGCGATAGCCGCCGAGCCGGTACCAGGGATTCGCCGACCACGCCAGCGTGACGCGGTGGTCGAGGCCGTCGCTTTCGGTCGAGACGACCTCGAGGCCCTGTACCGGGAACGGCCGCCCCTCGGCGAAGTCGCCACCATAGGCGCCGATGTCTGCGGTTGTGCCGTCGAGCGTATCCTCGCCGAAGCCGGCATCGATCAGCGGCGAGCCGGCACGCAGATGGAAGTCGCCGGGGTCCGGCGCGACGAACCGCGGATCGCCGGTGACCGCGGCATTGCCGAAGGCGTCGACGCCGAAGAAGGCGTTGTGGGTGATCTCCGACCCCGGCCCCTCGGACACCAGCGTAGCGCCGTTCTGCGCGAAGGCATTGTTCACGAGGGTCAGCGGGTTCCCGCCGGCATCGACCGCGACGCCGCCGCGCCAGAACACGTTGTTGAGGATGACCGGCTGCGACAGCGAGCTCGCGATCGCGACGCCGTCGTCATTCATGCGAAAGACGTTGTTTTCTATTGTGACCGTGCTGCCGATCACCTGCACCGCCGGTCCCGCGCCGGTGAAGCTGAAGTTGCTGATACGGAAGTCGCCGATGTTGTTGATCGTCAGCGTGCCGGACAGCACGGTGCGCGCGGTCTCTCGACCGATCAGTTCGACGCCGGCCGGCAGCGCGAGCGGGACGTTGAGGGTTTCGTTGTACGTCCCGGGCTCGACGATGATCGTCCGCTCGGTTGTGGCGCCGTCGGCGATCGCCGCAAGCGCGGCATCGATCGAGGCGTAGTCACCGGGGACGACGAGCACCGCCTGTGCTGCCGCGGGCACAGCGGCAGCGATCGCCGCAAGCAGGAGGGCCGCGTGGCGCGGGCCGCGCCCGGCATCGCCATGCTGATTCCCGGAGCCGCTGTCAGAACCGCGATGAACCATGGCCCCAGTATACCCCCCGGAGAAAATCTCCGGGGGGCGGGGCAGGGAGATTACTGGTGGACGATCCGGTCGATGCGATAGATCGCTGTCGTGCCGCTGATCTCGTTACCGACCACGAGCAGGTGCTCGCCGTTCGGGCTGTCGCCGGCCGGGATGTAGAGCAGACCCTCGGGACCCATGTCGCCGGCGTCCTCGGTCTCGGGGTCCCTGCCGAGATCGCGGTTGCTGGTGTATTGCAGGAATCGCGGCGATTCGGGATTGGTGATCTCATAGACCATGATGCCGCCCATGCGCTCGAGACCGATGAAGGCATAGCTGCGGCCCTCGATCGTCGCCAGCGCGAGTCCTTCCGGTTCCGGACCCTTGTTGTCGCTGCGGCTGTCGGGCTCGTTGGCAGTATTGTTGTTGTTGAAGTCGTTGCCGTAGCGCATCGCGGTGACCAGTTCCATGTCGCTGCCGCTGTCGTACATCAGCGACCCGGTGCTGTTCCAGATCGAGAACGAGCGTCCGCCCAGCGCGAGCAGCCGATCGACCAGTCCGTCCTCGTCGCTGTCGGCGCCTACCGTCGTGACCGTCAGGCGCCCGAGATTCGCATTGTCCTGCAGCGTCGCATCAGTGAACACCTCGGGGTCGAGGGTGAGGCTGTTGACCCGCGCCTCCTCGACGAAACCAGTGTAATCCCGCGCATCGCCCTCGTTTGCGGTAACGATATAGGTCGCGTTGTTGTAACGGTATGATCCGATCGAGTCCGGCATATAGGCGCCGAACACCGGCCAGTTGCGGATGTTCACGCCGTTGTCACGGTCGCTGGCGTCGAGTTCGTTGCCGGGGATGTTGTGGTTCTTGAGGCCGAGCGGGGTGATGTCGGTCACCGTCGCCGAGGCGATGTCGATGACCGCCAGCGCGTTCGCCTCCTGCAGCGAGACCCAGGCAGTGGCGTCGTCGTGCGAGACCGTGATGTATTCCGGCTCGAGGTCCTGGGCGACGGTGGCGCCGGGTCCGAAGATGCGCACGCCCGCGGCCCTCAGTTCATCGATCTGGCCGTTGAACGCGGTGAAGCTGGCGGTCGCGACCGTGGCCGCGGCGACGCCGTTGCTGAGGTCGATGATGCTGACCGATCCCTCGGGGTCGACCGAATCGGGCTGACCGTAGCTGTTCGGTTCGCCCTCGTTCGCGACCAGCACCCTGGAGCCATCATGGGTGAAGGTCAGCATGTCAGGCAGCGCGCCGACCTCGACGGTGCCGAGCAGGGAGAGGTCTTCGCTGTTGTAGAACGCGACCAGACCGTTGTCGGTCTTCGGAGTCGCCTCGATGGCGACAGCGACGATGCCACTGTGCACCGCGACGCTGTTGGCGATGCCGCCGAGCGCCGACGCGTCAATAGTCGAGAACAGCGTCGGCTCCGCCGGATTGTCGAGCGCGAGCACGTCGACGGTCGCGTTCTCGGCATTGACGACGAACAGGCGTTGCGTCGAAGCATCATAGGAGACGATCTCGGCCGCGCCGACGCCGATCAGCGGGTCGCCGTTGCCGTCGATCGCCTGATAGCGGCCGACCAGCGTCAGCGCGATATCGACCGCGGCGGCATTGCCGCCGGCCGGTCCCGTCGGGCCTGCCGGACCCGCCGGACCGGCGAGGCCCTGGGCGCCTGGTTGCCCGTCGTCGCCGTTGCAACCGACGAGCGCGGCGGCAAGGACGGAAGCTGTGACTGCCTTTTTCAGGGTGAAGCGTACGGACATGTGTCTCTCCGGAGTGGTTGAGGGATATCCGGAATCTAGGCAGGCGCTGTGACAATCCCGCGTCGTTTCGATGAAGAATTCGGGTAGTCATCGTGACGGGTGCGCGGGGTCCGGTTGAAACCTGCTCGGCCGTCCCTATATCTTGTAGGACATTTGATTGCCTGCACCGGACACAGGAGCACCCCGCATGCGCATGGACAAACTGACCAGCAAATTCCAGCTGGCCCTCGCCGAGGCCCAGTCGATGGCGCTCGGCCGCGACCACCAGATGATCGAGCCGGTGCACCTGATGGTCGCGCTGCTCGACCAGGACGGCGGCACCGCGCGCCCGCTGCTGAGCCAGGCCGAGGTCAACGTGACCCAGTTGCGCTCGAAGCTCGGCGAGGCGCTCGACCGCCTGCCGCGCGTCGAGGGCGCCGGCGGTGACGTGCACCCGTCGAACGACCTGATCCGGTTGTTGAACCTCACCGACAAGTACGCCCAGCAGCGCAAGGACCAGTACATCTCATCCGAGCTGTTCGTGCTCGCCGCGCTCGAGGACAAGGGCTTGCTCGGCGAGCTGCTGCGCAAGGCCGGCGCCAGCAAGGGTCTGATAGAACAGGCGATCGAGAAGATGCGCGGCGGCCAGAAGGTCGAGGATCAGAACGCCGAGGAACAGCGCCAGGCGCTGGAGAAATACACGATCGACCTGACCGCGCGCGTCGAGCAGGGCAAGCTCGACCCGGTGATCGGCCGCGACGACGAGATCCGCCGCACCATCCAGATCCTGCAGCGGCGCACC
>CAYLKC010000020.1:0-10571 GCA_964384095.1 uncultured Chromatiales bacterium
CACCGGCAGGCCCGTTCCTTCGACGAGATCCTGCCCTGATGATATCGATTGCCCTGATGCTGCACCTCCTCGCCGCCGTGATCTGGGTCGGCGGCATGTTCTTCGCGTGGATGATCCTGCGACCGGTGGCGGCGTCACAGCTCGAGGCGCCGCAGCGCCTGACGCTGTGGCGTAATGTCTTCAACCGTTTTTTTCCATGGGTCTGGGTTGCCGTCGTGGTGCTGCCGGCGACTGGTCTGTGGATCGCCTTTGATCTGTTCGGCGGTATCGGCAGCAGTCCGCCGCGGGTGCATGTGATGCTGTTGCTCGGGATCGTGATGATCCTGATCTATCTGCATGTCTACTTCGCGCCATGGCGGCGTCTGCGCGCCGCTGTTGCGGCAGGTGACTGGCCGGCGGGCGGCAAGGCACTGTCGACGATTCGTCGGCTCGTTGGCGTCAATCTGGTCCTCGGCCTGATCGTGCTCGCGGTCGTCAGCTCGGGCCGCTATGGCTTCGGTTTCGGCTAGGCGCCCGCGCTGCGATGGCGACGGCCCATATCGCCTTGCTGTCCTTCGATCTGATGATCCCGCATTCGGCGTCGCTGAAGGACAAGCGCCGCGTCATCAAGGGACTCAAGGACCGCCTGCGAGCGAAGTTCAACGCTTCGGTCGCCGAGATCGATCATCTCGATGAGTGGCAGCGGGCGTCCATCGGCGTAACGATGATCAGCAACGATCGCCGTCATCTCGACAGTTCGCTCAGCGCGGTCAGCCGGCTGGTCGAGGAGGCCGCCGACATCCGTCTGCTCGACACCCGCATCGAGTGGCTGTAGGCGGGCGGGCGCCATGAGGATCTTCCAGCCGCGTCCCGGCGCGGGCAGGGGACGGATCGAACTCCACGACGTCGTCATCGACGCGCTCGATGACGACGGCCGCGGCGTCGCCCGCATCGATGGCAAGGTGACGTTCATCGACGGCGCGCTGCCCGGCGAGACCGTGCGCGCCGAGGTCATGCGCTCGAAAAAGAACTTCGACCAGGGACGCGCGCTGGAGATTCTGTCGGCCTCGCCAGACCGCGTCGCTCCCGCCTGCGCACACTTCGGCCTCTGCGGCGGTTGCAGTCTGCAGCATCTCGCGCCCGCGGCGCAGTTACGCGAGAAGCAGGCGCAGCTGCGCGCCTTGCTCGTCAAGTGTGGCGGCATCGCGCCGGAGCGATGGCTGGCCCCGCTCGACGGACCCGTCGAGCATTACCGGCGCAGCGCGCGTCTCGGGGTGCGCGATGTGCCGAAGAAGGGCGGTATCCTCGTCGGCTTTCGCGAGCGGCGCAGCAGCTATCTCAATCCGACCCGTGAATGCCGCGTGCTCGATGCGCGCGTTGCTTGCCTGCTGCCGCTGTTACCCGCCCTGATCGAGGGGCTCTCCTGCAAGCAGCGACTGCCGCAGATCGAGGTGGCGTGCAGCGATGAGGCCGCAGTGCTGGTGTTTCGTCATCTCGAGCCGTTCACCGAACAGGACCGCACGCGCCTCGCAGAGTTCGCGCGCGTACACGGGATCCAGGCCTGGTCGCAACCGGGCGGCCCTGAAACCGTGGCGCCGCTGTGGCCGGAATCCCCGCCACCGCTCGAATACCGCTTGCCGGCCTTCGAACTGACCTTGCGTTTCATGCCGGCCGATTTCATCCAGATCAACGCCGGGATCAACCGGAAGATGGTAGCGCTCGCGGTCGATCTGCTGGCGGCCAGCGCCGGGGACACGGTCCTCGACCTGTTCTGCGGCCTCGGCAACTTCACGCTGCCGCTGGCGCGGGGCGCGGGACGGGTGATCGGCGTCGAGGCCGATCCACGCCTGATCGACGGAGCGCGCGCGAACGCGGCGCGAAACGGCATCGCGAATGCGGAGTTCCGGCGCCTCGATCTGTTCGATGAGACGGCGGTCGCGGCGTTTCTGCGCGAGACCGCCTTCGATCGCCTGTTGCTGGATCCGCCGCGCAGCGGGGCGGTCGAGGTGCTCAAGCACTTGCCGGCAGACGGTCCGCGCCGGATCGTCTATGTCTCCTGCAATCCGGCAACGCTGGCGCGCGACGCCGAGTACCTCGTCAATGCCGCCGGCTGGCGGCTTAGCGCGGCCGGCGTCATGGACATGTTCCCGCATACCAGCCATGTCGAGTCGATTGCTGTCTTCGATCGCGCCAGCAAATGAGGGTGAAAAGGCTCGCCCTGTCTGTCTCATGACACGCCGTTAATACGTCCGTGTAGGCTCCACGGCCGCATCCCTGCGGCCGAGGGTTATGAGATAGACAGGGCAAGCCTTTCCACCGCCTGTTTTGATTCCTTGTTCAGCCCCCGTTCAGGATCGGCCCGCTATGCTCGTTTCCGAAAGATCGGAAATGGCCCGGAACGGGCGTAACGGGAGGTGCGATATGAACAGGATCAGATCAATTGCCGGGATGGCGGCGGGGTTGACGATGCTGGCCGGCGGCGTAACGGCGCTGGCGGCGGACATGCCGGCGTCGGCGACGGCGGCAGGGTGTGTCGCCTGTCACAAGATCGACCAGAAGCTGATCGGGCCGGCGTGGCAGGATGTCTCGGCCCGCTACAAGGGTGATCCGGCGGCGCGCGAGGCGCTGATCGAGAAGGTCAAGAAGGGTGGCGCGGGCAACTGGACCGAGGTCACCGGCGGCATCCCGATGCCGCCGAACAGCCCGCGGGTGTCCGATGCCGACATCACGGCGCTGGTCGATTTCATCCTCGCGCTGGAATAACGAACGAGGGATGTCTGCGGGATCGGGTCCGAAAGGGCCCGATCCCGTTTGTTCGCGCGTCGTGGTTCGGGGCGATCGGGCTGTGCTATCGTCAGACAGCGGCCGTGTGGCCGTGGTGACGATCGTGGACGAAGGCGATGCGGGTGTTGCTGGTCGAGGACGAGGCGCCGTTGCGCAGACAGCTGGTCGAGCGGCTGCGCGAGGCCGGCTGGGTCGTCGATGCGGCGGCGGATGGCGAGGAAGGGCTGTATTTCGGCCGTGAATTCCCGCTCGATGTCGCGATCGTCGACCTCGGCCTGCCGCGGCTGTCCGGCATCGAGTTGATCCGGCGATGGCGTGAGGAGGGACGGACGTTTCCGATCCTGATCCTGACCGCGCGCAATCGCTGGCAGGACAAGGTCGACGGTCTCGAGGCCGGCGCCGACGATTATCTGGTCAAGCCCTTCCATGTCGAGGAGCTGCTCGCGCGCCTGCGCGCGCTGGTCCGGCGCAGCGCCGGCAAGAGTTCGCCGCTTCTCAGTTACGGCCCCGTCACCCTCGATATCACGGCGCAGAAGCTCACGCTCGACGGCGCTGCCGTCGAGCTGACGTCCCATGAGTACCGGATGCTCGAACTACTGATGTTGCGCGCCGGCGAGGTGCTGTCGAAGACCGAGCTGACCGAGCGGCTCTATGAGGATAACGACAGCCGCGACAGCAATGTCATCGAGGTGTTCATCGGCCGCCTGCGACGCAAGCTCGATCCGGACAATCGCCTGAATCCGATCGAGACGGTGCGCGGCCGTGGCTACCGCTTCAATCCCGATATCCGCACGTGAGACGGTCGCTCGGCACACGATTGTTGCTGGTCGCCAGCCTGGTGCTGGCGGTGTTCTTCGGTGTCACCGGCGTCGTTATCGAGCGCGCGCATTACGAGACCGCGGACGCGGCGCTGAAGCAGCGACTGCAGTCCTTTGCCGCGATGCTGATCTCGGCGTCGGCGCCCGGCACCGACGGTGGCGTCCGCATCACCCATCCAGTGCCCGAGACCCGCTTCTTCCTGCCGCAATCCGGGCTCTACGCGCGCATCCGTCGCAATGATCACGCGCATGGCTGGGACTCGCCCTCACTCGACGGCGCCACGCTGGCGTTCGCCGACGGTCTGCCGCGGGGGCAGCGGCGCTTCGACACCCTGTACGGCGGCGACGGCATCGAACTGCGCGGCTTCAGCATCGGCGTCGCCTGGGAGGGGGAGATGCCGGTCGCCGAGACCTACACCGTCAGCGTCGCCGAGGATGCCAGCGCATTCAATGCCCAGATCGCCGGATTCAGGCAGACCCTTTGGGGCTGGCTGACGGTCGTTGCGCTCGCGTTGCTCGCGGTGCAATGGGCCGTGCTGCGCTGGGGACTGGCGCCGTTGCGCCGGGCCGCGGAAGACATCGTGGCGATCGAGTCAGGCGAGAAGACGCGACTCGACGGCGACTATCCGCAAGAATTGCAATCACTGACCGGAAATCTCAACGCGCTGGTCCAGAACGAGCGCGAGCGCCGTGAGCGCTACCGTCATGCGCTCGGCGATCTCGCCCACAGTCTGAAGACGCCGCTCGCGATACTGCGCGGCGCGGCGGAAGGCCGCGACGACGCGGCCTTGCGCGCGACCGTCGGCGAGGAGGTCGCGCGCATGAGCGGGATCGTCGATTATCAGCTGCGGCGCGCCGCAACCGCCGGGCGTGGCGTGCTCAAGGCGCGCATCGACGTCGAACCGGTGGTGCGCCGTGTCGTCGACGCGCTCGGCAAGGCCTGGCGCGACAAGGGCGTCCGCTGTGAGGTCGAGATCGGCCCCGGCGCGCGCTTCGACGGCGACACTGAGGATCTCGTCGAGATCCTCGGCAATCTGCTCGACAACGCCTTCAAGTGGTGTCGCTCGACGGTCACCGTCACCCTGCGACGGGTCGAGGCGCCGGATGGCGGCGGCAGTCTCGAATTCGTCATCGAGGATGACGGTCCCGGCATACCCGACACGGTGCGTACGGCGGTATTCGGGCGGGGGGTGCGCGCCGATCCGAGCCGGGAGGGACACGGCATCGGACTTGCGGTCGTCCGCGACATCGTCGATGCCTATCACGGCCGAATCGACATCGGCCGCGGCGAACGCGGCGGCGCGCGGGTGTCCGTGGTCCTCTAGCGGGCGCGATGCGGCTGTCCGGCTATTTCCCGAGCAACAGGTCCTTGGCCTGGTTGATCTTCGCTGCCAGCCACCCCGAGCCGCCGCGATCCGGATGCAGCTTCTGCATCAACCGGCGGTGCGCGGCAATGATCTCCTCCCGGGTGGCGCCGGCTTGCAGGCCGAGGATCTCCCACGCCTCCTCGCGGCTCATCGCGACGCCCGAAGGCGGTGGATGCGATTCCCCGCCGGCCCCGCCTTCGCCAGCCTGCGCGCGCCAGGTCGCGCCATGGACGCCGTCGAGAAAGGCCTGCACGAGTTGCGCCGCCTCGGGATCCTCGATCCGGCATTCGCGCAGCAGGTCGATCAGCTGATCGACGGAAAGCTCGCTCAGGCGTGCGCCCTTGAAGCGGCCGTCGATGACCACGCCGTCGATCTCGCCGCTGTCGTGATCGAGGCTCATGCGGATATAGCGGGTCTCAACCTGCGAGACGCGGCCGGTCGCCGCGCCTCCGCTGCCGGCTGCCTGGGCGGCCTTCGCTGCCTGGTAGCGCTTGTACAGTCCGCCGATGACGGGCAGAAAGGGCAACAGTCGGGGCAGGAACGCGAACAGCGTGCCGAGCAGCACGAACAGCCAGTGCAATCGCCCGGTGACGGCCAGCCAGACCAGCAGACCGAGGCCGGCGATGACGGCCACGCGCCGCAGCACGCGGGCGACATTCTGTGGCGGCGCCCGCATCATCCAGGTCAGCAGCGCAAGCACGGCGAACAGGGCGGCCAGCGCGAACGCGAGCTTGACGACCATGCCGGATTATTCCTTGTCGATCTGCTGCGTGATCCGGCGCACGAGCGCATCCGAGCGCCGGCTGTAGTCGGCGAGGGCCTGGCGGCCGCCGGCGGCATAGACCGCGACTGCGCTCAGCAGGTCACGCAGCTGCGCCGGGCTCGCGGCATCGAAGGCGCAGTAGGCGCCGCGGCTCAGACGCGCGATCTCGCGAAAGACATGGGCGGCGATCGGATCGTCGCCTTCCTGGAACACGAAGGCGGGGAGACCTTGCAGGCCGAGTTGGCCGGCCAGTTGCAGGAGTGTTCCGTGCTCCTCTTCCATGCAGTCGCCGACGATGACCAGTGCATTGACCGGGCTCGCCCGTGTCTCGCGCAGGGCATGCTCGATGACGCGGCCGATCTGCGTATGGCCGGCCTGGCAATGGACTGAGGTCATCTCGCGCAGCAGGCCTTGCGAATCCGTCGTCCACGACGAGGCATGGAACTCGCGATAGCCGCGAAACCAGCACAGCTGGATCTCGAGTCCGCCGAGCCGCGTCGTTTCATTGAACATCTCGGCCTGGATGTGACAGGCGCGGTCCCAGGCCGGCTCGCGGCTGGCGGTCGCGTCCATCGCGAAGATCAACCGTCCGCGCTTGCCCGTTGTCCTGACTGCCGGCGTCGACGCCATTTTTTTCACGAAGGCGTCGATCTCGGCGCGTGAGGATTTTTTCGCCAGCGGCTTGCCGTCTCTGTCCGTCATCGCCCGATTGCCCCTGCACAAATCACGTTATATTCTAGCTCATTACCAACGCGGAGGGCGGCCGGGGATGGCCTCACTGGACGAATTCGAGCCTGGCGACGCTGCCGTGGAGCAACTGGTCGTCGTCGAGGGTGATATCACCCGCATCGATGCCGATGCGATCGTCAATGCCGCGAACGAAACCCTGCTCGGCGGTGGCGGCGTCGACGGCGCGATCCATCGCGCGGCCGGTCCTGAACTGCTCGAGGAGTGCCGGACGCTTGGCGGCTGTGAAAGCGGCCAGGCGAAGATCACCGGCGGCTACCGTCTGCCGGCAAGACATGTCATCCATACCGTCGGCCCGGTCTGGCAAGGCGGCGCCCATCGCGAGGACGAGATCCTCGCCTCCTGCTATCGCGAGGCGATGAAGCTGGCGAGCCGGCATGGCCTCAAGAGCATCGCCTTCCCGGCGATCAGCTGCGGCATCCACGGCTTCCCGGCGGAACGCGCGGCGCGCATCGCCGTTGCAGAAGTCCGCGCCTTCCTCGCCGCCGACATCACGCTCGAGCGCGTGATCATGGTATGTTATGGCGATGAGATCCACGAGGCGTGGCTGAACGCCGTGCATTCGCCGACATGAGCGACGACAGGGACTCCCCGCCGGAGACCGAGCCCGTCCCGGTGCTGAAATATTTCCTGGTCTGGGGCGCGGCAATCGCGGTCATCGCGACCCTGGCGTGGTGGTGGCTGCGCGACGACGTCACGCCGGAGTCGCCGCTCGTCCTGCCGCCGCCGGCGCTCGTCGAACCCGAGCCGCTGGTGCGCCACCCGATCCCCGAACCGAGGCCGGATTCCGGCGAGGTGGAATCTCCGGCCCCGTCGCCGCTCGCCGATGTGCTGCCGGCCTCACTGCCAGAACTCGATCGCAGCGATGAAGCCGTGCTCGCGCTCGCGCAACGCCTGATCGAGCACCCGCGACTCGCCGAACTGCTGATCCCGAGGGAAATGATCAGGCGTTTCGTCGTCACCGTCGATGGACTGGGCACGAAGACCGTCGCGCAGAACCGGCTGCCGGTCCTGCCGCCCGAGGGACGATTTCTCGTCGAGCCGCGCGGCGAGCGCTTCGTCATCGATCCACGCAACTACGAGCGTTACGGCCGCCATGTCGCGCTCCTCGACCAGCTCGACAGCCGGCTGCTGATCGAGGCCTACGTCCATTTCTATCCGTTGTTCCAGCAGGCCTGGCGCGAACTCGGTTATCCACAGGGCTTCTTCAATGACCGCCTGATCGCGGTGATCGACGAGATCCTGGCGACGCCGGAGGTCAGCGCCCCGGTCTGGCTGGAACAGCCCGGGGTGTTCTATCTGTATGTGGATCCGGAACTGGAAGGCATGACGGCGGGGCAGCGTTTGCTGATCCGCCTGGGGCCGGACAGCGCTGAGGCGGTCAAGCGCAAGTTGCGGGAGATTCGTGCCGGACTGGTGCGCTGACGGGGACATGGACGCGCCTGTGTCAGTGTGATAGAAATGGGGACGCGATACCTTCTGTCCGAAGGTCATCGGGTCAGGCTGAAATAATGACAACAGGGGGACTCGAGATGAAAGGGAAGTTATTGATGATCGCGGTATCCGGCATGTTCGCTGCAGGCGTCGCGCAGGCGGACAGCACCGGTTGTGGCCTCGGCACCACGCTGTGGGAAGGCCAGTCCGGCATCGCGCCGCAGGTGCTCGCCGTGACGACCAACGGTACGCTCGGCAACCAGACCTTCGGTATCACCTTCGGCACGCTCGGCTGCAAGTCGGATGGCGTCGTCAGCTCACCGATGGCGATGTTCACCGGCAGCAACATGGATCGCCTCGCGCGCGACATGTCGGTCGGCGAGGGCGAGGCCCTCGAGACGCTGGCCGAGCTGCTGGGCATCGAGGCCGGGCACAAGGACGCATTCTTCCAGGCCACCCGGACCCACTTCGGCGAGATCTTCACGAGCGCCGATGTCACCGCCGAACAGGTGCTCGACGCCATCAACGACATGATGGCGCAGAACGCCACGCTCGCGCGTTACGCTGTCTGAAGTCCCCGGTATCCGGCGGCGCATCGATGATGCGCCGCCGGTCGCCGTCATCTCCCGATCATCCACGATGTGGCGCCAAGCAGGCCGTGTCCTGCTGCTGCTCGCACTGGCGCTGCCCGCATCCGTCCATGCAGGACAGGAGAGCGGCTATGCCAATCAGCTGATCGAACGCGCCGTTGCCGCGGGCCTGGCCGAAGATCCGTACTGGCTGAAGCTCCTCTACTATGTCCCGGCGCGTAATGCCGGCGGCTGGCGCAGCGAGGCCACCAGCGCGGATTTTTTCCACAACCCCGATGGTCGCGACGACCCTGCCGCGGAACTCACCGCAACCTTGCGCGCGCTGTTCGCGCCGCCGCTCGATCCCGTCGAGGAGGCCGCGGGCCGCCAGCACCCGCAGTGCGCATTCATCGCACGCTATCACTGGTTGCACGAGCGGCTCGGCATCGACGACGCTCGCCTGCCGCGGCAACCCTGCGAACGTTTCGATGTCTGGTTCGATGCGATTGACCCGGCGCGCGTCGCGCTGGTCTTTGCCGCCGACTATGTCGGTAACCCCTCGTCGGCCTTCGGCCATACGCTGTTGCGACTCGACCGGCCGTCAGAGGACGCCAGCCGGCTCGTTTCCTATGCCGTCAACTATGCGGCCATCGTCGGGGACGCGAATCCGGTCAGCTATGCCTGGAAGGGGCTGAGTGGCGGTTATCCCGGCTATTTCTCGCTGCTGCCCTACTACGACAAGGTGCGGGAGTATAACGACCTCGAAAGCCGGGATATGTGGGAGTATGAACTGACGCTGACCCCGGAGGAGATCGGGCGCATGATGCGCCACCTGTGGGAGGTCGGCTCGGTCCCGTTCGATTACTATTTCCTCAAACAGAACTGTTCGTACCGTTTGCTCGGCCTGCTCGAGATCGCGCGCCCCGAAACGGCGCTGACCAGGCGCTTTCCGGTCTATGCGATTCCGACCGATACCGTGCGTGTCGCGCTGGAGGAGGAAGGCCTGCTGCGCGCGGTGGTCTTCCGTCCCTCGGCGGAACGCCGTCTCAAGCACGGGATCGCGCAGGCATCGGCCGGGATCCGGAACGCCGCGCTGGCGGCGGCGAATGACGATGATCCCAACGGCGAGCTGGAGAAGTTGTCATCCGCGGGGCGTGCACATGCCCTCGAACTGGCGCATGACTACCTGCATTATCACTTCCTCGCCGGACGCCTGCCGCGCGAGATCGCGGCGCCGCGCATGCACCGCCTGCTGATCGAACGCAGCGGGGTCGGCGAGTCCTCGCCGGTCCCCGAGCCGCCGCGACCGGCGACGCGGCCCGACCAGGGGCATCCGACCGGGCGTCTCGGCCTCGGCGCCGGTTACGCGCAGGGCGCGCATTTCACTGAACTGCAGTGGCGCGCGGCCTATCATGACCTGGCCGATCCGCAACCGGGTTACCGTCATGGTGCGCAGATCGATTTCCTTGGCGCGAGCGCCCGCTATGAGCATGGACGTGATCGCTGGCGTCTCGAGCGCGTCGATGTCGCCGAGATCTGGTCGCTTGCGCCGCGCAACGCCTTTATGAAGCCGGTGTCGTGGAAGGTCGGCGGCGGGTTGATGCGCGATCCCTTGCTGACGCCTGAGCGGCCGCTGGTCGGCGAGTTTCACGGCGGCGCCGGTCTGAGCCGGGCCCTCGACCGCGAGGAACGGCTGATCGTCTACGGGCTCGTCGAGGGACGTCTGATTGCCTCACGTCACCTCGACGACCGCCTGCGGCTGGGCGCAGGCCCACGCATCGGGGTCGTCCATGGTGGTCGCTTCGGCTCGCTGCACGCGACCGCGGTCGTGCGCCGGCATACCGATGGCCGGGACCTCCGCCACGAGGCGAGACTCGAGCAGAGTCTCGCCTTGAGCGGGCGCCTGGCATTACGCCTGCGACTTGGCTGGGCGGAGGAGGGCGGCAGATATTATCGCGAGCGGATGCTGCTCGCGCACTGGTATTACTGACATGCTGCGGCTGTTGCTGGCGCCATTGCTGCTGCTCCAGGCCGCCTGTACCCAGTTGTTCTTCCACCCGCTCGCGCAGCCGGTATTCGACCCCGCCAGTGCCGGCATCGTCTACGAGAC
>CAYLKC010000020.1:10671-25880 GCA_964384095.1 uncultured Chromatiales bacterium
ACCCGCTCGCGCAGCCGGTATTCGACCCCGCCAGTGCCGGCATCGTCTACGAGACGGTGACCTTCGAGGCCACGGACGGCACGCGCCTGCACGGCTGGTTCCTGCCGTCGAGGCTGGAGGACGCCAGGGCAACGATCCTGTTTCTGTACGGCAATGCCGAGAACAAGAGCACGCATATCGCCAGCGTCTACTGGTTGCCCGAGCATGGCTTCAACGTGCTGATGTTCGATTATCGAGGCTATGGCGGCTCGGGCGGACGACCGACGCTGCCCGGGATGCACGATGATATCGACGCCGCGTTGCGCTATCTGCTTACGCGGCCGGGGACGTCGGCGCAGCCCATCATCGTCTTTGGCCAGAGCCTCGGCGGCGCGCTGGCGCTGACCGCAGTCGCCGACTCGCCCTGGCGCCCGCATATCCGCGGCGTCGTCGTCGAGGGGGCGTTCAGCGGCTACCGGACGATCGCGCGCGAGAAACTGGCCGGATTCTGGCTGACCTGGCCGCTGGCCTGGCCGTTCTCGCTGACGATCAGCGACCGCTACCAGCCGCTGGAGGCGGCCGCGCGGATCAGTCCGATCCCGCTGCTGCTGGTCTATTCAACGGAGGATGACGTCGTGCCCGTGCATCACGGAGATCGGCTCTATGAAGCAGCGCAGTCACCGAAGTATCTGTGGAAGATCGACGGGGCTCTGCACATTGCCGCATTTCTCGATGACGGGCGACGCCGCGAACTGGTATCTCTGCTGAGGAGCTGGCTGCAGGAGGATTAATCCCGGTGCTGCCCGCGGCGGTCGATCTCGTCGGCGAGGCACTGGAGCATCGGGGAGATCCCGACGGGGTAGGGTGAGTCTGATTCGAGTTCCGCGGGCAAGCGGGAGAGGTTGGTCAGCGCGCGCTCCCTGAGCACGGATGGGGTTTCCGCCGCATCAATGCGTCGTCCCTCGCGCATCACCGGTCGTAACAGCGGCTCGCCGGGCAGGGTGTCGCTGACCAGCGTCAGCGTGTCTGCGCACATCCGTCCGTTGGTATCATGACGACGATACACCTGCTTCCTTCCCGGCCATGTCTCCTTCCCCTCGGAGCGCTTGCGCCGGGGGATGCCCGCATATTCCTGCAGCTTGTACGCGCAGTCGAGGTAGGGCGCATCCGCCGAGGTGTCGAGCTTCGTGCCGATGCCGAAGCCGTCGATCGGCGCGCCGTCCTTGAGCAGCCTGCCGATGACCGCCTCGTCGAGGCTGCCGCTGCAAAAGATCGCGGTGTCATTCAGGCCGCCGCCATCGAGGATCGCGCGCACGCGCCGGCTGTGTTCGAGCAGATCGCCGCTGTCGAGGCGGACGGCCTTGATGCGGATGCCGCGCTCGTGCAGTTTCGGCGCAAGCGCGACGACCTTGCGCGCGCCGGCCTCGGTGTCGTAGGTGTCGATCAGCAGCGTGACATTGTCGCGTATCGACTCGGCGAAGTGTTCGAAGGCCAGCGCCTCGTCGTCATGGGCCTGGATGTACGAGTGGGCCATCGTGCCGTAGCTCGGGATGCCGTAGAGGGCCTCGGCAAGCACGGTCGCGGTGCCGTCGAAGCCGGCGAGGTAACTCGCCCGTGCCGCGAGCAGCGCGGCCTCGGCGCCGTGGGCGCGGCGCATGCCGAAGTCGACCAGCAGCTTGCCGGGCGCCGCGAGTCGGCAGCGCGCCGCCTTGCTCGCGATCAGGGTCTGGAAATGCAGCAGGTTGATGACGCGGCTCTCGATCAGTTGCGCCTCGGGCAGCGGTGCGACGACGCGCAGGATCGGCTCGTTGGCGAAGAAGACGGTCCCTTCCGGCATCGCATCGACGTCACCGGTGAAGCGCAGCGCCGCGAGTTGGTCGATGAAGCCGGCGGAGAAGCGGCCGGTCGCGCGCAGCCAGGTGATCTCCTCGTCGCTGAAGCGCAGGTGCTCCAGATAGTAGAGGACCTGTTCGAGCCCGGCCGCGATGAGGTACGCGCGGTTCGGCGGCAGCCGGCGCACGAAGAATTCGAACACCGCGGTGTCGTTCATGCCGCGGTCGTGATAGCCCTGCAGCATCGTCAGCTGGTACAGGTCGGTGAGCAGGGGGCTGGATAAGGGATCCATATGTCCCGATCAGGCCGGCGCCAGCGAGGCGAGGTCGATTGACACCGCGCCGAGCGCCGCGATCTCGCGTTCGGCGGCGTCGCCGTCGCCGGAGGTGACATTGACCGCGCGCGACGCATCGTTCAGATAGACGACTGCAAATCCGGCCGCGATCGCGTCTCGCACCGTCGCCAGCACGCAATAATCGGTCGCGAGTCCGCCGATCCACAAACGCCCGACGCCAAGCTTACGCAGGCGCTCCGACAGATCAGTGCCGTCGAAGCCCGAGTAGGCATCGCGGTCCGGGTCGGTGGCCTTGGAGATGACGATCGCATCCTCGGGGAGCCTGAGCCAGGGCGCAAACGCGGCCCCGGGCGTGCCGGCGATACAGTGCGGCGGCCACGGACCGCCGCGCGCGGTGAAGGAACAGTGGTTCGGCGGGTGCCAGTCCCGGGTCGCGATCACCGGCAGGCCGGCGCGAACGAAGCGCTCGATGTAATGATTCAGGACCGGGACGACCTGGTCGCCGTCGGGCACGCCGAGCGCGCCTTCCGGCAGAAAGTCGTTCTGGACATCGACGATGACGAGTGCATCGTCCTTGCGGGTCTCCATGACAGCCCTCCGGCAATCCCGCGGGATTGCGCCGATCCGTTACAACCGATGATAGCAGAAGCGGCGGGGCAGGCTAGCCCGGCGTTCGGGGCTTGAGACGGGTGACATTGTCACCGTTGGAGATCAGTTGCTGGTCCTTGCGGGCAAGAAACTTCTGCTCGAAGACATCGGGGGCAAGGGGTTGGCTGAAGTAGAAGCCCTGCATATAGTCGCAGCCGGTCTCGCGCAGGACGCGCGCCTGTTCGGCGGTCTCGACGCCTTCGGCGACGACCTCCAGACCAAGGCCCCTGGCCATGGCCAGTACGCCGGTCACGATTGCGATATCCTCGAGATCCTCGGGGATGTCCTGGACGAAGGAGCGGTCGATCTTGAGTATGTCGACCGGAAAACGTTTCAGATAGGCCAGCGACGAGTAGCCGGTGCCGAAGTCGTCGATCGCGAGCTGGATGCCCATCTCCTTGAGCTTGCGGAAGATCGAGATCATGTCCTCGGCGTGCTCCATGATGACGCTTTCGGTGATCTCAAGTTCGAGCAGCTCGGGCGGCACACCGGTCTCTTTGAGGACGCGATGAACGGTATCGATGATCTCGTACTTCTCTATCTGCCGCACCGAGAGGTTGATCGCCATGCGCATGGGCGCATATCCCCTGGCGAGCCATTCCTTCAGCTGGCAGCAGGCCTTGAAGAGTACCTGGTCGCCGATCAGTCCGATCAGGCCGGTATCCTCGGCCAGTGGGATGAAGTCGGCCGGCGCTACGAGGCCGCGCTCCGGGTGCATCCAGCGCACAAGGGCCTCGACGCCGGTAACCTTGCCGCTCCTCGAATCGACCTGAGGCTGGTAGTGCACCCTCAACTCGTCGCGTTCTACCGCCTTCCTGAGATCGCTCTCCATCCTGAGGCGGCGCGCGACGTCCGCCTCCATGCCGTATTCGAAGAAGCGGAAGTCATTGCGATAGCGCTTGGCATTGAACATTGCGGTATCGGCATGCTTCATCAGCGTCGCGATGTCTGAGGCATCTGACGGGAACATCGAAATGCCGATGCTCAGCGTGACGAAGATCTCCTGCTCGAGAAAGGTCACCGGTTTAGAGAACGCGCTGCAGATCTTGCGGGCAATGGACGCCAGCACCTCGCGTGAGCCGATGTCGTCGAGCACGATCGTGAACTCATCGCCGCCGAGTCGGGCGACCAGATCGCCGTCGCGGACACAGTGATGCAGGCGCTCGGCGACGATCTTCAGCAGCATGTCGCCGGCATCGTGTCCCAGCGTGTCGTTGATGAGCTTGAATCGGTCCACGTCGATGAACATGACCGCGAGAGCCCGACCGCTCTCCCGATTGGCATCGAGCAGCGTCGTCAGGTGGCTGGTGAATCGCGTCCTGTTGGGGAGACCGGTCAGGGGATCGCTGTAGGCCAGTCTGTGCATATGCCGCTGCGCGTGACTGGCCTGCATCAGGTGGGCAATACGCCGGCGCAGCACCGAGAAATTCACCGGTTTCGGAATGTAGTCGGTCGCGCCGACCGAAAACGCCCGCTCGATGGAGTCCTCGTCTTCGAGGCCGGTGATGATCAGCACCGGGATATGCGCAGTATCCGCCTTCTGCTTGAGGTACTGGCAGGCGGCAAAGCCGTCCATAACCGGCATCTTGCCGTCCATCAGGATCAGGTCGGGGGGATCTCCCGCGCACAGGTCGATCGCAGTCGTGCCGTTGTCGGCCTCGATCACTTCGTAACCTTCCTCTTCGAGGATATTGCGGAACACGAAGCGGGTGGAGCGATCGTCGTCGGCGACGAGGATCCTCGCGGTATGACCGTGACGGGTCTGTATCGCCCCCTCAACCGGTTTGCCCTCGAGTTCACTGCGCAACAGCCCGATCAGCGCCTGGGATTCAGCCACGGCGGTGTTGTAGAGCATTCGTACCGAATCCGCATCGAGACTGCGCCCGGAAGACTCGATGTGTCTGCTGACGTCGGCCAACTTACCTGCGCCGATATTCGCAGCACTGCCCTTGATCGCGTGCGCAATATTGGGGACCATTTCCAGACTGTTATCCCTGATCGAGGCATAGAGATCCGCCAGGTAGGCGGTCAGATCCTCGATAAAGACCCTGAGCATGTCGTGAAAAGCCTCGCCGATGGTTTCCCTGAGTTCGCTGAATATCTCCATGTCCAGCGTTTGCTGCAGCGGCAACTGCTCTGAATCAAGCGGCATTCCGGGCGAGGCCGGTGCCATCGATGATGCGGATGCTTCCCGGCCCCGGATCCAGACCGATAGCTTGTCCCTGAGTATCTCGAGCCTGAGCGGCTTGGACAGATAATCATCCATGCCTGCATCGAGGCACCGGCGCACATCGCCATCCTGGACATTGGCGGTCATCGCAATCACCGGTGTCCTCCGGTCATTGCCTTCGAGCGCACGTATCCTGCGCGTGGTCTCGTAGCCGTCGAGATCCGGCATGTTGCAGTCCATCAGGACGAGATCGAACGACTCCCGTCGCATGACGTCGATGGCTTCATGACCACCGGAGGCGACGGTCGGTCGCATGCCGAGGCGTTCAAGCATGCCGGAGACCACGTATTGATTGGCGCGGTTATCCTCGACAATGAGGATTCTCGAACGGGGCAGGTTGATCGCCCCGGGTGCAGCCACCGGAGTGTCTGCCACCAGCGGCGCGGCACGGCTGCCAATCAGCATATCCATCAGCAGACTGCGCAGCGTGGACTTCCGCAGCGGCTTGCGGATCGACCAGGCGCTGCCGTTGCCGGTCGTGGCGGCATCGGCATCCGCCACACCATTCTCCATCAGTGCGATACAGGTGATGCCGGTCAGTTCGCCCGACTCGATGATGTCGGCGACGGGGCGGCCAAAATTACCCTTGAGGTCCGCGTCGATCAGCAGGGCATCGAAACAGGGATTGCGATCCCGGCGAGATTCGATGATCGTCGACATCTCCTGCGCAGTCTGCGCGACGACCGGTCGCATGCCGAACGACTCGCACAACCGCCGCGCCTGTCGCCTGACTATCTCGCTGTCGTCGACGATGAGGATACTCTTACCGGCCAGCCTGCTTTCGACCACGGAAACGGCGACGGCGGATGCGGGTCTGTCGAACGGCAGCCTGACCAGGAAGCTGCTTCCCTGTCCAGGGGCGCTCCTGACGCTGATGTCGCCGCCCATGAACTCGACGAGCTGCTTGCAGATCGCGAGGCCGAGTCCGGTCCCGCCGTACTTGCGGGTCGTCGAGCCGTCTGCCTGGAGGAAAGGTTCGAAAATGCGCTGGTGCGCCTGCTCGGCAATGCCGATGCCCGTATCCCTGACCTGGAAAAGGAGTTCCGGGCGTTCGGCGCAAGATTGTTCCGACGGCTCGACGGATATCGTGATTTCACCCTTGTCGGTGAATTTGATCGCATTGCCGACCAGATTGACGATCACCTGGTGCAGGCGGGCACGATCCCCGTTGACCATGGCCGGGCAGTCGCTGTCGATCACATAGCCGATATCCAGTTCCTTGGCGTTGGCCTGGGTACCGATCAGGCCGAGGATATCGTCGAGGAGATCCGTGAGGCAGAAGTCCTCACGGTTGACCTCGAGCTGACCGGAATCGTTGCGCGAGAAATCGAGGATGTCGTTGACCAGGGCCAGCAGGGATTCCCCGGAGCTGCGCGCAACCTCGAGATAATCCGCCTGCCGGTCATTGAGACCCATGCCCTGCAACAGTTCGAGCATGCCGAGGACGCCGTTGAGCGGAGTTCTCAGTTCGTGACTGACCGTCGCCGCGAACTCGCCCTTCAGCCGAGCGGTCTCGATCGCGGCATCCCGGGCCTTGCGCAGCTCGATTTCGCGAGCCTCCAGCACGTCCATCATCGTGTTGAATGCCGTCTGCATTTCATTGACGTCGCGGGGACCCTCGATCCAGGCGCGGATCATCGTTTCACCCGAGGTCGCCCGGTGCATGGTTTCTGCGAGACGTTTGATCGGACCCGTGACGCGGCGAGTCAGCAGCAGGAGGGCCGCCAGCAACGCCGCTGCGAGGACCGAGCTGACCATGATGTTGGTCTTGAGCAGGTCACCGGTCAGCGCATGCATCGTCTCCTTGCCCATAACAAGCTGGACATGGCCGATCAGCTCCGGCTGTCCGGGATTCACGGTGAACGGTGAATCCTCATCCATCGATGGCGTGGTATAGACCGGAGAAATGAATCGCCATTGGCGATTGCTGTCCTCGATCATTAATGTCCGTGGCGGAATAGTATCGGTGTAGTCATCTAACCGGTTGATCATGCCCGCTGTCAGCAGTGGTGACCTGTCAGAATCGTGCACCGCGATGGCAACAATATCCGGCGAACTCAAAACCGCTTCAACGTATTCCTGCACATTTTCCGGACTGTGCAGCAGCAGCGCCAGTGTACTCTGCGCAGCCAGTGTCTCAGCCGTCTGATGCCCCTCGAATACAAAACGGTCGCGGATGGTCTGACCGGACAGCCAGGTGATCGCGATCGACGATATCAGAGATGCCAGCAGAATACCGGCAATGAAGATCAGCGCCAGTTGTTGGCGGAATCCCATGCGGCCGTATGATCTGGATATCTGCGAGTCCATCACCGTCATATGCCATTACAGAGGTGGGAACACGAGGTCGAAACCCGACAGGTCTTCACGTGTATAGCGTATGCCCAGGCGACCGGCTGTACGGACATTGAATGCGGTATGTAGGGCATCAAGCATGCGCATTCCTGTCGGGTCGCTGTTACGTCCGTGTGCCCTGTACTCATGCAGCTCCATGAGCAGTGCGCCTATACGGCTGCCCATCCGTTGATTATCCGGGTATAGTGCGAAAAGTACGCCGCGCCGTACATGCGACGGATTGCTGGAGAATACAATAAGCTTGTTGTCCCATGACTCTTTCAGGATCATCGGAAGTACGGCCTGTTCGTCGAGGATGGCGCTGTCCTGGGACAACCACAGGGCTTCTGTGCGACTTTTCTGATCTCGCAGAACTTCCATGTAGCTGTTTGCCGCATTTTGAAGTGTATCGACTGGAACAGGATTCAATGTCAGTCCATGCTTGAGAGCAAGCGGTTTAGCCATGTCAATTAGCCATTGCTCGCGTTCCCTGTGGTAAACGATATGCACACGTTCGACGCTCGGCGCGATCACCTTGAGTTGTTTGAACATGGCTGAAGGGTCTGGATTGAGCGCGATGCCGTAATAACTGTTTGTCCACAACTCGCTGGACATATGAACGGCGCCTATAACGACAGGTGTCGTTCTTGACAACTGCTCGCTCAAGGCCTGACCACGGCTGCCGAGTACGACGGTCGAGGACACACCATTAGTACGGAGCCAGGTCTCTATACTCTCGGGTGTTTCGTCATTCTGAATTACCCGGACTAACACTGGCCCGTCGATCGCTTCACTGACACCTTCGACGATCGTGGTAAAGACACTGCGGAAGGGTTCTCGTATATCAGGGTAGAGAACAGCGCTCAGTGGCACGTCGGCGCGAGCAGAGTTTACTGCGGTTGCAATGAACGCCAGCAACAGGACAGAAATGACCTGTATATTAAGTAAAAACAGATACTTATGTACAGGCTTTTTCATCTTTAATCAACTTGTGGCGAGCAAAAGATATTCCTGCCGATGTCACCCTAAAGTGTCGATCTGCAGATAATTATCGGCCTGTGCGTCCGCTGCTGAACTGATTCAGGGCTTTATTGTTATTTACCTCGCCAATTGTCAAGGTGATAGCGAACCTCCGCGAGAAAATGCTGGCCCGCCAGCGGCAGGTCGTTCGGAATTGATCCCGGAGCAGGGCTGGGTTCACGGGCGTCTTCGTCGAAAATATTGCGAGCCAATATTGCAAACTCCCAGGGTGTTGCGCCATGTCGATAGCGTAAGGTGAGGTCGGTCATGATGTAGTCGTCGATACGCGGTCTCGGATCGGTAATATCACGGCTGCGATCGGCGACCCAGTTAACCTGGGCGCTGAATGACCAGTCAGGAATCGGGCGCCAGACCGTCCTCAGATAAACTTGGTGCTGCGGTGCATTGGCGACATCGCTGTCGGTATCCTTTTCGGTCGAATTCTGGTAGGCATAGTTGCCGAGCAGGAGAAACTGCCGACTGACGTCGTATTTAAATTCGAGTTCGAGGCCATAGCCATCTCTATTCCCGGAATTCTGGGCGGAGACTGAAGTAGCAGGTGCCGGATCCGGGACAAAACGAATGATGTCGCTCATGTGGTAGGTGAAAAGGTTCAGCCCCGCCTGGAAATTATGGGCTGGCTGGTAATTGAACGCGAGTTCGTAAGTATCGATTTTCTCGGGCTTCAGGTTGGGGTTGCCGAGAGCTACCGGATTGTTGATGTTGTACAGTTCATTGAACGCAGGTGCGCGGAACGCTCGTCCGTACAGAACCTTGGTTGTCAGATCGTAGCGAGTGCGCCATACGATCGCCAGTCTCGGATTTGTAGTATCACCGAAATCTGAGTAGTGATCGTATCTGACACCACCGGTAAGTTTCCAGTCGGAATTGATCGACCATTCATCCTGGATAAATCCGTAATAGACCTTTCTGTCCTGCGGCTGTATAAAGACCTGCGATGGGTCGCCGCTGACATCGATGATTCCACCTAGAGGACTGCCATCCAGAGCAAAGTTTTTTCTTTCTCTTGTTTTGTACAAGTCGTTGTGGATACCTCCGATGCCGATCCGGATATTATGATTCTGTATACCGTGATAGAAGGCAGAAAGGCCTCCGCGTGTATGGCGTTCATAAACGTACGGACTGCCTATAACACCATCTGGAAAAGCTCCGCCGAAGGCGCCGGGCGGAAACAGAACAAGGTCCGATTTGGCATTGGAATCGAAGAGACTCATCTGCGCGGTAATGTCCCAATCTCTGCTGACATATGTGTTATACGTCAGATCAGCATTAAATCTGTCGCTGCTATTGGTGCCTGCAGGATCAAGTGCCTGGGCTACACCGGCACCGGTTTCCACATCTCTGCGACCCTGATAACCCGCGCGAAATCTCCAACTACCGCGGTGCAGATCAATTCTGGTCTCGAGTATTTCCCTGCCGAGATTGACTGAACCCGGCGCCAGCGATACCGAGCTGTCCAGAAAGGATTGGGCATCGGTGTCAATGGTGCGATCCTGTCCGTCTGTACGGAGAATTTCGAGCGAGACCGCGAAATCTGTCTGACCCAGATTGCCACCATGCTGGACCCAGCCCTCGCGTGTATTGTATGAGCCGGCGCGCGCGCCAAATTGCGTATCTCCAATATCATCGGGTGTTTTCGTGATGATATTGATAGTTCCGGCATATGCGTCAGCTCCGTATACAGCAGAGCCGGGACCGCGAATGATTTCAATGCGGGATATATTATTAACCGGCATACCGCCCCAGACTTGGCTCCTGTCACCTACATAAATGTTCGTGATCGGGATGTCGTTGATCAGAATCAGGACCTGGGGATTACTTTCCGTATAGATCCCGCGAATTGTGTACAGAGGGCTGTAGGCGCGCGGGGAATTAGATACATGCAATCCTGGAACAGTTTCCAGTATTTGGTCGAGATCTGTTGCCCCCATGGCCTTGATATCATCGGCTGTAATCACAGTCGCTACCGCCGGCGCCTGTGATATAAGCTGTCTTGTACCTGTCGCGATGCTGATGAAGTCCTCATCTCCATATGCACGCATCAGTGCATCCTCCTCTGCGACACTCTGGGCATGGAGATTCCCGCTAGTCAGCAGGAAGGGGATTAAACTGGCCAGCAATTTTGCTCTCATGATTCACCTGCGCCTTGACAGGCAGATAAAATAGTGTAGAGCTAATAACGGCCTTCAGAATTAATACTTTAGTATCATGATCCGAGTAGCCAGTGGCGGATCACGTATATAACCGATTGTATTAAATAGTAATTATATACCGAGGCGGTTTGATATCATGCGGGGCAGGCAACCTGCGGGAATACTGTCGGCGGATTCATGTCCAGGGGCGGACCTCCTTCCCTTCGTACAGGATATTGTTGCATGAAAGCGGGAAAAAACTTCCTTCCTGCGCACCAGCAGCTTCCAGATAGCACGGAATCAGGCCGGATATAAAACAGGGGATCAGGTACAGATAATATTCATCTGTAGTCAGTCCCTGATCTGCAGCGAGGGCCGCAGCCAGGGCAGCGATGTTCATTCTCATTCGATATCGTCTTTTCAGCAAGATCTGCTCTATCTCAAATGCAACGCTCGTATGCGGGCCGTCCGCAAGGTCGAGTTCGCGAGCTATTCTCAGCAATGGATCGATTCTTTCATCTGCATTGATTAACGGCCGGGCATAACCGGGGAGAGATCTAACCTTTCTAATTTCCTCTACTACAAGGTTTTCCAGATCAGCTTCTCCTTCGCGCTCCTTCTTGAGTCTGGTTATCAAATCATGGGCGCCGACTATCGGTCTATAGCCGTATATGGTTGCTTCGGAGACTGCGATCGCTGCGCTGACACCAAGGACTCCGGTGCTTCTTGCAGTGCCTGCAAGAGATGCAACCCGGTTATTCCATATGCGAGGATCCGGGTAACTGGTGCAAATTATCCAGATTTGTTCGAATAATCTTAGTTGATTATGGTCAAATCTCCTCCCCGTGATCCCGTACAATAGTAATTCGATCCAGCTCATGCTTCTCAATTCTTCAAACAAATCCTTCCCTCTGAATATCACTCGCTCACCCGGGAAGACCAGACCCATTCTTGTTTCCCATCGACCCTGAAAATCGGACAAATCTCTTGACTGCTTCATCCGTCTTGCTCCTTCAGGACAACAGCATCGCGGTAAAACGGAAAATTCCGAAATCCATATCCAGCTTGCTCGATGGAATGAACCGCGGCGCCTGGAAGTCGGAGAATCAGGTAAAGCATCTCACCCTCGTGAGGACTGAAACCCAGATCGTACAATGCTGCTGCAGAAATTCCCGGGATAGCCAGCGGGCAGCCTGCGACATCTTCCAGATCCTGTCGATTTTTCTCCAGCCAACCAAGTGCCCCGTGCGGATAGATACTCGAGAACATCTGTAGTACAGATTTTGCCGGCGTTGTACAGGTAACACCATATGGGTCGAATCCCGGTGGATGTTCCATTTGCGGCCATACGTCGACAGGCGTTTTTCGAAGTTCGCCGATTCTACTCTTCCATGCCCGCAGGTCGTTGTCGCACTCGTGCCAGATTTTCAACGCATGGAATACTTCTCTTGCGCCACCGAGTTGACCGGCGCCAACTGCAAGTGCGGCGATCAGTGATGAGGCGCTGCCGGAGCCTCCAACACCACCATTCATTGCGGCCTGTACGCCATGGTCTCTGGGGCCCGGATTCGCAATAGCGATAGCGAGCTTTTCAAGAAGTAATCTTTTAGAAGAGTCCGGACGATCTCCCTTGAACAGTAGATATATGTATTCAGACCAAGTGGCCTTGTCGAGGACTTCGCCGTAAACATCATACCCATGACAATAGCAAGCGGCTGGAGAAAACGGATTATCTGCTTCCGGTACCTCACGCCAGACCCTCGACCTGATCTTATCGACGTCACTCATAGATCATGCCGGTTTATGTCCGTTTATCACACTGTAGTAGCCATAGGAAGAATCAATATTCAATTCTGTGAATCCTGCTTGTGAAAGGATCGATAGAATATCGGACGCAGTATATTGCTTTCCCTCTGTAACGGCCAGCATAGCCAAGCTATATAAATTGGCAGTTAGCGGACCAACACGGTTATCGTTCAGCAGGACTTCGTTGATCAGTATTTTTCCATTTCGAGGCAGGCTGTTGAAAGCAGATTTTGCAAGGTCAATGCACACTTCGATTGTCCAGTCATGAAATATATCGCTCATAAATACCGCGTCATGCCCAGTCGGCCATGTATCCCTGAACATGTCGAACGGCATGGTCGACACTCTGTCCGTCACCCTATACATATCGATGTATTTCTCTGCATGCCTGCAGACTTGGGGAAGGTCCGCGATAGTGCATTTAAGATTCGGGTGAGCGGAGGCAAACGCAATTGAATAACATCCGGAGCCACCGCCAACATCCAGGATATGCGTGAGCTCCCTGAAGTATGCTTGGTAACGAGACAGGGAGATTGCGGATGCGAAGCCGTGGCTATGCATCTTGTCGGTAAATTTCGCAGCTTGCTCATCTGTCATGGACTCCTGTTTCCAGTCGTCTGTAAATTTGCGACGCCCGTATTTTGACATTGAGTTCGCAGAATCGTGTCTTACAGCGTCCATGATCATCGCATGGCTAACGGGCATATCGCGAACGGTATGAAGAACCCCGCCCCAATAATGCGGGCTTTCCGAAAGCAGATAGCTGCGTGACAGATCATTCAGATGGTACGCATCGTCTAATTTGACGATGAACCCCATAGCCGCGAGCATGTTCAGCAGTGCCTCGGTCGAACGCATGGACAGACCAAGGGCTTGAGTGAGATCTTCCGATGTCGAAGGCGAGCGATGCAGGTGTGTGAAGATCCCGAGTTCGTCAGCAGCCGTCAGTGCAGGTAACTGGAACCCAGATAGCCAAATATCCCAAAGTGGCCGATTGTCGGTTGGCGGCAATGGCGGGAGGTTGGTCTCCGGTGATGGCATGAAATGAAGAAAGGCGCTCAGAAAATATGCAGTTCAGTCACCAGCATCTGCATCCTTTCAGCCAGCGGCGGTACTTCATCGCCGTCGATATGGACATCGATCAGCGCCGGCGCCTGGCGGCGGCACAGGTGGGCGATGTCGATGTCATCGAAGTCGGCCGCCGTCCTGACGGTCCATGCCTCGACGCCCATGCCGCGGGCGATCGCGGCATAGTCGACCGGCGGGAGCTCGTAACCGATCGCCTCCGCGTGCGCGAGTTGCTGGCCGTGGCGCACGGTGCCGAGCATCTGGTCGTTCAGTACGATGAAGATGGTCTTGAGCCGGTGCTGGACAGCGGCGGTCAGTTCCTGGCCGCTCATCAGGTAGCTGCCATCACCGACGATGCAGACGACGGGCGCGCGCGGGTTGGCGATCGCGGTGCCGACGGCGGCGCCGATCGCCCAGCCCATCGAGGCAAAGCCCATACTGGTGCGAAACCAGTCGAGGGCGCCCGAGCGCCCACCATGCTCCGGATGCCAGGGATGCAGGTAGTGAATGCCCCATAGAAAACTGTTGCCGATGTCGGCGAGGAAACGGGTGTCCGGCGGGAACAGCCGCGACAGCTCGTACATCAGGCGCTGCGGGCGCAGAGGTTCCGAGTCCTGGATGTACTTGGCCTCGTCGGCAAGCGAGAAGCGACGGCTGAACAAGGGGGTGCCGTTGCCGCTGCGGCGCTCACGCCTGCGCCGGTCGTTGCCGTCTTCGGCAGCTGCGACATGACCGCGGCGGTCGCGGCTGCGGCGATCGAAGGCGACGACGTTCGGGTAGCAGGCCAGCCGCTGGTTGCCCATGTCCCAGGGCGGCAGCCGGGTCGTGCCGGTGCCGGACAATTCATCGAGCAGATCCCGGAACAGGGTCTCGATGTCGCCGCAGACATGCAGGTCGGCGTGTTGCGAACGCACGAAGTGGCGGGCGAGGCTGTCGACATGCACGAGTTTGCCGTCGAGTTTGCCGGAGTGCAGCCAGCCCTGGGCGGCCTGTTCATCGAGCGCGGAGCCCGCGATCAGCACCAGGTCGGTGGACGGATGCAGCAACCGCTCACTGGCGCTGCGATGACCGGCGAGTCCGCAGACGCCGCGATAATGTGGGTGATAGGCGTCAGCGAGGCCCTTGGCCTGTGGCGTGGTGACGAGGATCGCGCCCCGGCGCTCGACGAAGTCGAGGATCACCGGCATCGCGTCGCGGCAGCCCTCACCGATGACGACGACGATCTGGCTGGCGCCGCGGACCCGCTGTGCGAGCTGACGGACGCGTTCGTGGTCGCTGCTGCGCGGCTGACGTATCAGCGAGGCGATGTTGACTGGACGTCCGCTGGCCTCGAGCGGCGACCTCAGCAGGTCGAGCGGTATGCTGAGATGGACCGGGCCGCGGGCCTGGAAGGCCAGCGTGATCGCAGCGACGAGCTTGCGCTCGAGTTGCTTCAGATGCGACACCAGCGTGTTGTAATGCGTGCAGTGGTGCATCATCGCGACTGTGTCGACCGCGGTGCAGGAGGATTCCTGTACCGCGCCATTGCCGAAACTCTCGAGCGGCGTCTGCGCGGTGATGACCAGCATCGGAATGTTGTCCTGGAAGGCGCTGGCGACGCCGGTGATCAGGTTGGTCGTGCCGGGGCCGGTGGTCGCGCAGCACACGCCGAGCCGGCCGGTCTCGCGGGCATAGCCATCGGCCATGAAGGCGGCGCCGGCCTCATGACGGGCGACCACCGGGGTGATGCGACCGCGGCGCTGACTGCGCGCGAGGGCATTGTAAAACGGTTCGATTGCGCCGCCGGGGACGCCGAAGACATGGTCGACGCCGATTTGCTCGAGATAGCGGACGATGAGGTCGG
>CAYLKC010000021.1:0-24646 GCA_964384095.1 uncultured Chromatiales bacterium
AAGATGTTGCCGCCGCCGACGACCAGCGCCACCTGCACGCCGTCGTCGACCAGTCCCTTGACCTCGTTGGCGATACGCTTGACGACCGCCGGATTGACGCCGTAGTCATCGTCGCCCATCAGCGCCTCACCGCTCAGCTTGAGCAGTATCCTGCCGTAGAGCGGTTTGCGAGCGGTATCCGGCATCGGCTCAGGCGCCTCCGCGAACCTGGGCCATGACCTCGTCGGCGAAATTCGCCGACGCCTTCTCGACGCCCTCGCCGACCTCGAAACGGCGGAAACGCACGACCCGCGCCCCGGCCTTTTCCAGCAGCTTGCCCACGGTGACGTCGGGATCCTTGACGAAGGGCTGTCCGACCAGCGTGATCTCGGCGAGGAACTTGCGGATCCGGCCCGCCACCATCTTGTCGATGATGTCGGCCGGTTTGCCGCTGTCGGCCGCCTGAGCGGAGAAAATCTCGCGCTCGCGCTCGATGACTGCCGCATCGACCTCGTCCTCGGACACCGCCAGCGGCTTGCTGGCCGCGATGTGCATCGCGATGTCCTTCGCCAGACCGGCTTCGCCGCCCGCGAGTTCGACCAGCACGCCGATGCGATCGCCGTGCACATAACCGCCGACGACCGCGCCCTTGCCGCCGCGGAAGATCGCGACGCGACGCACACTGATGTTCTCACCGATCTTCGCGACCAGCTCGCGGCGAGCGAGATCGAGGGTCTGCTCGCCGCCCTTCTCGTACGGCAATGCCGCGAGGGCCTCGACGTCCCCGACGTCCTCGTCAATCGCGCGCCGCAGCACCTGGCCGGCGAAGGCGACGAAATCATCGCCCTTGGCGACGAAGTCGGTCTCGCAATTGACCTCGGCCATCGCGCCGACGCTGCCGTCAGCGGCGATCTCCAGCACAGTACGGCCTTCGGCAGCGGTGCGTCCCGCCTTCTTGTCCGCCTTGACGACGCCCTGCTTGCGCATCAGGTCGATCGCCGCCTCGATGTCGCCCTGTGTCTCGACCAGGGCGCGTTTGCATTCCATCAGGCCGGAACCGGTGCGTTCACGCAGTTCCTTGACCAGGGTTGCAGATATCTCCATTTATCGCTGACCTCGCAGTAGATTCATTCGTCGCCGGAACCGGCGGTTTCGGCCTCGGCAGCGGCGTCATCCTCGCCCGCCTTCGCGGTCTTCGCACGGGTGCCGGTCGTCTTGCGCTTGACCGCGACCTTGCGGGCGGTCTTGCGGGCGGCCGGCTTGTCAGCCGCCTTCTTGCCGACTGCGGGGGCGCCGGTCTCGTCGAGTTCGACGAACTCATCCTGGCCACCCGATTGCAGCGCGGCGGCGCGGGCCTCGACGATCGCATCCGCGGCGGCGGCGGCATAGAGCCGGATCGCGTGAATCGCGTCATCGTTGCCGGGGATCACGTAATCGACGCCATCGGGGCTGTTGTTGGTATCGACGACCGCGACGACCGGGATGCCGAGCTTGATCGCCTCACTGATCGCGATCTTCTCGTGACCGACGTCGATGACGAACAGCGCGTCCGGCAGGCCGGGTACGTCCTTGATGCCGCCGAGGCTGCGCTCAAGCTTGTCCAGCTCGCGACGGTGCTTGAGGCCTTCCTTCTTGGTAATGCGCTCATGACCACCACCCTCTTCGAACAGGGCCTCGAGGTCCTTCAGGCGCTTGATCGACTGCTTGACGGTCTTGAAATTGGTCATCATGCCGCCCATCCAGCGCTGGTTCACATACGGCATACCGCAGCGAATTGCCTGCTCCTGGATGATGTCGCGCGCAGCGCGCTTGGTGCCGACGAACAGGATCCTGCCGCGGTTGGCGGCGAGGCGGCCGAGAAAATTCATTGCATCATTGAACAGCGGCAGCGTCGATTCGAGGTTGATGATATGAATCTTGCTGCGTTCCCCGTAGATGAACGGGGCCATCTTCGGGTTCCAGTACCTGGCCTGGTGGCCGAAGTGCACGCCAGCCTCGAGCATCTGGCGCATCGTAACGTTTGCCATGGTGTAAAACTCCTTGTAGCGGGTTGGGCCTCCACAGGCCGCACGCATCTACCTGACGAGCAGGCACCCGGATACGCGCTTGAGACCTGTGTGCGGATTTTTATAACGAGCCACGCATTATACGCGAGTCCATGCAAATGTACTTTATATATAATACGTTGCGCGCGCTTTATACCATATCCGCACGGCCGGCACAAATCCGCCGCACGCGCCGGCGCAGCTGACAAGCCCCGCGCGATCGCGCTACCATTACCCGTTCACTGACGGAATCTTCAAGCCTTACAGGGACGTAACCGGGACAGCCCGGCATCGCCGGCGACCCGGCGCGGCGCCCGCCACACCCCTGACCCGGCCGGAGACCCGACGAAGGATGATCAATCTGATGAGCGGAAGGCAGATGGGCGTGCATATCAAGACAGCCGGGGAGATCGAGGGCATGCGCGTAGCCGGCCGGCTCGCGGCCGAGGCGCTGGACATGATCGGCGAACACGTGCGCCCCGGAATCACGACCGGAGAGCTCGACCGCATCTGTCACGAGTACATCACCGGCGTGCAGCAGGCGATCCCGGCGCCGCTGAACTACCACGGCTTTCCGAAATCGATCTGCACCTCGGTCAATCACCAGGTCTGCCATGGCATACCCGGCGACAAGGTGCTGAAGGACGGCGATATCGTCAACATCGATGTCACCGTGCTCAAGGACGGCTGGCACGGCGACTCCAGCCGCATGTACTACGTCGGTGAGCCGTCGATACTCGCGCGCCGCGTCACCGAGATCAGCCGCGAATGCCTGCTGATCGGCATCGGCATGGTGCGACCCGGCATGCGCCTCGGCGACATCGGTCATGCAATCCAGCGTCACGCCGAATCTCACGGCATGTCGGTCGTGCGTGAATACTGCGGCCACGGCATCGGTCGTAACTTCCACGAGGAACCCCAGGTGCTGCATTACGGCAGCCCCGGCACCGGCTTTGCGCTGGAGGCCGGCATGACCTTCACCATCGAGCCGATGGTCAATGCCGGCAAGCGTCACGTCAAGCTGTTGCCCGACGGCTGGACCGTGGTCACCAAGGACCGCAGCCTGTCGGCGCAGTGGGAACATACCCTGCTCGTCACCGGCGACGGCGTCGAGGTGCTAACCCGCGGCCGCGGGGAGGACTTCTGAGCCGAGCGGCCGGCCCCGGCGCGACGGACGGCGGCGATCCTGCCGCGGATGCGCGCGTGGCCGCGGGCTTCGCCTCGCTGAATGACATGCAACTGTTCTTCACCGGCTCCTTCGACCGCGCGCTGGCCGGCACCACCACCCCCGTCGAACTGTTCCGCCACACCCTCTACTCGATCAACGAGGCGCTCGACGACCGCTTCCGCCGCAGCGCGCCGGTATCCGAGCTGGTCAGCCAGCGCGCCTGGTTCATCGATGAGCTGATGATCCGTGCATGGCAGCGCTTCTTCGACAGGGATGGCGATGATATCGCGCTGGTAGCGGTCGGCGGTTATGGCCGCGGCGAGCTGCACCCGCACTCGGACATCGACCTGCTGATCCTGCTTGCAACAGACGCGCAACCGGCACACCGCGAGGCGCTGGAACGTTTTCTGGCCTTCCTCTGGGACATCGGCCTCGACGTCGGCCACAGTGTGCGTACTGTCGAGCAGTGCGCGCAGGAGGCCGAACGCGATATTACCGTGATGACGAACCTGATGGAGTCGCGTCCGATTATCGGCGCCGCCGCGCTGTACCGGGCGATGCAGGCGCGCACCGCGCCGGAGCGGCTGTGGCCCGCGGTCCGCTATTTCGCCGGCAAGCGCGAAGAGCAACAGCTCCGCCACCGCAAGTACCACGACACTGCCTACAACCTCGAACCCAACGTCAAGGAAGGCCCCGGTGGACTGCGCGACATCCAGACCGTAGCCTGGGTCGCTCAGCGTCATTTCGGCGCCGCGAACCTCGGCGAACTCGTCACCCACGGTTTCCTGACCGCGAGCGAACACGACGATCTCGTGCAGGGACAGGCCTTTCTGTGGAAGGTGCGTTATGGCCTGCACCTGCTCAGCGGCCGCAATGAAAACCGGCTGCTGTTCGACCACCAGCGCACCCTGGCGACCATGTTCGCCTATGCCGACGACTCGCGACGGCTCGGCGTCGAGAAATTCATGAAGGACTATTACCGCGCGGTCACCGAGATCGCGCGCCTCAACGAGATGCTGCTGCAGCTGTTCCAGGAGGTCATCCTGCACGACGACGCGCCGCAGGAGATCCACCCGCTGAACCGCCGCTTCCGCTCCTGCAACGGCTATCTCGAGGCCGCCGATCCCCGGGTCTTCGAGCGTCATCCGTTCGCGCTGCTTGAGGTCTTCCTCCTGCTGCAGCAGCACCCGCAACTGAAGGGCGTGCGCGCCTCGACGATCCGACTGATCCGTGATCACCGCCACCTGATCGATGACCGCTTCCGCAATGATCTGCGCTGCCGCAGCCTGTTCATGGAGATCCTGCGCCAGCCGCACGGCCTGACCCATGTGCTCAGGCGCATGAACCGCTACGGCATCCTCGCCGCCTACTTCCCGGCCTTCGGCGAGGTCGTCGGCCAGATGCAGTACGACCTCTTCCATGTCTATACCGTCGATGATCACACCCTGCAGGTCGTGCGCAACCTGCGCCGCTTCACGGTGCCGGAATACCGCGGTGAATTCGAACTGTGCAGTCGCATCGCAGCGGCGATTCCAAAGCCCGAGCTGCTCTACCTCGCCGCGCTGTTCCATGACATCGCCAAGGGCCGGGGCGGTGATCACTCCGAACTCGGTTCCACCGACGCCCTCGAGTTCTGCCGCCACCACGGCATCAGCGAATACGACAGCCGGCTGGTTTCCTGGTTGGTCAGCCAGCACCTGCTGATGTCGTCGACGGCGCAGCACAAGGACATCAGCGACCCCGAGGTGATCACCGCCTTCGCGCGCGAGGTCGGCGATCGCAACCGCCTCGATTACCTCTATCTGCTGACCGTCGCCGACATCCGCGCGACCAACCCGTCACTGTGGAACAGCTGGAAGGACGCGCTGCTGAAGGACCTCTATCAGTCGACGCGACGTGCGTTGAATCGTGGCCTCGACAATCCTGTCGAGAGCCGGGAGATGATCGACGAGACGCGCGCAGCAGCGCTGGCGCTGCTGCCGGCGGCATCGCGCGCGGCGGCCGGTGAACTGTGGGCGCAGTTCGATGAGGAAGAATACTTCCTGCGCCATACCGCCGACGAGATCGCCTGGCACGCGCGACTGATTCTCGAAAACGATCCTGCCGCGCTGCCGCTGATCGCGATCCGCGAGGAGACCGTGCGCGGCGGCACCGGCATCTTCCTCTACACCCATGACCAGGACCACCTGTTCGCGCTGACCACCAGCGCGCTGGACCAGCTGATGTTGAACGTGCTGGATGCGCGCATCACGACCACCCGCAGCGGTTACACCCTCGACACCTATATCGTGCTCAATGACGCCGGCAAGCCGATCCGGGACGCGGGCGCGATCCGGGAGATCCACGACACCATCGCCCGCCGCATTGCGCAGGGCGACGTCAGCGCAATCCGGGTGACGCGGCGGCCGACGCGACGGCTGCGGCATTTCCTGATCCCGACCCGCGTCAGTTTCAGCGACGATGCACGTCAGCGTTACACGATCATGGAGCTGGTCACGGTCGACCGTCCCGGCCTGCTCGCCCGCATCGGCCGCGCCTTCGTCGAGTGCGGGGTGCGCCTGCAGAACGCAAAGATCGCGACTTTCGGCGAGCGGGTCGAGGATGTATTCTTCATCACCGACAAGGACAATGAACCGATACGCGACAACGCCCGGCTCGACCGCCTGCGCGATGCGATCATGAGATCACTCGAAGATGCCTGACAAGGACCACCCCGGCGCGCAGCGACCGGCCTGGCAAGCCTGGCTCCTGCCCGCAGCAATGCTGTCGCTGGCGCTGGCGGTGATGATCGGCGGCCTGCTGCCGATGCTGTCGCTGCGTTACGAACGCGATGCGATCCTCGCTGGCGAGGTCTGGCGCCTGCTGACCGCGCATCTCGTGCATCTCAACTGGAGTCATTTCGCGCTGAATGCCGGCGGCCTGGTGCTGATCTGGCTGCTGTTCAGCGCCCGTCTGAACCAGCTGCAATGGCTGCTGGTAGTGGTGGCCTGCGCCCTCGGCGTCAGTCTCGGTCTGCTGACCCTGCACCCGGCGCTGAACTGGTACGTCGGGCTTTCCGGCCTGCTGCATGGCTTGTTCGTCGCCGGTGCGCTCGGCGGGATCTACGCCGGCTATCGCGCCGAATGGCTGCTGCTCGGTCTGCTGGTGCTGAAGCTGACCTGGGAGCAGCTCTCCGGCCCGCTGCCGGGCACCGAGGACCTCGCCGGCGGTCTCGTCATCGTCGATGCCCACCTCTTCGGCGCGTTGTCCGGTCTTGCGACCGGCCTGCTGCTGCGCCCGCTCTACCCCCATCCCGACTGGCGCCGCTAGTCGCGCCTTCGCCCGGCCCGGGTCACCGGCGACTGCGGTGACGGCAGATCCGGGGCACGCCCGGGGTCAATGCCTTTCAGGACCGCCATGAACCCATCCCTGGGGGCTGCCGCCGAGACATCCTGTCTCGGAGGCTCCTGAAAGGCATTGCCCCCGGACGTGCCCCTGCTGATAGTGCTGTGGTCGCCGGTGACCCGGGCCGGACGATGACGCGGGCCGGGCGACGAGGCTATTTGACGGTGATGCGGATCTGCTCCGACACCAGCGGCGGGTCGTGCGGGACGTGGTTGTGGTCGCCGAGGATCAATTGCAGCGTGTACTTGCCGGGCGGCAGGTCGAGCTCGACCTCGGTCTGGCCGGCGCCGAAGTGACGGTGACGCTCGTCAGCGGGCAGCGGCTGGTCGAGCGGCGGCAACGGGTCGACGTTGATCAGCAGGTGGTGATGGCCGGTATTCGGGGCCTCGACACCGGCCGGCGCGACACCCATGCCACGAAGCCCGAAACGGACCGTGAACGGACCCTTCACCGCCGCGCCGTCCGCGGGACTGATGATGTAGGCCTTTGCGCCGTCCGCGGAAGGCGTCGCCGCAACCGCCCACCCCGCCGCGAGGAACAGTCCCGCCGCCACCAGACTGACCGCCATTTTCCGCATGTTCGAGCCTCCTTCGTTGCGCGCCCGTCTGGCGCTTTCGTGAACTGGTTCAACCTTACCCTAAAAACGCCGATAGCTTAAGCAGCTAGCGCCGATCTGCGACCTCGAAATGGCCCAGGCACCGACAAGGATGACCCGACAACCCCCGCGTGGCGCGGACAAGCGCGCCTATCCGAGGATACCACTGCGCCTCGCGGCGACCTGTATCGGCGCCAACGGCGGCGCGCAGGTCCGTTGCGAAATCCGTGATTTCTGCGCCGGCGGCCTGCTTTTGACCTGGCAGCCGCAGGATAGCGGTGACTGGTTCCCGGTCGTCGGCGACGAGGTCGAGGTACGGGCGCGCTGGCCGGAAGGCCCGAACGGCGTCGATATCCGCCTGCGCGCGCGCATGGTGCGCACCACTGCCGACAGCGCCGGCGTCGCGCTGCTGGCGCCGGACCCCGCGGCCCTGCGCGTACTGATCCGCTGTGCCGAATCCTGGCGCACCACACGCCGCGCCTCCCCTGCCGTCCCCCCGTCGAGGCCGGACCCTGCGGCGGCGAAGCAGTTGCTGACCACCTGCCGGGAACGGGTGCTGGCCGCCAGCGCGCGCCTGATCGAGGATGCCCTCAAGCAGCTGATCGCCGAGATGTCCGCCGGCGGTGCCGCAGTGCTGACGTCGGCGGGCGGTCAGCAGGCACGCGCGGTGTTCGCAAACATGCTGCGCAGCGAACGCACAGATCTCGTGAAACGCTTCGTCTCCACCGTCACCGCGCACATCGACGAGGAGCGCAAGCCCGCCGAACCGGCCGCCAGCCAGCCGCTGTCGCTGCTCGGCAATGACGAACTCGAGGAATGGCTGTCAGTCGGCGAGATCGCCAATCATGTCGAGTCCCGCGTCGGTGCGCCGCTGACCGACCTCGAGCGGCGCCTCGCCGAGCTGACGGGCAAGACCATCGACCATCAGAACAACCCCTTCAGCCCGCATGTGTTCGCGGAGGCCTTCCAGGAAGTCGTCGAGCATCTGCAGCCGGCACGCGACGTGCGCCAGGCCTGCAACGAGATCTTCAAGCCGCTGCTGGCCGGCTGGATGGAATCGCTGTGCCGCGATCTCAACGCCCTGCTGATCGAACGCGGCGTGCTTACCGAGATCAGCCACAGGATCGTCCGCCACGACCACCGCGCAGCCGGGGCCGGTCCGGCGGATGCAGCGGCCCACGCCGAGGCCGCGACTTCAGGCGCGGGCGCGGATCCGGCCGGCGGCCACGCGCCTGGCGCTGACACCGTCACCGGCATGGACCGGGACCTCTACCAGATCGTGCAGGACATTCGCCGGCTGCGCCGGCAGTATGGTCACGCCGAGGCCGCGCCGGCCCGGCCGGACGACGGCCTGGCGCCGTCGGTCGTGGTGCTGGGCGCGGATGAAATCATTGCGGCACTGTCGCGTGGCAACGCCGCGTCGTCGGCTGCGGACGCCGGCGGCGTCCGCTCGATGCCGCTGCGGGAACGGGTCCTCGGTCTGGTCGGCGATCCCGACAGCGGCCAATCCCGCCTCGGCGCGCGCGAGGATGGGATCATCGATGTCGCCGACACCCTGTTCTCGTCGCTGCACAATGACGGCCTGGTCGGCAGCAGCGTCCAGCCCTGGCTGCGCCAGCTCGAAGTGCCCTTGCTGAAGCTCGCCTTGCGCGACGACACGATTCTGACCGACCGCGGGCACGCGGCGCGCGAGGTCATCAATCGCATTGCCCGGCTGGAACTCCGCGAGGGCGCCGACGGCGGCGCCGGCGATGCCCTGCGACGCGAGGTCGACCGCCTCGTCGAGGCAGTCAGCGTCGGGGAGCATCCCGACCCGGCGGCGTTCGAGAAGGCGCTGAAGAAGCTCGACCTGCTGATTCGCGTCCAGAACGAGGCCTATGCCGAAAATCTGCGTGAGGTCATCGAGCGCTGCGAGACGGAAACGGATGTGCCCGTAGTCGCGGATGACGCCAGCGTCGACGCGGCAACGCGCGAATGGATGCGGCGTCTCGGACGCATGAAGACCGGCGACTGGGTACTGTTTTCGACCCGTCCGGCCCGATCACAGCGCCTGCGCCTGGCGTGGATCTCGAAGGATCGCGGGCGCTATGTATTCGTCAACGTGCTCGGCCTCAGGGAGGCGAGCCTCGACGCGCCGGCCCTTGCCCGCGCCTTCGCCTCCGGCGAGGCGGCGATCATCGAGAGCGCGGACGAGCCGGCGCTCGACCGCGCGCAATACACGATGTTGCAGAACCTGCATCGCCAGCTGCTGCACGAGACCACCCATGATGCGCTGACCGGTCTGTTGAACCGCCAGGAATTCGAACGTCGGCTGCAGCTCGCGCTCGACCGCACCAGTGCGGCCGGTATCCCCCATGGTCTGCTGCACCTTGATCTTGCGCAATTCAGCGCCATCAACACCATCTGCGGCAACGAGACCGGGGATCGCGTCCTGCGCGGGATCGCGGACCTGCTGCGCGTCGCCGGAGCCCCCGTCACCGTCGCGCGCATCGGTTCTGATGAATTCGGCATCCTGCTCGCAGAGCAGGACGAGGCGCAGACACAGTCGTTTGCCGAAAACCTGCTGGCATCCCTGCGTGACTATCGTTATCACTGGGGCGATGAGGAACGGACGGTCGCCGCCGGCATCGGTGTGGTCGGACTGGCAGGTTTCGACAGCGTGGCATCACTGATGCAGGCGGCGGAGTTGAGTTGCCGCGCAGCGCGCAGCGCCGGCGTCAACCGTTATCATGTCCACCACCCCGACAGCGTCACCCAGTCGGAACACAGCGAGACCCTGATGTGGCTGAACCGGATCGACCGGGCGCTCGCGGAAGGATCGCTGGAACTGCGCTGCCAGCGCATCATGCCGGTTGATGCCCGCGACATGATGGCGACCCCGCATCACAGCGAGATCCTGCTCGGGGTCACCGATGAGCATGGCGCCCTGGTCTCGCCGCAGCGTTTCATCATCACCGCAGAGCACTACCAGCGCATGCCGGCGATCGATCGCTGGGTCGTATCGACGATGCTGCGCTATATCGCCGACCATCGTGACCGCCTCGGCACCATCGGCGGCTTCGCAATCAACCTGTCCGGCTGCTCGATCAGCGACGAGGCCTTCCGCGAATTCCTGCGCGCCGAGATCAATGCCAGCGGCGCGCCAATGGAGCATGTCTGCTTCGAGATCACGGAGACCGCCGGCATCACCAGCCTGTCCGATGCCGCCGAGTTCATCACCTCGATGCGCGAGACCGGCTGCAGTTTTTCGCTCGATGACTTCGGCAGCGGCCTGTCTTCCTATGTCTATCTGAAGAATCTGCCGGTCGACTACCTCAAGATTGACGGCAACTTCGTCCGCGCCATGGACGAGAATCCCGCCGATTATGCGGTAGTACGCTCGATCACCGAGATCGGGCATTTCATGGGCAAGAAGATCATCGCCGAGAGTGTCGAGAACGACGCCGTATTGACGATGCTGCGCGAGATCGGCGTAGATTACGTGCAGGGTTACGCCATCGAACGGCCCATCCGCCTGCGCGAACTCGGCTGATTCGACCCGCGCCCGTTTGCCGGGCGACAATCGCATCCGTTATGCTCGTGACATCGACGCTGAAGGAGCAGCCCATGTCCGCCCCTGCCCATTCCCGACTGGTTGCCCGCCTGGTCATCGCCGCGATGACCGTGGTCGGGCTTGCGATGCTGCTCGCCGTGTTCTCAGGCTTCGGTCATCGCTGGGGCTGGTGGGACTTCCGCACCGGCTTCCAACTCCTGCGCTGGGGCGCGTGGCTCGCGCTTGGCGGCGGCGCGCTCGCCCTGCTGGCGCTGCTGATTTCGCTGGTGCGCCGGCGGCCGCGCGAGACCGCGGCCGCCGGGATCGTCGTGCTGGTCGCAGTTGCGGTAATCTCGGTGCCCCTGCAATGGATGCAGCTCGCGCGCAGCGTACCGCCGATACACGATATCAGCACCGACACCGCGAATCCCCCGGCCTTTGTCGCGATCCTGCCTTTGCGCGCCGGCTCGCCGAACCCGCCGGACTATGCCGGCGAAGAGGTAGCCGCGCAGCAGCGCGAAGCCTACCCCGATATCGTTCCGCTCGAACTCGACATCGGCGTCGACGCCGCGTTCGCGCTCGCGCTCGATGCCGTCCGCGCCTCGGGATGGGAGATCATCGATGCGGAACCGGCTACCGGCCGGATCGAGGCCGTCGCAACGACCTTCTGGTTCGGCTTTCGCGACGATGTCGTCGTGCGCGTCACCGCGCATGGCGCGGGGTCGATGATCGACGTGCGTTCGAAGTCCCGGGTCGGACGCGGCGATGCCGGCGCCAATGCGTTGCGCATCCGCGCCCTCCTCGACCGCGTCGAGGCACGGCGCTGAGGCGAGGGGATCAGGCCGGCCGGGATCCGGCCCAGGCGACGAAGCCATCCAGATAGCGTTGCAGACGCTTGCGCGTGTCGGCATCCGCCAGTCTGCCCTCGTCGTCGAACAGCGTGGCTACCGATGACAGCGCAAGCTCCGGCGCCGGGTAGACCGGCGTCAGCGTGCCCGCCAGCACCAACTTCAGATGGGCCTGCGCCCGCGCGCCGCCGATCGCGCCGGGTGATGAGGTGATGACACCGGCGGGCTTGCCGGCCAGCGGTGACTTGTAGGCAGGCCGCGAGGCCCAGTCGATCGCGTTCTTGAGTACTCCGGGGATGCTGTAGTTGTATTCCGGCGTCATGAACAACAGCGCATCGGCGGCGCTGATAGCCTCGCGCAGGGCAACGACCGCGGCGGGCGGATTCTCGCCGTCGAGATCGGCATTGTAGTGCGGCAGCATATCGATGGGCTGGCGCTCCAGCGTCACCCCGCCGGGCAGCATCGCCGCGGCCTCCGTCAGCAGGCGCTGGTGCCAGGAGGCAGCACGCAGGCTGCCTGCAATGCCGAGCAGTTTCATGTCCTCTCTCCCTGTCCTGGTGCAGGGGCGCCATCGCCGGCGAAGGCCCGCATCGCCCAGGCGACGCGGGCCTCCGGGGCTTCGGCGCGATCTCCGAGCGACTCGACGCGGCGCAGTCGCGGCAGCAAGCCGCTGCCATTCGCGATCTGTATCGCGAGACCGGGCCGCGCGTTGAGTTCAAGCAACGCGGGGCCGTGCTTGCGGTCGAGGACGAGATCGGCGCCGATATAGCCCAGCCCGGTCATCTCATAGCAACGCGCGGCCAGCGTCAGCAGGACCTGCCAGTCGGGGGTCGTGATCTCGTCCAGCCGCTTGCCGGTGTCGGGATGCACCTGCACACGGCGCCCGAACTGCACCGCATGGATGGCCTTGCCGCTCGCAATGTCGAGCCCGACGCCGATCGCGCCCTGATGAAGATTGGCCTTGCCGTCGGAGGCATGCGTCGACAGGCGCAGCATCGCCATCACCGGGTATCCGCGAAACACGATGATGCGGATGTCCGGGATCCCTTCATGGGAATAGCCCTCGAATTGCGGACTCAGGTGGATCAGGTCCTCGATGATCGCGGTGTCCGGCGATCCCGCCAGGGAATACAGTCCGGCGAGAATATTCGACAGGTGACGGCGGATGTCGTCGATACTGATCTCCTTGCCGGAAGACTTGATGAAGCGGTCCCCGTGCCGGCCGGTGATGATCAGGATGCCCTTCCCGCCCGAACCCCGCGCCGGCTTGATCGCAAAGCCGTCGAGTTCGCCAAGCTGGCTGTCGACGCGACGGATCTCGTGCTGGCTGCGGATGACGAAGCGCAGCAACGGCGTCGCCAGCCCGTACTCATGGGCGAGCAGCTTGGTCTTGAGCTTGTCGTCGACCAGCGGGAAACGCCTGCGCTCATTGTATCTGCCGATGAAATCGATATTGCGGCAATTCATGCCGAGGATGCCGGCCCGCTGCAACCGGAAAGGATTGATCAGCATCAACGCGCATTCTCCTCGACATCGCGGAAGCGGCGCAGCTCGAGCAGGCGATAGCCGGTGTACTGGCCCATCAGCATGATCAGGGCGATGAGCACGAGGTTCAGTTCCGGGAAATTGAAACTCAGGTGTCCCGCCAGCGGATGCTGCATCAGCAGGTAGGCGAGGATCGCGACCAGCAGGCTGCCGCTGCCCTGGACCAGCACCTCCCATGGCCCCTCCTCCTCCCACAGGATCGACATACGTTCGATGGTCCACGCGATGATGATGATCGGGAAGAATGCGACAGTCATGCCGGTATTGAAGCCGAGCTGGTAGCCGAGCAGGCTCATCGTCGCGATGATGAAGATCACGATGACGATGATCGTCGCGATGCGTGCGACCAGTAACAGGTTCAGATAGGACAGATAACTGCGCAGCAGCAGGCCCAGCGCAACGATGGCGACGAAATTGACGAGTCCGGGCACCAGCGAGGTCTGCAGGAAGGCCAGCGAGATCAGCACCGGCATGAATGTGCCGGAGGTGCGCACGCCGACCATGATGCGCATGAACACGGTGACCAGCGCGCCGATCGGCAGCAACAGCAGCAGTTTGAACACGCTCTGTTCCTCGATCGGCAGGCGATGGATGCTGAGCAGACCGAAGCCGCCTTCGTCGATCTGGGCCTGGGCCAGTTCGAGCGCCGGCACCGCCTGGCGAATCATCGAGAAGCTGACCTGGGAACCGCTGCCGCCGATCAGGTCGACCAGCGAGCTGCCACCCCGATGCCACAGCAGCAGGTTCTCGGGCTTGCCCTGCTGACCACTGACCGGATCGAAGACGACCCAGCGGCCATCGGTGAAAATCTCGATCACCGACGTCAGGGTCTGGTTGCGGCGGGCATCCTCCAGCGACAGACCCATCGAGATCCTGGCCGGAATTCCGGCCTGGGTCAGCAGGCGCGCGAGCAGGTCGATGCGGCGGTGATTGGTCAGCAGCAAGGCGGCATTCTGCGACGGATCAGTGGCGGACAGCTCGCGAATCAGCTCGCGGGCCATGCTCTCCGGCGTGCTCGACCGCGCGCTCGCGCTGGCCAGCAGCTGTTCGGCCGCGGTCGCCTCCGGTTGCTCCCAGAATACCGGACCGGCGGGTGGCGGCGGCTCGCGCCCGCCGGGATCGCTGACATCACGATCGGGGATGACCTGGATCTTGTAATACAGCGTCTGCCGGCCGGATGCCTGGCGCACCGACCATTCCCCGCGGCGGTGGCCGTCATGCTCGACGATTGCAAAGCCGTAGCCCGGCGATGCGGTCTGCTCGATGAAGACCCGGAAGCCGGGCGGGTCATCGGGGATGTTCAGGCTCAGGAGCACCGGGCCGTCGGCGGCGACGAAATCGACGCGGGCCTCGACCATCCACACCGGTTGCTGTTCGCCCGGCAGGAACGGGATACCGGTCTCGGCCTGGCGCAGCCAGGCGGTGACGAGACCAACCGTGATCATCAGCAGGATGAAGCCGTAGAACAGCGGCCGCGACATCGAATCAGTCGTCGCTGTCGGCGGGGACGATGCGGGGCGGTGCGATATGGGTCCGCCCGACGTCGACGACCATGAGATCCTGCAGCACGTTGCGACCGATCAGCACAGGGAAACTCAGATGGGAACGATCGGACAGCGTGAATTCGGCGGTCTGCACGACCTCTCCGAGGGTCAGTCGGAATTCGACGACCGGGCGACGCTCGGCATCACCGGCAGACTCCTGCGTCGACTGGAGGATGCGCACATGACGGACGATGCGGCGCTCGATGACGAAGGCCTCGCCGGAGTCGCGATCGACGAGATTGAATCGTACCCAGCGGTTGCCGTCGCGCTCGAACTCCTGCATGTCGCGGGCGTCCAGCGAGGCCGACTCCGCGCCGGTGTCGATGCGCGCCTCGAGCACCAGTCCCGGCGGCGACAGTAACACCTTCTCGATGCCGCCGACGACCTGGCGGTCTTCGAGCTGCACGACGGTGCGGCCGCCGGGTACCGGTCCGCGGGCATTGCGGGTATCGCGCGCCTCGTCATCGCCGCATTCCTGCGCCGGCGCCGGTTCACAGGTCAGACGCGCGAACTCCGCGACCATGGTCTGCATCAACGCACCGGACGAGAGCCGCTGCTCCAGCGACAGACGCTCATGCGCGCGGGCATGCTCGCGTTCGAATTCTGCCAGCCGCGCGTCATGACGGTCGAGGCGATTCTCGATGTCTTCAATTTCGGCGTGGTCGATCAGCCCGAGCCCCGGCGCGCAGGCGGCGATGAACGAGATGGCGATGATCGTCAGGGTGAACTTCAGTAATGCTCGCGTCACGTATTCTTCCTGAAATCGTTGGCAGACGCTGCCTGGCAGTATTGAGTCGAGCGCGGACGAGCCGGGAACCCGACAGTATACAGATGTCGGATTCCGTCGTCAGTTCCTGAAGACGAATCGATGATGGCGCCGGCGGGACAGTCGCCGATCGGCGACAGTCGGCACGATGCCGCGGTCAGCGGCCGCTGGTATCGTTCGCGGCCTGGTAGTCGTTGACGATGCGGCGCAGCACCCGGTCGGCCTCGCCGCGGCTGGCGTAGGGACCGAAGAAACGCGGACCACGCACCTTGAAGAACCAGCCATCGACCGAGTTCTCCGAAGGGTCGAGATAGAACATGCGTTCGCTGCGTAACCAGGTCTGCTGGACAACACGGAGAGGGATGGTCCGGGTGGCGGTCGACATATGGCAGGCCCTCTCGATGGTCGTGGTACGGAAATCCCGGCTACGCGGGGACTATTATTGCCGATCGCGCCGGGTTCGGATAGGGGCCTGAAACGATTGCATGATCTTCATTCCGGTCAGGCAGTTGGCGCAGTTATCTGAGGCCTGTTCTGGAACTTGCTGACACCGCCGCCGGGGATCAGCCCGGTGGCCGGCAATCGGGGCGCAGACCCGCGGCACGGGCGTCCCGATAGAGTCCGGCGAAGCGGTCGACGCCCGCCTGCAGGTCGCGGATGCGGGTGTCATGCGCGGGATGCGTCGACAGGAATTCCGGTCCGCCGCCGCCGGCCCTGGCCATGTTGCGCCACAACGCGACAGCCTCGGCGGGGTCGAAGCCGGCGCGCGCCATCAGTTCCTGGCCGATCTCGTCGGCCTCACTTTCATGGCTGCGACTGAATGGCAGCAGCACACCGACCTGGGCGCCGATCCCGAGCGCGGCCATCGCGGTCTCCCGGTGCGCGCGATTGCCGGCGACCATCCACGCCTCCACCAGCGCCAGCGTCTGGCCGACCGCGAAGTTTTGCGATACCCGCTCGTTGCCGTGACGCGCGAGCACATGGCCGACCTCATGTCCGATGACCGCCGCGAGCTGTCCCGGCGTCCCGGCGACCGTCAGCAAGCCGCGATAGACGCCGATCTTGCCGCCCGGCAACGCAAAGGCATTGACCTGGCCGTCATCGAAGACGACGACCTCCCAGTCCGTGCTCCAGCGCTGGACCTCGGGCACCGCGATGATCGCGCGGGCGACGCACTGGACATAGGCGTCGAGCACCGTTTCCGCCACCGCAGGCGTCTCCTCGCGCAACTGGGTGAAGGCCTGCGTGCCCATCGAGGCCATCTGCGACTCCGGGATCAGCGTCAGTTGCTTGCGCCCGGTCGGCGAGGTCGCGCAGGCGCTCACCAGCACGAGCAGTCCGATCAGCGCGAAGCGGGACGCGTGTTTCACGAAGACGGGCGCAGCGCGAGGATATGGTCGACGAGCTTCTCGATATGCGCGTCGGACACGCGGCCCTTCAGCGGCGGCATGCCTTCATCGGCCTTCCAGTTGATGTACTGACCCTGGCTGCCATTGCGCACGCTCTCGATCAGGATCTCGCGGGCGGCCTCGGGCGGCGCGTCCTGGTAGCGCTTCGCAATCTCGTTCCACGACGGACCGAATTTCGACGAGGTCGCGGTATGGCATTCGAGACAGCCGTTCATGCGCGCCAGTGAGAACAGCTCCTGTTCGACGACCGCGCCACGCTTGGCCGAGGTCCCGCCGAAGTCCTCGCGGCTGCAAGCGGCCAGCGCGACCAGCGCGCCGGCGCAGAGCAGGAAGATCAGGGTCCGCAGGTTCATGACGATTATTCTACTGCATCCCCTGCCCCGGATGACAATGCCCCGGCGGCGGCGTCCAGCAGGTCGTACCTGATCATATAGGCGGTCACCGCCTCGCTGACGCCGTTGATGACGAACTGCACCGCGAGCACGGCGAGGATCAGCCCGAAGATCCGCGTCAGGATCTCCTTGCCGGACTCGCCGAGCAGCCGGACAATATAGCGCGAATAAATCATCGCGAAGTAGCACGCGGCCATCGTCACGAGCACCGCGAAATAGACCAGCGCCGTGTGCGCGCCCGACGGCGCCTCGCTGGTCAGGATCATCACCGTCGCGATCGAGCCCGGCCCGCTGATGAACGGGATCGCCAGCGGGATCACCGAGATGTCATCGGTGATCCGCGCCTGGTCGGCCTGCGCCGCCTCAGCCTGCTTCAATTCGGTTTCAGGCTTCCTGCGAATCATGCCCATCGCAATGCCGAACAGGATCAGGCCGCCGGCGATGCGAAACGCCGCGAGCGTGATGCCGAACAGCTGGAACAGGATGCCGCCGATCGACGCGAACACGAAGAACACCCCGGTTGCGATCTTGACCGAACGCAATGCGATGGCCCGCCGCTGCTCCTCCGGGGCGTGCGGCAAGAGCGACATGAACACGAAGGCCGTCGTCAGCGGATTGACGATGACGAAGACCGCGAGGAAGGTGATGACGAGATATTCGAGCAGTAGCATGACCCCGGATTGTAGCAGGTCAGATCGACTTCATAATCCCAGCAGATGCTCGATAAGCCTGATCGCTTCCGGGCTGTCCCATTCCCGACTGCCTATCATGCGGCCGATGACCCTGCCCTCCCTGTCGATCAGGAAACTGGCAGGCAGGCCGCTGACGTTATAGCGCTCGGCCACCTCGCTGTCCGGATCCAGCAGTATCGGATAACCCAGTTTCAGGCGCCGGACAAAACCGGCGATCCGCTTCTCGCCTCCCGCGTCGACCGAGACTGCGACGACCGCGAATCCCCGGTCGCGGTACTGCTGCCACACGCGTTCCATGCCCGGCATCTCGCTGCGACACGGGGCACACCAGGTCGCCCAGAAATTGAGCAGCACGACCTTGCCGGCGAGGGAATCGAGCGAAACCCGCGCCCCCGACAACTCGATCAGCTCGAACGAGGGCGCTTCCGCCGGGGCGTCCGGCCGGACCACCCCCATCCCGGCATAGGGGTCGGCCCACGCGTCGGCGCCGAACAGCGCGGCAAGCAGAAAAAGCGGCGCGATTGCTCGCCTCACCATGTCAGCGCCCCGCCTCGCCGGCAAGATAATCCAGCACCAGGCCGAACTCATCGTCACTCAGTGGCGGCAGGCCGCTTTTCTGCATCCGTTTCTGCATCGTCATCAGCACCAGACGCCACTGCTTCGGCTTCAGCGAGGCGGGATCCGGCAACTGATGGCACGCGGCGCAGCGGGCCTCGAAGATCTGCCTGCCCCGTTCGTCGGCGTTCACCGCGCCGGCCATCGACAGCAGGATCAGGAGCAATGCGATCCTCATGGCAGGGACTCGAGTACCCGGCCGAGCCTGCTGCCGTCGCTGTAATCCTGATTCATCTGCACGACGCCGAAGCGGTCAATGACGACGGTGGTTCCCATGGTGCCGTCATAGAGGTTCAGCGCGGTCTGGTTCACATCGGCCAGCACCGTCATGTTCCCGTAGCCGCTGCTGCGTTGGGCGGTGCGCGAGTTTGCGACGGTGGCGTTGACATAGTCGACGACCAGGAACTGCACGTCCGGATAATCGGCCAGATAGTTGGCGCGCATGTGGCTCATGTGACTGTCGCATACCGGGCACCACATCGTGAAGTAGAGGACGACGCCCTCATGCGTCGCGTGTTCGGCGGACAGTGTGTGGAAGGTGTTCAGCGTCGACTCGAGGGTGAAGTCCGGGGCGATCTGTCCGACCTGCGATCCGACGATGCCGGTTTCGATCGCCGGCCGCCGGTCGTTACCCGACGGGGACAGGTCGTCCTGGCACCCTGCCAGACCCAGCAGGACGATGGCCGTCAGCAACCTAGCGAAGGACATGACTCACCCCCAGCGTGATGACATTGGTAACCGGAAAGTTCTCGCCGAAGCCGTCGCGCTTGAGGGACCGGCCGACCGTCAGCTTGTAGACCCAGTCCCGATCCATCGTCGCATAGGCGAGCGTGACGGCGAGGGACCTTTTCTTCATACCGGAAGTGGCGTCGGTCACGCCATCGATCTCGCCCTCGCCCTCCTCCAGATGGGTCCAGGCCAGGGTGGTGGTGACGGTATCCATGTTGTCCAGAAACCAGGTATAGCCGCCGGTAACCGTCGCCATCCTGCGGTCGCCGAGCCTCTTGTCATATGGCTCCACGTATCTGCCGTACTCGCGGTTGACCGGCCGTTCCAGGTGCGTGCCATAGGAGAGCGCCAGCGTGGCGTTCCACGGATAGATGGTCTTGTCCAGCAGCAGGTTGGCGTCCAGGCGATAGAAGCCGCGTCCGGTGATGTCGAAGCTGTTAGCCACGTCGTCGAACGGTGAAACCCCGGTGGGCAGCAGCAGGGAGGTGCCGAAGTAGGCCGCGGGCACCAGGTCCGCGGCGCGCTTCACCTTCCAGACGCACTTGATCGCATCGAAGGCCTCGTACCAGAGATTGACGGTCGTATCCCCGAAGCCGCGGGTCCTGGACTCGATGCCGCTGTAACGACTGTCGTTCCAGACATAGGGGACGATCACGCTGGCCTGCCAGCGGTCGGCAAGGCGATGGGCGTAGCCGGCATTGAGCCGGTGCTGACTCAGGTCGGACCCGGGCGGATCCTCGACGTATTTTCCCTGTTTGTTCCAGAAGCCGTCGTACTCCTCCCGGTCGAAGGAAATATCCACCATCGCCGTCGAAAACTTCGGCAACACCAGGGCCGAGGCGGACCCGCCGCCACAGCAGGACGCGGCATGACCCGCACGGGGCACGAGGAGCGCGGCCCCGAAGACGAGCACCGCGATCACGAGCCATGCGTTGCCGATGAACAAGCGCATGCTAGGGGGTAAAGACGATGGTGGCGTGGTCATTGCTGCCATCGCCCGCGGGCGCGGCGCCATCGATGGTCTTCTGTTCCCCGTTGACGGTCACGCGAACATGAAGATTTCCTTCCTCACCGTCCGTCAGTCCCGCGACACCGGCTGCGGTCCAGCTGCCGTCGTTGGTGCCGCCGTCGGCGGCCACCCAGGCGACGCCGTCCGTCGAGACCTCGACACTCATCGTCGCGATGGTCAGCTCGGAGTCGCTTCCCTGATTCAGCGTCTTGCCGGCATGGAGGGCCGGGTACGACATCATGCCCTCGTTGGCAGCGACGAACAGGGTGATGGTGTGATCACCGGTGACGCCGCTGACGCCGTCCTTGAAGATGTAGTAGCTGCGGCGTTCGGGTCCAATCATGCCGGCGATCGTGTCGTCGTCCTGCCCCCTCAGCACCACCCTGCCGTTCCCGTTCATCGCCATCGTCACGGTCGGATAGAAGCCGGCCGTCTCGCCGGCGCCGGCCATCACCGTGAACTGCCAGTAACCCATCATGGTATTCATCATCTGCGATGGCATCAGATAGTAGATGACGCAGTCGTAGGTCCCGGCCGTGGCCGACTCCGCGCAATCCACATCCGGGGTGCTGTGTGACATCGCGGCCATGTGCATCATCGCCATCAGGCTCAGGGTCAGGCCGCCTTGCGGCTGGGTGCCGGTCGCGGCGTCGGTGACGCGAAGCTGAAACCGGGTCATCCCCTCCATGGCGGGCATCATGCCCTCCATGTACTCGAATCGATAGTTGTCGCTCAACGCGATCCTGGCGAACGGCAGGGTGCCCAACTGATCGTTTCTCAGGCCGGACCCGTCATTGCCGGTACGGAAGTTTTCGAGCGCCATCACGAAACGGTTGCGGATATCCACCGGCAGGGTAAGCGCCGTCCCCGATACCGGGATCGCGCCGCCGTCATCCGCGCCGTCGAGTACGCCATCCGACAGATCCCTGGCCAGGGCGAGCAGCAGCGGGAATTGCCCGGCGGGATCCAGACCGAGATCACTGGCCAGCTGGCTGAAGACTGCGGCGCGCAAACCGGCCAGTTTCTGTTCCACCGTCGCGCCGGCCTCGGGATCGGTCGCGTCGGTCGGCGCCAGGGACAAGTCCGGGGAATATGCGAATGATTCCTGGAAGGCCGCCACGGCCTCAGCCGGGGTCATGCCATGCTGGGTGATCAACCGTTCGACGATCGTGGAGCCGGGGGTCGCATGCAGCTGCGCGCCGGCCTCGAGGCTGTTGGCCGCGGCGTACGCGGTCAGGGTACCCGCATCAGCGACCGACCCGGTCGCCTCGTTGATGAAACTGCCGCCTTCGCCTTCGAACACCAGGGCCTGCACAAGGTCGGCGCCGGGGATCGACAGGCTGAACTGCCCGCCGGCACTCGTCGTCACCGGACCTGCAACGACGTTACCGCCGGGGTCCCTGACCGTGACCGAGGCGTCGCTGACCGGGGCGGCGAAGATCGAACCGGTTATCGTGACGCTGTCCGGGCCGCTGCCGGAACTGTTGCACGCCGACAGCAGCATGGCTGCGCCAAACGCACCTGCCAGATTCAGCCAAACCGGCCTGCTCCCGTATCTCATTACTGACCTCCTCCGTGCTGGATTGAAGGACGGCGCATCGCGCCGGTACACGCAGCAATGATAGGGAGATAAAGATGTATTTGATATGCGACATAATGTCGCAGCTGCCCGGATCAGGTCGTGGATCCCGCGCCGGTATCAGGTGGTTGATGGCGGAGAGGGAGGGATTCGAACCCTCGGTACGCTTTTGACGTACACACACTTTCCAGGCGTGCTCCTTCGACCGCTCGGACACCTCTCCGGTGATGCTCAGGTATACCCGCCGGGCGGCGGGTTGGGGAAACGGGCAAGACTACAGCAAGATATCTCCCGGGACAATCCCGGGCCCGGTCAACTCACCTGGCGCCAGCGCTTCTCGCGGCGAACCGGCATCGAGCCTACGTAGAAACCGATCGCGAGGCCGAGCACCGCGGCAAGGGCGCCGGTCATGATCAGCCCGGTCTGTGCCGACGCGGCGCGGGCTTCGGCGGCCTCTCGCTGTTGACGTTCGGCCTGCAGTACTGACTCGAGTTCGCGGGCGCGGCCGGCGAGTTCCAGCGCCGCCGCCCCGGTCGCGCGGATTTCGGCGAGTTCGGCCGTCAACGACTGGTTCTGTTGTTCCAGAAACTGGAGTCGGGTACCCAGTTCGTTGCGTTCGCCCTGCAGGCGAGCGAGTTCCGTTCGGGCGCGGTCACGCTCGGCCTGCATCTGCTCGGCGGCGGACTGCGCCTCGGCCAGTCGGTCGCGCGCGATCGGCCGGTTGGTCAGAAACTGGTGCTGCACCCAGCCCTCCTCGCCCGATTCCATGCGCACGCGCGAAAAACCGCTCTCGTCGTCGCGCTCGAGCACGATCATCCAGGTCCCGCTCGGGATCACGCGAATCGTTTCGGCATCGCCCTGCGGCGCGACGCGCAGGTTGATATGGATCACATCGTTGACATAGCGGACATTTGATTCCTGTGCCTGCACACACAGGCTCAAACTCATCGCGAGTGCGAGCAAGACGCCGTCGCGAATCCTGATCGCGATCATCGCTGGTTCCGGTCCCTGACGGTGTTCATGATTCCGGATATCAGGCCAGGTCTCCCTGCCGCCAGCGCCAGTTACGGATCTCCGGCATATCCTCGCCATGGGCGCGAATCCAGGACTTGTGCTCGATCAGGCGATCGCGGACATATTGCTTGAGCCAGGCCGCCTGCTCCCGCAGTTTCGGCACGCGATCGGCGACGTCGGCGACGAGGTGGAAGCGGTCGATGTCGTTGAGTACCGCCATGTCGAACGGCGTCGTCGTCGTGCCCTCTTCCTTGTAGCCGCGCACATGGAGGTTGCGATGGTTCGTGCGGCGGTAGCTCAAACGGTGAATCAGCCATGGATAGCCGTGATAGGCGAAGATGATCGGCTTGTCGGTCGTGAAGATCGTATCGAAGTCGCGATCGGAGAGCCCGTGCGGGTGCTCGCCTTCGGGTTGCAGGGTCATCAGGTCGACGACATTGACGACGCGCACGCGCAACTCCGGCGCGAGGCGACGCAGCAAGTCGACCGCCGCCAGCGTCTCCAGTGTCGGCACATCGCCGGCGCAGGCCATGACCACGTCGGGCTCGACGCCCCGATCGCTGCTCGCCCATTCCCAGATGCCGATACCGGCCGAGCAGTGCTTGACCGCGGTATCCATATCGAGCCACTGAGGCTGCGGCTGCTTGCCGGCAACGATGACGTTGACGAAGTCGCGACTGCGCAGGCACCAGTCGGTCACATAGAGCAGCGTGTTCGCATCCGGCGGCAGGAACACGCGGATGATGTCGGCCTTCTTGTTGATGACATGGTCGATGAAGCCCGGATCCTGGTGCGAGAAGCCGTTGTGGTCCTGGCGCCAGACATGCGAGGTCAGCAGATAATTCAGCGACGCGATCGGTCGCCGCCAGGGCACTTCCTTGCTGACCTTGAGCCACTTCGCGTGCTGGTTGAACATCGAATCGACGATGTGGATGAAGGCCTCGTAGCAGGAGAACAGGCCGTGGCGGCCGGTGAGCAGATAACCCTCGAGCCAGCCCTGGCAGGTGTGCTCGCTGAGGATCTCCATGACGCGTCCGTCCGGCGCGAGGTGATCGTCCTCGGGGATCCGGTCGGCGAGCCAGGCACGGTCGGTGACCTCGAACAGCGCGGACAGCCGGTTCGACGCGGTCTCGTCGGGGCCGACGACGCGGAAGTTGCGTTGCTTCTGATTCAGTTTCATGACGTCGCGGACGAAGGTTCCCATCACCCGCGTCGCCTCGGCATCCGCCGCGCCCGGTCGTTCGACCTTGACGGCATAGTCGCGATAGTCCGGCAGGCGCAGGTCGCGCAACAGCAGGCCGCCATTGGCATGCGGATTCGCGCCCATGCGCCGCGCCCCGCGCGGCGCCAGCGCGAGCAGCTCCGCACGGGGCGCGCCGTTCTCATCGAACAACTCTTCGGGCCGGTAGCTGCGCAGCCAGTCCTCGAGCCGGCGCAGGTTCTCCGGCTTGCCTGCCATGTCCGAGAACGGCACCTGGTGCGAGCGCCAGAAGTCCTCGACCTTGAGCCCGTCGATCTCCTTCGGGCCGGTCCAGCCCTTCGGCGAGCGCAGCACGATCATCGGCCAGCGCGGACGCTCGACCCGACCGTCCTCGCGCGCGCGGCGCTGGATCGCGCGGATCTCGCCGATGATCTCGTCGAGCACGGCGGCCATGCGCTGGTGCATCGCGGCGGGATCGGAACCCTCGATGAAATACGGCCGGTAGCCGTATCCCGAGAACAACTGTTCCAGCTCTTCATGGGGAATGCGCGCGAGCACGGTCGGGTTCGCGGTCTTGTAGCCGTTCAGGTGCAGGATCGG
>CAYLKC010000022.1:0-24345 GCA_964384095.1 uncultured Chromatiales bacterium
GCCGAGGATCGTCGCCGGGTCGGCGCCGAGCGCGACCGCGACCCGGAACGGCTCGCCCGGATGCGCGCGCTGCCAGTCGCGGAAGTCGAGCGCGCCGCCGCGGTGCGCGAGCCAGCGCATGATGACGCGGTTCCTGCCGATCACCTGCTGGCGATAGATGCCGAGGTTCTGCCGCGGTTTGTCCGGGCCGCGGGTGACGACCAGCGCCCAGGTGATCAGCGGTCCGGCATCACCGGGCCAGCAGGTCTGGATCGGCAGCTTCGACAGGTCGACGTCGTCGCCCTCGATGACATGCTCCTGGCACGGCGCGCGCTTGACGACCTTCGGCACCATGTTCAGCCCCTGCTTCAGCACCGGCAGCTTGTCCCAGGCGTCGCGCAGGCCGCTCGGCGGATCGGGTGCGCGCAGGTAAGCGAGCATCTGGCCGACTTCGCGCAGCGTCGCGACCGAGTCGGCGCCCATGCCGAAGGCGACGCGCTCCGGCGTGCCGAACAGGTTCGCGAGCACCGGGATGTCGTGGCCCTTCGGGTTTTCGAACAGGATCGCCGGCCCGCCCTGACGCAGCACGCGATCGCAGATCTCGGTCATTTCGAGATCCGGGCTGACCTCGGCCTTCACGCGGATGAGCTCGCCGCGCTGTTCGAGCGCCGCGATGAAGTCGCGCAGGTCCTGGTATTTCATCGCCGTTTCCTCATGGTCCGGTGTCAGAGCGCGAAATCGGCGAAGACCGGCGTATGGTCCGACGGCCGCTCCCAGCCGCGCGGGGCCTTGTCGATCGCGGCGTCCTTGCACAGTTTACAGAGGTCCGCGCTCGCGAGGACATGATCGATGCGCAAGCCGAGATTGCGTTTGAAACCGTTCATCCGGTAGTCCCACCAACTGAACGCGGACTCGTCGGGGTGATGCAGGCGGAAGGTATCGCACAGGCCGAGGTCGAGCATCCGGCGCCGCGCCGCGCGTTCGCGCTCACTGAACAGTACCTTGCCCTCCCACGCGGCCGGGTCATGCACGTCGATCGGCTCCGGCGCGATATTGAAGTCGCCGAGCACGACGAAGCGCGGATGCGCGCGCAGCTCGTTGGCGATATGCGCGGTGACCTTGTCGAGCCAGTCGAGCTTGTAGCGATACTTGTCCGAATCGACGCTCTCGCCGTTGGGGACGTAGAGGTTCAGGATGCGCACGCCGTCGATCGTCGCGCCGAGGATGCGGCGTTGCGGATCGTCGAGGCCGGGGATGTCGCGGATCACGTCCATCGCTTCGCCACGGCTCAGGATCGCGACGCCGTTGTAGGTCTTCTGCCCGGCAAAGACCGCGTGATAGCCGGCCGCGCGGATCTCCTCGACCGGGAACTGTTCGTCCTGCAGCTTGATCTCCTGGATTGCGAGCACGTCCGGCCGCGCGTCCGCGAGCCATTGCAGCACCTGCGGCAAGCGCACCCGCAGCGAATTGACGTTCCAGCTCGCGACCCGCATTCTCTGCTTAAGCCTTTGTTTGGGTTTGATAACCGGGTACAGTAAGCGGCATTGTGGCCGATAACCTCGACGGACCGCACAGTCGCGGTGATGGCGGCCGGTTAAAGTGGCGGTCGAATTGTCCGTATGCCGTTGCCGCTGCCGGCATCACGGGATGATAGCACTCCGCATCGGGGTTGCCGACCGCTGCGCTGGAGGCAAAGACATGACGACGCTGTTCGCACTGCTTGCCTTGCTCGCCGTCCTCTGGGCGCTTGCCTTCATACGCGTCCCGCTGCCGTTCTCGACCGCGATCGTCGCGCTGGCGCTGGTGGCGCTGACGCTGTGGTCGCCGCTCGGCGGCTTCCTGTTGTCCGTGCTCTGGTTGCTGTTCCTTGCCCTCGCGATCCCGCTCAATGTCACGGCGCTGCGCCGTCAATGGTTGTCCGCGCCGATGCTGAAGCTGTTCCGCCGCATCATGCCGGCGATGTCGCGCACCGAGCGCGAGGCGCTCGAGGCCGGCACGGTATGGTGGGAGGGCGAGATCTTCAGCGGCAAACCGGAATGGCAGCGCCTGCTGAACCTGCCGACGCCGCGGCTGACACCCGAGGAGCAGGCCTTCATCGACGGTCCGCTCGACGAGCTGTGCCGGATGCTCGAGGACTGGCGTATTACCGACGAATACCACGACCTGCCGCCCGAGGTCTGGCGCTTCATCAAGGACAAGGGCTTCTTCGGCATGATCATCCCGCGCGAGTACGGCGGGCTTGGCTTCTCGGCGCTCGCGCACTCGCAGGTGGTCATGACGCTGTCGACGCGCAGCATTACCGCGGCGGTCACCGTGATGGTGCCGAACTCGCTCGGACCGGCCGAGCTGTTGCTGCATTACGGTACAGACGCGCAGAAGGAGCGTTATCTGCGCCGGCTCGCGCGCGGCGAGGAGGTGCCTTGCTTTGCGTTGACCGGACCCGAGGCCGGCAGCGACGCGGCGAGCATCCCCGATCGCGGCGTCGTCTGTCGCGGCGAATTCAACGGCGAGGAGATCACCGGCATCCGCCTGAACTGGGAGAAGCGCTACATCACGCTCGGCCCGGTCGCGACCGTGCTCGGCCTCGCGTTCAAGCTCTCTGATCCCGATCGTCTGCTCGGCGAGCAGGAGGAATACGGCATCACGCTGGCGCTGATCCCGACCGACACCCCCGGCATCGAGATCGGCGAGCGCCACGCACCGCTGAACCAGGCCTTTCAGAACGGACCGAATCGTGGCAAGGACGTCTTCATCCCGCTCGACTGGGTCATCGGCGGCAAGGACGGGCTCGGCGAAGGCTGGCGCATGCTGATGGAGTCGCTTGCGGCCGGGCGTTCGATCTCGCTGCCGGCGCTCTCGACCGGCGCCGGCAAGCTCGCCTGCCGCTACACCGGCGCCTATGCGCGCATCCGCCGCCAGTTTCACATGCCGATCGGCCGCTTCGAGGGTGTCGAGGAGGCGCTCGCGCGCATCGCTGGCAACACCTGGCTGATGGACGCCGCGCGTGTCATGACGGCACAGGCCGTCGATCAGGGCGAGAAGCCGGCGGTCGCCTCGGCGATCGTCAAGTATCACCTGACCGAGCGCATGCGCCAGGTCGTCAACGACGCGATGGACGTGCAGGGCGGCAGCGGCATCTGCATGGGCCCGCGCAATCTGATTGGCCGCGTCTACCAGGCGGTGCCGATCAGCATCACCGTCGAGGGCGCGAACATCCTGACGCGCAGCCTGATCATCTTCGGCCAGGGCGCGATCCGCTGTCACCCGTATGTATTGAAGGAGATGCGCGCCGCGGCGGAGCAGGACCCGGTGCGCGCGCTCCGGGATTTCGACGCCGCGCTGTTCGGTCATGCCGGCTTCATGGTCAGCAATGCCGCGCGCGCGCTATGGCTCGGGCTCGGCGGCGATTGCCTGCTGCCAGTGCCGGGCGCGAGCGAGGCGCGGCGCTATTACCGGCAGGCGACGCGCTTGTCCGCGGCCTTCGCACTCGCCGCCGACGCCGCGATGCTGACGCTCGGCGGCGAACTGAAGCGCCGCGAAAAGCTGTCTGGCCGGCTCGCCGACGTGCTGAGCCAGCTCTACCTGGTCTCGGCGGCGCTGCGTCGCTACGAGGACCAGGGCCGGCTGAAGGAAGACCTGCCCCTGCTGCGCTGGGCCTGCGAGGATGCCCTGCATGTCGCCGAAGACCGGCTCTATGAACTGCTGCGCAACTTCCCCGATCGACGCATCGGGGCGCTGCTGCGCGGTCTGATCTTCCCTCTCGGCCGCCGTCTGCGGGCGCCGTCCGATACGCTTGGGCATGAAGTCGCAGCGACGATCCTCGGGCCGGGGCCGATACGGGATCGGCTGACGCTCGGCACCTTCCTGACCGACGATACCCGCCGCGCGATCGGCCGCATCGACGCCGCGCTCGATCTGGTCGTCGCCGCCGAGCCGGTCGAGCGCAAGCTGCGCACCGCCGCGAAGGAGGGCCGCATCGCGAACGGCAGCGATGATGCGCTGCTCGAACAGGGCCTCGCCGCCGGGGTGGTCGACGCGGACGAGGCGGAGCGGTATCGTAAGGCACTGGCCGCGCGCCGCGACGTCATCACCGTCGATGCGTTTCCGGCCGATCGCTGGCAACGCGGACAGCATTGATTCGGATGAAACAGCCGGTCTACATCGTCGACGGTCTGCGCACGCCGTTCCTGAAGGCGAAGGGCGGGCCGGGACCGTTCGCGGCCGCCGATCTCGCGATCGGTGCCGGTCGCGCGCTGCTCGCGCGCCAGCCCTTCGAACCGTCGCAGCTCGACGAGGCGATCCTTGGTTGCGTGATGCCGGGGCCGGACGAGGCGAATATCGCCCGCATCGTCGCGTTGCGACTCGGCTGCGGTCACGGCGTCACCGCCTACACCGTGCAGCGCAACTGCGCCTCCGGCATGCAGGCGCTCGACAACGCATTCATCGACATCAGTGACGGTCGCGCCGATCTCGTGCTCGCCGGCGGTGTCGAGGCGATGAGCCATGCACCGGTACTGCTTGGCCCGGACATGGTGCGCTGGCTCGCCGACTGGAACGGCGCGAAGAACACCCGCGCGCGCCTGCGCGCGCTCGGGCGGCTGCGGCCGCAACACCTGAAGCCCGTCATTGCCCTGCTGCGTGGCCTGACCGATCCGGTCGTCGGCCTGTCGATGGGCCAGACCGCGGAGAACCTTGCCTGGCGCTTCGACATCGCGCGCGAGCACATGGATGCCTTCGCCGCCGAGAGTCACCGCCGTCTCGCTGCGGCGCAGGACGAGGGCCGCCTCAGCGACGAGATCGAATACCTCTATGACGCCGCCGGCAATGCCCATCTCCACGATGACGGCTTGCGCCGCGATACCTCGATGGACAGACTCGCAAAGCTCAAACCGGTGTTCGACCGCGGCTTCGGCAAGGTCACCGCCGGTAACAGCGCGCAGGTCACCGACGGCGCTGCGCTGCTGGTACTCGCCAGCGCGCGCGCGGTCGAGCGCTACGGCCTGCCGGTGCTGGCGCGCATCCGCGACTGCGCCTGGGCCGGGCTCGACCCCGCGCAGATGGGGCTGGGACCCGCGCATGCGGTGGCGCCGCTGCTCGAGCGCGGCCGGCTCACACCCGGCGACATCGATTTCTGGGAGATCAACGAGGCCTTCGCGGCACAGGTGATCGCGGTGCTCGAGGCCTGGAAGAGCGCCGATTATTGCCGCAAGGAACTCGGTCTGACGGGCGCGCTCGGTGAGATCGACCCCGAGTGCATCAACGTCGACGGAGGAGCGATCGCGCTCGGCCATCCGGTCGGCGCGAGCGGGGCGCGCATCGTCCTGCATCTCGCCCATGTGCTGAGACGCGAAGGCGCGCGGCTCGGTATCGCGACATTGTGCATCGGCGGCGGGCAGGGCGGCGCGATGCTGATCGAGAATGAAGAATCGCGCGCCCGCCGCGCGTTGCCGCAGCCCGAAGCCGATCTGGAGCTGCCGGAAGGAGGCGAGGATGGCGGCTGAGCTCGGCATTCGCCACTGGCGCAGCGAACGCGATGCCGACGGCATCCTGTGGCTGACAATCGACAAGCGCGACGCCGGCGCCAACACCCTGTCGCGGGAGGTCATCGAGGAATTCAGCGCGCTGCTCTCCGAGGCCGAGCGCTCGCCGCCGCGTGCGCTGGTCATCCGTTCCGGCAAGCCCGGCGGTTTCATCGCCGGCGCCGACGTGCGCGAATTCACGCAACTCAAGGGCCATGCCGAGGCGATTGAACTGATTCGCCGTTGCCACGGCGTGCTCGATCGGCTCGAGGCCCTCGACTGTCCGACCGTCAGCCTGATCCACGGCTATTGTCTCGGCGGTGGCCTCGAACTTGCGCTGGCGACGCGCTGTCGCATCGCGCTCGACGATCCGCGCACGCGCCTCGGCCTGCCCGAGGTGCGGCTCGGCATCCATCCCGGTTTCGGCGGCAGCCTGCGCGCGCCGCAACTCGTCGGCAATATCACCGGACTTGACCTGATGCTGAGTGGACGCAGCCTGAGCGCGCGCGCGGCGCGCAAGATCGGCCTCGTCGATCATGTCGTCCCCGAGCGCCATTTCCTCCGTGCCGCGCGCGCGGTCGCGCTCGATCCGCCGAAGCGGCGCCGGCCGGTATGGTGGCAGCGCCTCGCCGGCCAGCGCCTGTTGCGTCCGCAGGTCGCGCGCTATATGAAGAAAAAGCTCGCGGCGAAGGTCGACGAACGTCATTACCCGGCCCCGTATGCATTGCTCGACCTGTGGACGCGGCATATCGACGACCGCTACCGGATGCTGACCGAGGAGGCGAACTCGGTCGCGCGACTGATCGTCGGCGACACCGCGCAGAACCTGATCCGGGTGTTCTTCCTGCAGGAGAAGCTGAAGGCGCTCGGCAAGGACGTCGATTTCGCGCCGCGACACGTGCATGTCGTCGGCGCCGGCGTCATGGGCGGCGACATCGCCGCCTGGTGCGCGGTGCAGGGCTTGAACGTCAGTCTGCAGGACCAGTCGCCTGAGCGCATCGCGCCGGCGATCAAGCGCGCCCGTGCGCTGTTCGAACAGCGGTTGCGCGAGCCGCGCCTCGTCAGCGCGGCGATGGACCGATTGATGCCGGACACGCGCGGTCACGGCGTCGCGCGCGCCGACGTCGTCATCGAGGCGATCTTCGAGAACGCCGACGCGAAGCGTGAGCTGTACCGGACGCTCGAGCCGCGCATGAAGCCGGAGGCGCTGCTCGCGACCAACACCTCGAGTATCCCGCTCGAAATGCTCGGCGCCGCGCTCGACGATCCCGGCCGCCTCGTCGGTCTGCACTTCTTCAACCCGGTCGCGAAGATGCAGCTGATCGAGATCGTGCGTGGCACGAACACCGATGCGCGCGCGATCGCCCGCGCGACCGCGTTCGCGCGCAGGATCGACCGCCTGCCCTTGCCGGTGCGCAGTCACCCGGGTTTCCTGGTCAACCGCGTGCTGATGCCGTATCTGATGGAGGCGGTCGCCGCGCTGGGCGACGGCATCGGCGCCGAGGTCATCGACCGCGCCGCGACCGCGTTCGGCATGCCGATGGGCCCGGTCGAACTCGCCGACACCGTCGGCCTCGACATCTGCCTGTCGGTCGCCGAGAATCTGTCTGATCAGCTCGGCCTCGAGGTCCCTGATCGCCTGCGCCGCGCCGTCGATGCCGGCCACCTCGGCCGCAAGAGCGGGCGCGGTTTCTATGCCTGGCGCAACGGCAAGCCGGTCAAGGGTCGCGAAGACAGTCGCCAGCAAGCACCGGCCGATCTCACCGACCGGCTCGTGCTCGCATTGCTGAACGAGGCCGTCGCCTGCCTGCGCGAGGGCATCGTCGATGATGCCGACGCCCTCGACGCCGGCATCGTCTTCGGCACCGGCTTCGCGCCGTTTCGCGGCGGGCCGATCCACTACATCCGTCATCACGGGATCAATACATTGAGGGAACGTCTGCTCACTCTCAATCACAGCCATGGCGCGCGCTTTGACCCTGACGAAGGCTGGATGCACATTTAGTTCAGGATTCACACATGCCAGGCCCGACTGACCTGATCGAACCCGACGGCATCGACAGCCTCGCCGCGCTGTTCCGCGAACGCATGCGGCGCATGCCCGAGGCAGAGGCCTGGCGCTGGTTCGACACGGAGCGCGGCGAGTGGACCGGGGCGAGCTGGCATGACATGGACGCGCGCGTCGCGCGCTGGCAGGCCGCGCTGCGCGCCGAAGGCCTCGCGCCCGGCGATCGCGTCGCGCTGATGCTGCAAAACGGCATCGACTGGGTCAGCTTCGATCTCGCCGCGCTCGGTCTCGGCCTGGTCGTCGTGCCGGTGTTTGCGAACGACCGCCCGGACAACGTCGCCTGGATCATTCGTCTGACCGAAGCGCGGCTGCTGCTGGTCGGTGACAGCGAACATTCCGATGAGCTGTGTGAGCGCCTCGCCGAATTCCCCGGGCTGCGCATCGTCGTGCGCGGCAAGATCGGGGCGGACGATCCGCGCCGCGTTGCATTGCGTAACTGGTTGCCGGACACCGCGGAGCGCGGCTACGAGGTCATCGACGCAAGCCCCGACGATCTCGCGACGATCGTCTTCACCTCCGGCACGGTCGGGCGCCCGAAGGGCGTCATGCTGAGCCATCGCAACATCCTGTGGAATGCCTGCGCCTCGTTCCACGCGAACACCGTCTATACCAATGACCTGTTCCTGTCCTTCCTGCCACTGTCGCATATGCTCGAGCGCACCACCGGCTACTATCTGCCGATGATGGCCGGCGCCACCGTTGCCTTCGCGCGTTCGGTCGCGCAGCTCGCCGAGGACCTGCCGGTGATCAGGCCGACGGTGCTGATCTCGGTGCCGCGCATCTACGAGCGCGTGCATGCAAAGCTGAGTGCGCAGATGGCTGAACGCTCGGGCATTGCCCGCGCGCTGTTCAACGCCGCGGTCTGCATCGGCTGGATGCGCTTCGAGCACGCGCAGGGCCGCGGCGGCTGGCGGCCGTCGTTCCTGCTGTGGCCGCTGCTGCACCGCCTGGTCGCGAGCAAGGTGCTGGCGCGGCTCGGTGGCCGCATTCGTATCGCGGTGTGTGGTGGCGCGCCGCTGTCGACCGAGGTCGCGCGCGTGTTCATCGGGCTCGGCCTGCCGGTCGTGCAGGGCTACGGCATGACCGAGCTCGCGCCGGTGGTCAGCGGCAACAGCGTCGACGACAACGATCCCGCCAGCGTCGGTCGCCCGCTGCGCGATGTCGAGCTGCGGCTGGGTGACAATAATGAGCTGCTGGTCAGGAGTCCTGGCATGATGAATGGTTATCTGAACGACCCCGAGGCGACCGCAAAGACGATCGATCGCGACGGCTGGCTGCATACCGGCGACCAGGCCGATATCCGCAGCGGACGGCTCTATCTCACCGGTCGCCTCAAGGACATCATCGTGCTGTCGAACGGCGAGAAGCTGCCGCCCGACGACATGGAGCTCGCGATCGCGCGCGACCCGCTGTTCGACCAGGTCATGGTCATTGGCGAGGGCAAGCCCTATCTCGCCGCGCTGGTCGTGCTGAACCCGGAGCAGTGGCCGGCCTTCGCGAAGCGTCATGCCCTCGACCCCGATGATCCGAAGTCGCTGACCAGCGGTCGGGTGCAGGACGAGGTCTGCAAGCGCATCGGCGCGATGATGCGCGAATTCCCGGGCTACGCCCAGGTGCGCCGTTGTGCGCTGACGCTCGAGCCATGGTCGGTCGAGAACGGACTGCTGACGCCCACGCTGAAGCTGCGGCGTGCGCAGGTCATGGACAGGCTGCGCGACGAGTCCGCGCGCCTCTACGCAGGACATTGACATGACGGACAAACCGCCGATGGCCGTGCTGCCGGACAAGCCGCCGACCCTGCGCGTGCTGGCGATGCCGACCGACACCAACGCCGCCGGCGACATCTTCGGCGGCTGGATCATGTCGCAGGTCGATATCGCCGGCAGCATCGCCGCCTACCGCCGCGCGAAGGGCCGCGTCGTCACCGTCGCGGTGAATTCGTTCCAGTTCCACCAGCCGGTCTTCATCGGCGATCTGATCAGCTGCTACGCCGAGGTCACCCGCGTCGGCCGCAGCTCGCTGACCGTCCATGTCGAGGTCTATGCCGAGCGCAATCGCCAGGTCGAGGAATGCATCAAGGTCACCGAGGCGACGCTGACCTATGTCGCGATCGACAAGCACAGGAAACCTCGACCGGTCGATTGACCGGGACGGGATTATTCCCCGATATCCTCGTTCCACAACTCCGGTCGCGCGGCGATGAAGGCCTTCATCAGCGCGATGCACTCCGGGTCCTGGACCACCTCGACCTCGACGCCGCGGCTGCGCAGCCAGTCTTCCTCGCCCATGAAGGTGACGTTCTCGCCGACGACGACGCGCGGGATGCCGTAGAGCAGGATCGCGCCGCTGCACATCGAGCAGGGCGACAGCGTCGTGTAGATCACCGACTCGCGGTAGACCCTGGCAGGCTGGCGGCCGGCGTTTTCGAGCGCATCCATCTCGCCGTGCAACACCGGACTGCCGTTCTGCACACGGCGGTTGTGACCGCGGCCGATGATGCGGTCCCCGTGGACCAGCACCGAGCCGATCGGTATGCCGCCCTCGTCGCGCCCGCGGCGCGCCTCATCAATGGCGGCTTTCAGAAAGGGATTCATGGCGACGGTGCGTAGGCCGCCTGGATCCACTCCACGACCGCGTCCTCATTGAGCTTGCCGCTGATCCCGATCCGCTCGCCGCCGGCATCGTAGAAATACGTGCGCGGCAGCTCGCCGTGCCAGCGCGGATCGATCTGGTGACGCAGTCGTTCGGTGAAGCTGTCGGCAAAGATCCATGATTCCTCGGCGTCGAGCCGGATGCCATCGAGCGCGGGCGGGATCTCGCCGCGGCGTGCCGGCGTGTCGGTGGAGACCAGGACCAGCCGCAATTCGGGATGTTCGGCCTTCAGGCGGGAGAGCATCGCGAGATCATGACGACAATAGACACAATCCAGCGACCACAATGCGAGCACGAAGGCCTTGCCTGCCTGCGAAGCGACGATCGCGTCGAGGCTGCCCCTGACGAATGGTTTGGGTTCCTGCGCCGATTGCGCGAGCGGCGCGGACGCAATCGCGAGCAGCACCAGGGTGATGGCCATCCGCACCAGCGTGGTCATGGCGCGCTCTCCAGCGGGATCAGCCGGTAGCCCTCTGCCAGCGCGTTCCACGACAGGTAGGCGCGGCCGCCATCGGTGATCAGCTGCGGGTGATCGGAGGCATCTTCGGCGCTGGCAACGGTACTCGGCGCAGTCCAGCTCACGCCGCCGTCGGTGGAGCGCATCACGCGGACCGGCGAGACCTCTCCGTCGAATTCCTTCCACGCAAGAAAGATCTGGCCGTCGAGGCCGAGCACGGCGGGATGTGCCGGACGCGCATCGGGATCACCGAGGGGGATCGGCGTCGACACGGATGCACCGCCGTCGGTGGAGCGCGCGTAGAACAGGCCGCTCGCTTCCGGGGCGTCATTGAACCACGCGAAATGATGAATGCCGCCGGCGTCGATCGCCAGCGCGGGGCCATGGTGCGGGCAGGCATCGACGCGCCAGCGGTCATGGGTGATCCTGCGAGCGGGTTCCTTCGCATCGACGCGGATCAGCGCATGATCGCGTTCGCTGCCGGGATAGACATGACGCCAGAATGCCCGCGGCACGCCGTCGGGGCCGAGGGCGAGCGCGATACGGCAGCACTCGCAGCTGTTGTCGGCGAGCTTTCTGTTCGCGGAAAAGCTCACGCCACGGTCGGTGGAGACTGCGTAATAGACGGCGGCGCCGGGGTAGGCCTCGCCGCGCTGGCGCGCGGCGACCTCGTCACGGCGGTCCAGCCAGACGACATGGATGGCGCCGTCCGGGTCGATGATCAGGGAATCGAAGCGGTGGCTGATGATGTCGCGGTTGTCGTTGACGGTCAGCGGCGACGAGAACGTGCGGCCGCCGTCGGTCGAGCGGCTGAAGCGAATGTCGCCGGAGAACGGTTTTGCGAGCAGGCTGGTATAGCTGACATAGACCGTCCCGTCGGCGGCAACGGCGATCTTCGGCCGGTTGTCGCCCTCGGTGCCGATGACCTCGGGTTCCGGATTGACACGGACCGCCGGGCTGAACTGCCTGCCGAGGTCATCGGAACGGTCGACGATGACGTGACCCCCTTCGCTGCGCACGCGCCACAGACGGCCGTCCGCATCGAAGGTGGTCGAGGCTGTCAGCGAGCCCTGGCCGGCGAGCATGCCGGCCCAGACGTCTTCGCGGCTCGGCGCGGCGCCGTGGCTGCCGCCGCCGGCCGCGAATGCGGCCGGGGCGGCGATGTACAACAGAAGGATGAGATGGATGATCCGGTTCATGATGAGCTGATTTTACCGCATTACCAGTCGATCTCCACGCCGGCGTAATACGCCCTCGGCAGCCCGGGCGAGAACACCGGCGTATTCGAGCTGACGGAGGCGCTGTCGGCGTAACGCTCGTCGGTGAGGTTCATGATCCGGCCGAACAGGGCGACGTTGCGGTTGATCTGCTGGTGAACGCGCAGGTTGAACAGGTGATGGCCGTCATATTTGCCGAAGGACGGATTGTTGCTCGCCTCCAGCCAGTATTTGCCGATGTGGACCCACTCGAGTTGGGCGCGCGTTCCTTGCGTCGGGCTCCACGAGAGGCGGGTGTTGGTGAGCCAGCGCGGGGCCGATTCGATGTCCTTGCCGCTGAAGTCCGCGGTGTTCGTGACCCAGTCGACATAGGTATGGCGTGCATAGGACACCGCGGTGTCGAAGCGCCAGTGTTCATCAAAGGCGCGTCCGAGCCCGACTTCGATGCCCTTGTGCTCGGTCTCACCGGCATTGACGTTGATCGTGACGTTGGTCGCGAGGTCACGCTGGCTGACGAGGTCGTCGCGCTTCCTGAGAAGATAGACGACCGCATCATATTGCCAGCCGGCGGCGTTGCCGCGGACGCCGAGCTCGCTCTGGTCGGCCTTGATCGGTTTCAGCGACAGCGCGTTCACGGCCCGGACCTCGGCGCCCTCCGGCGTCGGGTCGTTACCGGCGCGGAACAGCTGTCCCTCGGACGGCACGCGGAAGCCGTGGTTGTGCGAGGCATAGAGATGCGCCGACGGATGCAGCGCATAGGTCAGGCCGAACTTCGGGCTGACATGCGAGAAATCGGCGCTGGCGCTGTCGATCTGGTGATAGTAGCGCGTGCTTCCGTTCACGGTGGCCTCGACCGGACCGGCAGCGAGCTGGTTGGACATCTCGTAGCGGATGTCGTCATAGCGCAGGCCGGCGGTCATGCGCAGGCGGGGGAGCGGTGATATCTCGGCGTGCAGATACGGCGCGACGCCGCGGTAGTCGACGTCGTAGTCATAGATCCGCGTGCCGATGGTATAGCTTTCGTAGTTGCGATCGGCGCCGGCGCCGGTGATGGTGACGATCAGATTGTCCTCGTCACGCGAACCGGGACTGTAGTCGACATCGAGGCCGGCGATCAGGCGCGCCTGCATCAGGTCCGGAAAATCCTTGCGCCATTTCGTGAGCACGCCGTAGGAGTTGACCTCGCTGCGCGAGATCGTCGGATCGAAGCTCAGCAGGAAAGAGGCGTTCAGCTCCATAGTATTGTGGCGCACATAGGGCGTGATCGAGAGCAGGCTGTCGCTGCCGATCTCCTTCTCGAACGCGGTCGACAGCCGCAGTGCATCGACATCGCGGTAGGCGATCGAGAAGTTGTTCTTCTTCGGATCGTTCAGGTAATCCTCGCGGATCAGTGGCGAGTTGGCGCCGGTCTGTTGCTCGATGCGCGTCGCGTTCAGCACCGTGCGCAGGGTCGTGTCCTCGGCGGGCGCGTGATCCCAGCGCAGGCCGGCGCTGAGGCGATCATAGGCGGTCCGGTCGCGCCAGCCGTCGGTATGGCTGACGTTGAGTTCGCCGCGCAGTCCGCCCCATTCCCCGAAACCGGTGTCGGCATTGGCGAGGACGCGATACCAGCCGAAGCTTCCGGCCTCGCCGGACAGCGAGGCGCCTGGCTCGACCGCAGGCGGACGGGTCAGCACGTTGACGATGCCGCCGATCGCATCGGAACCGTACAGCGCCGTGCCCGGACCGCGCACGACCTCGATGCCGCCTGCTGCCGGCACGTTGAGTTCATAGAGGGCATTGTGATTGAAGAATCCGGTCGCGCGCGTCGGCACGCCATCCTCGAGGAACAGATACAGTGGGCTGGTCGTGAATGGCTGGCGGATCGCCGTGGTGTGTCCCTCGCCGTTGGTCACCGCGACGGCGACGCCGGGGATCTGGCCGAGGATCTGCTGTGGGTGGGTCGGACCGATGAAGCCGACCTCGTCCTGCTGGATCACGCCGACCGACGCCGGCGTCTGCAGCAGGCTCTCGGCCTCTCGCGTGCCGGTCACCGTCATGACCTCAAACTGCTGCACAGGCTCCGCCCAGGCGGCGCTGGAGACGCTGGCCAGCAGACCGGCCAGAACCTTATACTTGACTGTTTTCATTGGTATTTATCCCTCGCCCTGATTGCTCGACAGGGCCATTATCGATGGAAAGCGTACGAATCAGAATGCGACACGATGCCGCACCGGGCGAGGGCGGGGATGCAGGTCAGGGGGCTGTCGTCAGTCGCGGGCGGGGAAGAGTCTCGAAGGCACCCAGTGTATCCACAGGGCCATCGCGACCAGCTCGATCAGTGATTGCAGCACGATCGCCACCACGGCAATGGAGAATGCATCCGGCAAGGCGAGCGCGATCGGCAACACGACGAAGGAATTGCGCGTGCCGAGGCTGAAGGCGAGTACGCGACCCTGCTCGACAGGCAGCGAGAATGCGCGCGCGACGATGCGCGCGAGCAACGCCGCGACGATCAGGAAGGCCGCGAACACGATCGCCAGCCGGGACAGCACGCCGAGGGATTCGGAGACCAGTGCTACCTGTGTCGCGGCAATCACGAACACGACGATCGTGAGCAACGGCACCGGCAGCCGGCCCAACCGCTCGATGACCACCCGGCGGTCGGGCACACGATCAACCCAGCGTTCGGTCGCGGCAGCCGCGAGCAGCGGCACGATGATCAGGCCGAAGAAAGCGACGATCATGTCCGCGCGCGCGAGCGACAGCGTGAATTCCGCGCCGAGTATCAGCGTCAACCACAACGGCAGCAGCAGGATCTGCAGCAGCAGGCTGACCGGCGCGAATGCGATCGCATGCCGGGTGCTGCCGCGCCCGAGGTGGGTGAAGGTGATGAACCAGTCGGTACACGGCACCAGCAGCACCAGCAGCACGCCGAGACGCAGCACGGGATCGTCCGGCAGCAGTCCGGTGAGCGCCCAGACCACCAACGGCAGCAGCAGGAAGTTGGCGGTGACCGCAGCGAGGAGGAATCGGGTGTCGGTCAGCGCCTCGCGCAGGTGCGTCAGGCGGACCTGGGTGAAGGTCGCATACAGCAACGCGCCGAGCAGCGGCCAGAGCAGGGATGCCAGCGGCTCAAGGCCGTCCGCGAGCGCAAGCCCGGCGATCAGGCCCGCGCCGACGGCGGCCAGATAGCACAACACCTGGTATCGTTCGAGGGATTCGCGTGCGATCACGCCGTCAGCCGGAACCGGCCTCCCGCCGGCGTTCCTTTTCGGCATACATTGCGCGATCCGCCTCGGCGATGGCGCCTTCGAACCCCACCTTCGGTTCCCGCATCGCCATGCCGACGGAGGCATTGATGCCGTTTTCCGCGAACACGGCATTGATCTTGTCACGCAGCGCCTGCGCACCCGCGATATTGCACTCGACTGCGAGCACCGCAAATTCATCGCCGCCCGGCCGCGCGACGATATCGCTCTCGCGCACCGCCTGGTTGAGGCAGTCGGCGGCGCGCCGGATCAGCTCGTCTCCTTCCGCATGGCCGAGGCTGTCATTGACCTCCTTGAGGTCGTCGAGGTCGATGATGATCACGCAGGCCGGATTGCCGTAACGCCTGGCCCGTGATTCCTCGGCGGCGACATGCTGTTCCCAACCGCGACGGTTCAGCAGGCCGGTCAGCTCGTCGGTGATCGCCTCCTGCCTGACCCGTTCGAGCTGGCGGGCCTGGCGGGTGGCCATGATGTCGAAGGTGAGTACGGTGCTGAGCAGCCTGGCGAGCAATTCAACCACCGGCAGATGTTCGGCGATGGCATGATCCATTGGTTCGGGATCGATCGCGCAGAGGGTGCCGAACAGCGAGCCGTCATCATTGAACACCGGTACGCCGATATAGGCGCCGATCGGGACATACTGGGAGATGGGGGCCGAGCGGTAGACGTCGAAACTGGTCGCCACCGGTGCGACCCGCGGCCCGAGGCCGTTGACCATGCGGGAACAGTAGGAGTCCGCCCAGCGGAAGACCGTACCCTCGGGAACGTCGTAGCCGTGGTCCTCGGTCTGCAGGACGATCCAGTCATCACCGTCGGTGCGTGTCATCATCCACAGGCGAAAACCGAGGTGATGATGCAGCCACGCCAGGACCGCGCGGCTGGCAGACTCGAAGTCCTCGAACGGCGCCAAGTCGAACCCGGATTGTTGCATCGTTGGCTCCTGCCGCCTTCGCCGCCGCGGCGTATCAGGGAAAAATACCTTATAAGCTGCGGCAGGGAAAGCGACGATTTCAGCGCGCGAGATCATAGCGGACATTGACAACCGTCCCTTCCCAGACGATCCGTAACGCACCGCCTTCATGCCAGCCGACCTCGCCCTGGCGCGGGATGCGCATGCCGGCATGGTCGATATAGTCGCTGAAGCGACCTTCCCACGGTGCCTCGCGCCAGGCGCCGTCGAAGTGGCCGAAGCGGGCGGGCGTATGGATGCCGGTCACCGCGCCATCTTCGCCGAAGCGGAACTCGAGTGAAACGGTGGTGCCGCGGTCGCTCAGCGTCGCCAGTGCGCTGTGATCATCGATTGCGCGCCAGGAGACGCCGGCTGCGGGCAGCAGCGCCGTCGGGTACCAGACCGCCTCGGCGAGATAGCGATGCAGCGCGCCGGCATTGAGTTCCGGCAGCCCGGAATCGGTCGCAACCGCGAAGGCCGACATCAGGCTCACGCGCCCCGAACCCTCACCGTCGATATAACCGTCCAGCACCCGCAGGTGCATCGCCGCCGGCAGCACGATGCGCGCGTTCCACAGGAAACCGGTCGCCGCAGGCACCACGAGATGATCGGCGGTGAACGACAGCCAGGTCTCTGATTGCGTCGCGGTGCGCAGCACGCCGGCCTGCCGCATCCGGACCTTGCGGATCATCGGCTGACCGTCAGTCAGCGCATAGCGGAAGTAACGCGCAACCGGCGGTGGAAGGTTTGTGAAGCCGGTGAAATCGACGAACACGGAGGTCGGCGGCGCTGTATCGGCAAGCAGCCTGTCGGCGAGCGCTTCGGCCTGTGCGGACTCGCGCGCCTGTCCGACCAGCAGCACGCCGACCGCGCCCGCGAACAGCAGCGCGAGCAGCGTCAGGACGACCCGCAGCAAGGGGCGGCGCATCGCGTGGCTTACTTGATCAGCGCTCGTCCGATCGTGTTGGTGTCGGCGCCGAACCAGATCGAGCGGGTGTCGGCATCGAACACCATGTGGCGCACCGTGCCGCCGCCGCTGCCGATCTCGACCGGGTCGGTAAAGCGCTGCGTCTTCGGATCGAAGCCGACGAAGCGGTTCGGCTGCATGCCGGTCTCGACGAACCACAGCCGGCCGCGATCGTCGCTGGTCATCGCATACGGGTGCGATTGCGCCTTGCCCGGCGCGCGCCATTCCTTTATATCTCCGCTCGCGGTGTCGTAGCGGCCGAGATAGCCGTCGGCGTAATCGACATACCAGACCATGCCGTCGCCGGTCAGCGCCATGCGGCGCGGGCGCGTCTCCTTGCGCGGCAGCACGATCTCCTCGACCTCTCCATTGGCATTCACCGTCGCCAGCCGGTTCGTACCGAACAGCACCACCCACGGCCGGTCATTCATATCGACGAGCAGGCCGTACGGGCGCGACGACGGCGTCGGCACGTCGTAGAGCGTGACCTCGCGCGTGCCGGTGTCGAGGAAGCCGATCTGGTTCGCGTGCTGCAGCGTAAACCAGATATCGCCGTCGCTGGTGAAGTCCATCGTGTGCGCGTCGCCGCGGCCGTCGCCGGGCATCATGATCTTCTCGATCGCGCCGGTGTCGGGATCGAGGAGGCCGATGTGGCGCGCGCGGTTGCCGGCGTACCACGCGCCGCGCGCATCGCTGATCACGGTATGCGGACCGGCGCCGGCCTCGAGGTCGTAACGCCTGAACTCGCCGGTCTTCGGGTTCAGCGTTGCAACATAGTCGCCGACCTGGCCGACGAACCAGATCCGCTCGGGCCCGCCGACCCACGGGTCGCGCGGCCGGGTGTTGTCCCACGGCACCTTCCACTCGGTGATCTCGAGCGGCGCCGAGCCGCCGGCAACGGCGCCACCCGGGACGGCGATCAATGCGACGGCCAACAGGATGGCGAAGAACAGGGTGGGGCGCTGCGAATCCTTGAGCATGTCGGGCCTCCTTGAAGCGGATGATCTACCAGCCTAAGGGCTGAGGGCGTATCGATCAATGTTGGTAGAATGATACAGCTACGCTCCAGCCCGAAGCGCTGATAGAAGCGATGGGCGCGGATGATGTCGGCAGGCGGATCACAGGCGATGCGCACTCGCGCCGAAGCGGAACCCCGATTGCACGCTGCCCATGACCTCGCCATGGAAGGCCCGCTCGCCCGCCTCGTCGTGCGCCGCGCCGGCAACGACATGCAGCGGCAGGAGGTGTTCCTCGCGCGGATGCGATTCGCGACCGCCCGGCGCCGCCTGCCAGCTGGCGAGCCGCTGCGCACGCGCATCGCCGGTCATCGCGACGGTCTCGAACAGCCAGTCGTCGAAGCGTACCGAATCCGGATCGACCGGTCCGCCGTTGCGGCGGAAACGGCGCATGTTGTGATAGCTCATGCCGCTGCCGATGATTAGCACGCCTTCGTCCCGCAGCGGCGCCAGCGCCCGGCCGAGCGCCAGGTGCGCCTGCGGATCGAGATCCGTGCGCAAGGACAGTTGCACGACCGGGATATCGGCGTCCGGGAAGGCGAGTTTCATCGGGATGAACACCCCGTGATCGAGACCGCGCGCGTCATCGGTGGCATGCGCGATGCCGTTCTCGTGCAGCAGTGTCTGTATCCGCTGCGCCAGCGCCGGCGAGCCGGCCGCGGGCCAGGTTAATTGGTAGGTCGATTGCGGAAAGCCGTAGTAATCGAACAGCAGCCCGGGGCGGGGCGCGGTGTTCACCGTGAACACCGGCCCCTCCCAGTGCGCCGAAACCACCAGCAGCGCCGCGGGCCGCGCGCCGGCCTCGTGTTCGAGCGCACGCAACCACGCCGCCATGTCGTCCCAGGCGTCGGCCGGTTCCCACGCCATGAAGAAGCAGGGGCCGGCGCCATGCGGGATATAAAGGGTCGGAAACGTCGTCATCGGAGTCTCCCGGTTGATTCGGCGGTCGCTCATATCCGTACGCCGAGTCTGCGGTCGAGCGACCATTCACCACCGCCGCGCACGAAGATCGCCAGCGCCAGGACCGCCCACATCAGAGGATACTCGATACCGCCCTGGGTCCAGAAAAAGCCGTTCGGGATATGCACGGTCAGCGCGACCACGAGCAGACCGGCGATCGCAAGCGCGACCGGACGGGTCAGCAGCCCGAGCACCAGCGCGATGCCGCCGAAGAATTCGATGCCGCCGGCAAGTGCCGCCCAGAACACGCCGGGGGACATCCCGAGCGCGCCTTCGAAGAATTGCCCGGTGCCGGCCAGTCCGCCGCCGCCGAACCACCCGAACAGCTTCTGGGCGCCGTGCGGAATCAGCATCAGGCCGGTGACGATGCGCACCATCGGCCAGGCATAGGGCGTCGCGCGGTCGAGCGCGGCGGAGACGCCGGGGACGGAGAGGGGGCGCGAGGTCTGTACGTTCGTATTCATGGTTTGTCTCCTTGTTGAGTGTCGGATCTTCGGTCACGGGCGCGGTGGCCCTGTGATGTTGACTGTATCGTCGTTTCCATTTTGTAAATAGTCGGCTAGAATGGAACACATGGTTGATAAAATGGAAACCATAGGCGGGGCCGTTGAGGACGTGCGCGCGTTCTGTGCCGTCATCGAACTCGGGACCATCTCGGCCGCCGCGCGCCGGCTCGGCGAGACCAAGGGCGGTGTCAGCCGGCGCATCTCGCGGCTCGAGCGCCGACTCGGGGCCGGCCTGCTGACGCGCACGCCGCGCGCGGTCAGCGCGACCGAGGAAGGGCAGGCCTTCTTCGCGAAGGCGCAGGATGCGCTGGCGCTGCTCGACGAGGCCGCCGAGGGCGCGCGGCAATCGCGCGTGGTGCCTCGAGGTCACCTGCGCATCACTGCGCCACACGATATCGGACTCGATGTATTGCCGGAGCTGCTGACCGCGTTCCGCGCCGAGCAGCCGCAGATCACCGTCGAACTGCTGCTCAGCGACGTCACCCTCGACCTCGCCGCGAACCGCATCGACCTCGCGCTGCGCGCGACCACCGGACCGCTGCCGGACATGGGTTATCGCGCGACGACGCTGATCGATCTCCGCATCGGCCTGTACGCCGCGCCATCTTACCTCGCCGGGTCTCCGCCGCCGCAGACGCCCGCCGACCTCGCATCGCACGCGCTGGTCACGAGCCGCGAGACCGCGCGCGGCGCAGCGCGCCTCGCGCTGACCAACGACAAGGGACGCCGCGCCGAGGTGCAGTACAGTCCCGCGATGTATGTCAGCGACTTCGCCGGCGCGCATCGCCTGCTGCTCGCCGGCGCCGGCATCGGCGCGATCCCCGACCTCGTCGCGGCGCGCTCAATCGCCGCCGGCCTGCTCGTGCCGGTGTTGCCCGGCTGGAGCGTGGCACGCGCGCAGCTGCACGCGATCAGCGTCGCGGGGCGGGATGCGCCGGCGCGGGTGAGGATATTTCAGCAATTCATGAAGGAACGACTGGCGAGCCTGATCGCCGCGGGATAGTGCCCCGGGTCAGCGATTCACAGGCCCTTCGCGATCAGCACGAGCGCGCTCGCGGTGGAGATCACGAGTACCGCGGCGCGGGTGTAGCCGCGGTCGAGCAGGCCCGCGATCGGCGCGGCGAGGACGTAGCCGGCAAGAAAGCCGGGGATCAGGTACAGGCCGAGACGCAGTTCATGCGCGCCGAAATGACCGGCGAGGTGCAGGAACGCGACCATCATCACCGACGACAGGAAATACAGAAAGCCGAGCGACGCTCGCAGCGTGCGGCCGTCCTCGTGCTGATACAGCAGCGCCAGCACCGGCGCGCCGATCGCCGCCGTCGTGCCCATGAAGCCGGACAGTGTGCCCGCGGCCGCAAGGCTCGGCCGGGTGAACGGGATCCGGGTCCCGATGGCGGTGATCGCGACCGCCAGCAGCACCAGCGTGCCGAACAGCACACCGGCGCGATCGAGCGGGACGGCCGACAGACTCAGCGCGCCGAGCACGGTCCCGGCGACCAGGCCTGCGACCAGTATCTTCATGTTCAGGAAGTTGATGTGCCGCCGTCCGCGCCAGGCCATCAGCGTCGACAGCGCGAGGCTCGCGAAGATCACCGGCCCCGGGATCAGTTCGAGGCTGATCAGGCCGAGTAGCGGGACGATGATCAGTCCCGCGCCGAGGCCAGTCGATGCCTGCAGGATCGCACCGAGCGTGATGACGCCGGCGCAGAGGGCGAGACTGACGATCGTGATCTCCATCCGGGCAGATGGCTACCGACACAGCTCGCGATGGCGAAAACAGTCAGTGACATGGTCATTGACCATGCCGATCGCCTGCATGAACGCATAGCAGATCGTCGAGCCGACGAAGTTGAAGCCGCGCTTCTTCAGGTCCTTGCTGAGCCGGTCGGAGAGTTCGGTGCGCGCCGGGATGTCCGCGAGGCGCTTCCTGTTGTTTTGCAGCGGCGCCCCGTCGACATAGTCCCACAGGAAGGCATCGAGCGAGCCGAATTCCTCGCGGAGTTCGAGCGTCGCCCGCGCGTTGCGGATCGCCGATTCGATCTTGAGCCGGTTGCGCACGATGCCCGGGTCATTCATGAGCCGCGCGACATCGCGTTTGGTGTAGCGCGCGATGCGCTCGCAGTCGAAGCCGTCGAAGGCCTTGCGGTAGTTCTCGCGCTTCTTCAGGATCGTCAGCCAGCTCAGCCCCGCCTGCGCGCCATCGAGGATCAGGGACTCGAACAGCCGGCGGTCGTCATGGAGCGGGACGCCCCATTCCTCGTCGTGGTAGGTGACGTAGAGGGGATCGTTGCCGCACCAGGCGCAGCGGGTGGGGGCGGCTTTGTTGCGCGCAGCTGACAAACTAGTTGTCCTCGAGATTCTTCTTGACCGACTTGATGAACCGACCAAAATCCTTGTCCTTTTTGCGCTTCTCGGCCAAGGACATTTGGTGATATTCGGACTCACGCTTCAACTTGAAAAAGTTCTCGTAGTGCTCCCTGTCAATATCACCCGACTCCAGGGCCTGCAAAACAGCGCAGCCCGGCTCATTGGTATGCGTGCAATCCCGGAACCGGCAGCGACCGGCGCGCGCCATGATATCTGCATAGCTCTCCTCGATTGCGTCCCCGGCACCCAGCACACCGAACTCACGCATTCCGGGGTTGTCGATAACCATTGACCCGTTATCAAGGACGATAAGCTCACGGCGAACGGTGGTATGCCGCCCTTCCCCTGTGCCGCTGACCACTTTCGTTTCCAGCACCTCGCGGCCGACCAAACCGTTAATGAGGGTACTCTTGCCGACTCCCGAAGAGCCTGCAAAGCAGTAAGTCTTTCCGGGCTCAAGGGCGCCCCGCAATTCGGTCATCCCTTCCCGGGTGACATTACTTAGCGTCAACACCGGAACGTCGATTCCTGCGTTCCTGATCTGCGCGATGAGAGCAGAGACATCCGCCGGCTCCACCAGATCGGTCTTGGTGAGGAGAATGCGGGGCGTTGCGCCGCCATCCCTTGTCATCACGAGGTAGCGTTCCAGTCGCTTGAGATTGAAGTCGTAATGGCAGGACTGCACGATGAAAACGACATCGATATTCGCCGCAATCATCTGAGTCTCTACCGATTCGCCCGCAGCCTTGCGCCGCAGGCAGGTCTTGCGTGCCAGAACGCCATGTATCATCCCGAATTGACCGGCCGGGGGCCTTTCGACACATACCCAGTCGCCGACGCAAGGCAATTCCGCTGAAGACACCGACTGATGCATATACTTCCCGGAAAGCTTCGCCCGGAAGGCCCCAGTCTCGTTGAGCAATAGCCACTGATCGCGGTCCACGGCTGCAACGCGCCCAACACCGCCAGCGGGGTCACAACCTGGTTGCGCCTGCTTCTCGAACCAGTCATCCCAGCCCAACGCTTCAAGTCCTGGATTTTTCATATGTGTAGTTCTGCCAGTTATTTGCGCATAACAACCAAGATCTGTGGTGGAAGTAAAGGGCGTGTCAACAAGCTTACGTCTATATGGATCGACTTGTTAGGGGCTGCAGCCGGCGCTAAAATGCCTAAACTGCTGATTCCGGGAGGCCTTATGGCGAGCAAACCCCTTGAGCGGCTGCGTTCAGAACTTTTGGCTCTTTCCGAACCCGAGCGGGCAGAACCGGCACACTATCTGATAAAAAGTCTCGATGCGCCCCGGGATACCGGTGTCGAGGATGCGTGGGATCGAGAAATCTTGCGGCGGATCGCCGAAGTGGACACTGGCCAGGCAAAATTTCTGGATCGGGCAGAATTCCGGAGGAGAATGCGGCGACAAGATCCGGGGTTACTGAAGCGTCAATGATCTGCGTGATCTCTGCTGCGTATTTGCTCCAGCCTGCTTTAGCCATACTACCATCCTTGTGGAGCCCGGTCGCTTTGAGGCAGTGGTCTTAGCGAGCAATCTCTCGAAAAAACTCATAAGAGAGAGTGTCTAGCATCACGGCCGCCATGTTGGCTGGTGTGCCCTCTAATGTAGAACTCACCGGCGCTGCGCGGCTTTATCGCGTAGCAGTCCGTGTGGACTGCCGGGCTAGGAGGAATGCTGTCCGCACGGTCAGCGAAAATTTGTAGCGCCAGAATAATTTGGGCGGACGCGTTCATCTGTATAGCAACGAGCACCGCCACTCCCTACTGGCATGTAGCGGAGGACGCGTCCATCTTTGATGTAGAAGATGTTGTTGCATGCGGCGAAGCGTGACATGCAGTTGCTGAATGCACTGTAGGTCGCGTAGTCGATATTCTTGCCAGCATAAACATTTCCGCCTCCGGAGCAGCTCCCGAGATTGCCGCCATTGATGTAGTTCCAGATTTCAGTACCATCTGATGTTTGCGTTTTTACGACAGGTATAGTCAGGAAGAGCGGGTGCAGTTCGAGAAGCGACACAGGCTGACCTACCCAAGAGTCAAGATCTGCCTGTTGAACGGTTGCGCAACCGATTAATGCTAAGGTGGCTAGCGCGGCGAGATGTTTCATATTTCCTCCTGACGCCTGAGTTCAGAGATGTTTGAGGTGCGGGCCATTTTGCGGCAGAAAAATGGGCTGCGGGTCAAACGTCCGCTGCAACGATTTGTTGGGCGTACCCAGCAGCGACGCCAGGAGCCGTTAAAGGTCAGCCTTACCCTGTACAAGGTTTAGCGCCGCTCGATAGAGAAATACAACCCAGTAGCTGGGACTGGCCTTTTCACCCTTAATCTCGAAGAAGCCGACATCAGCAAGTTGTCGCGCAATTTGGGCAGCCTCCTCAATGCTGATGCTCCAGAGCTTTGAAAGAGAGTCCGCCGTGTGCTC
>CAYLKC010000023.1:0-23907 GCA_964384095.1 uncultured Chromatiales bacterium
CGATCATCCGCGACCTCGCCGATACGTCGCTGAAGATGACGCGCGAGCAGGAACTGAAAAAGGTGCGCCGCCAGGCCGAAGACCTCGCCGAGGATCGCATCCTCGATATCCTGCTGCCGCCGGCGCGCGGCCGCGAACCGGGGCCCGAAGAAGGCGCGACGCGGCAGAAGTTCCGCAAGAAGCTGCGCGAGAAGGAACTCGATGACAAGGAGATCGAGGTCGAGCTCAACATGGCCCCGGTCGGCGTCGAGATCATGGCCCCGCCCGGCATGGAAGAGATGAGCGGCCAGCTGCAGAGCATGTTCCAGAATCTCGCCGGTCAGCGCACGCGCAAGCGCAAGCTGCCGATCCGGCAGGCCTTCAAGCTGCTCGTCGATGAAGAGGCGGGCAAGCTGATCAATGAGGAGGACATCAAGCAGCGCGCCATCGAAAACGTCGAGCAGAACGGTATCGTCTTCCTCGACGAGATCGACAAGATCACCCGCCGCGCCGACAGCCACGGCGGTCCCGATGTCTCCCGCGAGGGCGTGCAGCGCGATCTGCTCCCGCTGGTCGAGGGTTGCACGGTCAGCACCAAGCTCGGCATGATCAGGAGCGACCATGTGCTGTTCATTGCCTCGGGCGCCTTTCATTTGAGCAAGCCGTCCGACCTGATCCCGGAACTGCAGGGTCGACTGCCGATCCGCGTCGAACTGGATGCCCTGACGGTCGGTGATTTCGTCCGCATCCTGACCGAACCCGACGCCTCGCTGACCGAACAGTACCGGGCGCTGATGGCGACCGAAAGCGTCGACATCGGCTTCACCAAAGACGGCATCGCGCGCATCGCCGAGATCGCCTGGCACGTCAACGAGACCTCCGAGAATATCGGCGCACGACGGCTGCACACGGTCATGGAGCGCGTCATGGAGACCCTGTCGTACGAGGCCTCGGACCAGCCTGGCCAGCAGGTCACGATCGATGCCGCGTACGTCAACAAGCACCTCGGCAAACTGCTCGAGAACGAAGACCTGACCCGCTACATCCTTTAGACCGCCATGACCGCGAAACCGAGGCCCACCGACATCCGCCTGCACCAGAAATCGCGCGTGCTCGAGATCCTGTTCGACGACGGCGCGGGCTTTCGCCTGCCCTGCGAGTACCTGCGCGTCTACTCGCCGTCCGCCGAGGTGCGCGGTCACGGCCCCGGCCAGGAAGTGCTGCAACTCGGCAAGGAGAACGTGAATATACGCGCAATCGAGCCGGTCGGCAGTTACGCGGTCAAGCTGGTCTTCGACGACGGTCACGATACCGGCCTGTATTCCTGGGAACTGCTTTACAAGCTCGGCGTCCGCCAGGACGAGCTGTGGGCGGAATATCTCGACCGCCTGCGCCAGGCCGGCCACGAACGCCGCGCAGACAGTGATGCCGCAGGGGCGCAAACGAGCTCATGAGCACGCCGCCCCCACCGGAATCCGGATCGACGCACTTCGGCTACGAAGAGGTCGCCGTCGACGAGAAGGCGCGCCGCGTCAAGGGCGTCTTTGATTCGGTCGCCCGCCGCTACGACCTGATGAATGACCTGATGTCGTTCGGCATCCACCGCATCTGGAAGCGCATCGCCACCGAGTTCGCCGGCGTGCGCCCCGGAGACCGCGTGCTCGATCTCGCCGCCGGCACCGGCGATCTGACCGAACGCTTCTCCCGGCGCGTCGGCCGGGACGGGCTCATCATCTCTTCAGACATCAACGAATCGATGCTCGGGATCGGTCGCGACCGCGCGCTCGATCGCGGCATCGCCGGCAATGTGATCCATGTCCTTGCCGACGCCGAGCGCCTGCCGTTCGCCGACAACAGCTTCGCCTGCGCGACGATCGCGTTCGGGCTGCGCAACGTGACCGACAAGGACCGCGCGCTGGCGTCCATCCATCGCGTGCTGAAGCCGGGCGGCAAGCTGCTGGTGCTCGAATTCTCGCGCCCGACGCTGGCGCCGATCAGCCGCCTCTACGAGGCCTATTCGTTCCGGCTGCTGCCGCTGCTGGGGCGGTTCGTCGTCAATGACGAAAGCAGCTATCGCTATCTCGCCGAATCGATCCGAGTCCACCCGGACCAGGATACGCTGCGCGGCATGATGGCGCAGGCCGGCTTCGAGCGCTGTGATTACCTGAATCTGTCCGCAGGCATCGTTGCCCTGCACTACGGCTACAAGACCTAGACGCAGCGCCGGCGTCGTGATCACGGGAAACGGCCTGTGGGCATCGGGAATACACTGAAACAATCGGCGCTGGACGGCCTCGAACGCACGCTGAATGCCGTGCTGCGGATGGACCCGGACTATCGCCGACGCCTCGCGCCGCTGGCCGGGAAGCTGATCGAGCTGCATATCCGTGGTCCCGAACTGCGTCTCTTCCTGGCACCGGAGCCGGACGCCCTCCGCCTGCTGGCTGAAGTCGCGCGCACCCCCGATACGACGATCGCCGGTTCCCCGCTCGGACTGCTGCGCAATGCGATCAGCCGCGACCCGCGCCGGGAGATGTTCGCCGGAGACGCCGAAATCAGCGGTGACGCCGAAACCGGCAGCCGGGTCAAGCAACTGCTCGATGACCTCGATATCGACTGGGAGGAACAGCTGTCGCGCCTGGTTGGCGATGTCGCCGCGCACCAGGCTGGCAACCTTGCCCGCGACCTGCGGCGCTGGTCCGGCGAGGGCCGCGACAGCCTCGAGCGCAACGTCGAGGAATGGCTGCACGAGGAAAGCCGGCTGTTACCGGCACGCGCCGAGGTCGAGCGCTTTCTCACCGAGGTCGACGTGGCGCGCGCCGACGGCGACCGCCTCGAACAGCGTGTGCGCAGGCTCGAGCAGGCCATCTCATCGCGCAGCACCGGCGAACGCGGCGCTCCGGCCCCATGAGCCCGGAGCGCTGACAGGATGATCCATCCCGCCCAGATCCTGCGGATCGTCCACATCAACTATGTCCTGGTCAAACACGGACTCGACGAGATCATACTCGCGACCCATCTGTTCCGGCCCGTGCGTTTCGTGCTGTATCTGCTGCCCTGGCACTGGTTTCGGCGCAGTGACGAACCGCGTGCGGTGCGCGTACGCAAGGCGCTGGAGGAACTCGGTCCGATCTTCGTCAAGTTCGGACAGATTCTCTCGACCCGCCGCGACCTGCTGCCCGATGATCTCGCAATCGAGCTTGCCCGCCTGCAGGACCACGTGCCGCCGTTTCCCGGCGCGGTCGCGCGCCGGATCATCGAGGAGGCCTACGACCAGCCGCTGAACGAGGTGTTTGCCGCCTTCGACGAGACGCCACTGGCGTCGGCGTCGATCGCCCAGGTCCATGTCGCGACGATGCACGATGGCCGCGAGGTCATCGTCAAGGTCGTACGCCCCGGCATCGCGAAGCTGATACGGCGCGATGTCGCGTTGCTGAAGGTGATCGCGGATCTCGCCGAGCGCTACTGGTCGGAAGGGCCGCGCCTGCGGCCGCGTGAGATCGTCGGCGACTACGAACGGACGATCATGGACGAGCTCGACCTGATGCGCGAGGCCGCCAATGCCTCGCAGTTGCGGCGCAACTTCCTCGACTCGCCGATGCTGTACATCCCGGAGGTCTACTGGCCGCTGAACCGGACCAATGTCATGGTGATGGAGCGCATCCACGGCACGCCGATCAGCGACATCGAGTCGCTCAGGCGCCAGGACATCGACCTCAAGCGCCTGTCCGAGCGCGGCGTCGAGATCTTTTTCACCCAGGTATTCCGCCACAACTTCTTCCACGCCGACATGCACCCCGGCAATATCTTCGTGTCGCCCGAAGGCCGCTATATCGCGGTCGACTTCGGCATCGTCGGCACCCTGAGTGACGAGGACCAGCACTATCTCGCCTGCAACTTCCTCGCCTTCTTCAACCGCGACTATCGCAAGGTCGCCGAGCTGCACGTGCAGTCTGGATGGGTGCCACGCGACGTCCGCGTCGACGAGTTCGAATCGGCGATCAGGAGCGTCTGCGAACCGATTTTCGAGCGGCCGCTGAAGGACATCTCCTTCGGCCGTCTGCTGCTGCAGCTGTTCCAGGCCGCGCGGCGCTTCGACGCCCAGGTCCAGCCGCAACTGGTACTGCTGCAGAAGACTCTGCTGAACATCGAGGGTCTCGGCCGCCAGCTCTATCCCGAGCTCGACCTGTGGCAGACCGCGAAGCCGTTCCTGGAGCGCTGGATGCGCGACAACATCGGCCCGCGCGCATTCCTGAAGAAGGTCCGCGACCGCGGCCCCGACTGGATCTCGCAACTGCCGGACATGGCCGATATGGTCTTCGAGACGCTGGAACGCATCCGCCAGGAAAGACTGCACGTACAGTGGCGATCGGACCAGATCGACGCGCTCGAGGAGACGATGCGCCGCAATCACCGTCGCCTGTTCCACGCGATCGCCGGCTCCGCGCTGCTGGTCAGCGCGTCTATCATCGCCGCCGCCGGCCTTGGCGGGCCGGCACTGGCCGGCATCCCCGTCATCGCCTGGGTCGGCGCAGCGGGCGGCCTCGCGTTGCTGTCCCGAGCCTGGCTGCTGTAATAGCATCCCCCCTTCGCACGCGAAGGGGGGAGAGGGGGGATGCGGCAGCGTGCCAAGCCATGAATTGACTCGCTGCGCTCGCATCCCCCCTGCCCCCCTTCTGAAGAAGGGGGGATTCAGCGCACCAGTCCTGCCTCCACCTTGTCGCGGGTGGCGCGGCCACTCAGGCGTTCTATCAGTTCGAGTGCAAAATCCATCGCGGTGCCGGGGCCGCGCGAGGTGATGACCTTGCCGTCGACGACGACCGCGTCACCGACCACCTCGGTATCCTCCAGATCCATCGCCTCGAGCACGCCCGGAAACGAGGTCGCGCGCCTGCCCCTGAGCAGCCCGGCGTCGGCGAGGACCTTCGGCGCGGCGCAGATCGCCGCGGTGTAACCGCCCTGACCGGAGATATCCTTCAGCAATCGGTGAATGCGCTGATCGGCATTCAAGTGATCGGCGCCCGGCAGACCGCCGGGCAGTACGATCATGTCGAAGCGCTGCGCAAGCACCTGGTCAAGTGTGACATCGGGGATCAATCGGGTACCGCGACTCGCGCGCACCGGCCTGTCGTCGAGGCCGGCAGTGATGACTTCGATGCCGGCGCGCCGCAGCAGGTCGATTACCGTGACGGCCTCGAGCTCTTCACAACCTTCGGCAAGGGGGACCAGGACTGTCGGCATCGCACACCTCCGTGACCGCAAGCATGACCGGCGAGCGGGCGACGCGATCAGTTCGCGATCGGTGCGGCGCCGGGCCTCGGCGATTTATTCTCCGCGCTCCAGCGATCGGCTGCAAGCACGACGCCGCCGCGCGGATCCTCGAGTGCCCGGCGACGTTCGATCAGTTCCGAGACCGGCAGCAGTTCGATGCCTTCGGCGGCCAGGCGATGGAGATTGGCCTCGAGAAAGCTCATCGTCTCCGGATAGGGATGGCCGATCGCGATTGCGGTACCCTGCTCGCGGGCGCGGCGGACCAGCGCCTCGAACTGGGCCTCGATGAATCCGGGGTCGCGCTGTGCGTCGAGGAAGATGTCGCGGCGAACGCTAGGCAGTTCGTTTTCAGCGGCAACCGTATGGGCGACGCTGCGGAAGGTGGTGAAGCTGTCGACGAAATAGAGGGCGTCCTGGTGGCCCTTCAACTCTTCCATCAGCCATTGCATGCGCGCCGGATACTGCGTCAGCAGGCTGCCCATGTGATTGTTGACGCCACGCACATGGGGCACCGCACGCAACCCCTCCTGCACGACGCGGGCGAACTGGCCGCGGGACATCGTAACGCGCAGTCCGCCGTCATCGAGCGGTCGCGACCCGATGGCCTGCATCGGCAGGTGCAGCATGACCTCCTTGCCACGCACATGGGCGAGCTGCGCCAGGCGACCGGCGTGCGGGGCCTGGGGCAGAAAGGCGCAGGTCACCGCGCCGTCGAGACCGACCGCGCGCATGTCCTGGTCGATGCGATGACCGAGGTCGTCGATGACGATACTGACTGCGGGCGAGACGGCAAAGGCCGGTCCGGCCTGGGCGGGGATCACGCAGGCCAGCGTCAGCATGAGCAGGGAAGCGAAGGCGCGAACGGCGAGGGTCCGGATGTCACGCTGCGACCGCGCGCGGTCGCCTGTCATCGGGCTGGCGTGCCTCAAGAATCTTCCTTCAGCCGGCGGGAAACGGTTCCGCCCCCCTTCGGGGCCGGAACCGGGCAACACCGGCGTTGTTACGAGCGTTGCTGAAGGATATACAAGCCCTTGAGCAGATTCAACGCCTCGTACATATGGTAGTCCTCGAGGGCGAGGTTCGGCTTATCCTTGTCATCCTCCGCCGCCGGACGCTCGCGCTCGCCACGACCGTTGTCGAGGTGACGGCTGAGATCGGCCTCCTTGACCGCGGCGATGCCGCCGTCCTCGACCGAGGAGATGCGTACATTTTCGAGGCGGATGTCGGGCTCGATGCCATCGGCCTGGATCGAGCGTCCGGACGGCGTGTAATAGCGCGCCGTCGTCAGCTTCAGCGCACTGCCGTCGCTCATCGGCAGGATGGTCTGCACCGATCCCTTGCCGAAGGTGCGATCGCCCATGACGATCGCGCGCTTGTGATCCTGCAGCGCGCCGGCGACGATCTCGCTGGCCGAGGCCGAGCCGACATTGACCAGCACGACCATCAGCGCGTCATCGAGCACATCCTTCGGCGTCGCCTTGAATTCGATGCGCGAATTGTCGCTGCGACCCTCGGTATAGACGATCAGGCCCTCGCGCAGGAACGCGTCGGAGACGTCGACCGCGGCGTTCAGCACGCCGCCGGGGTTGTTGCGCAGGTCGAGGATGATGCCCTTGAGCTTGCCGCCGTGCTCCTGCTTCAGTGTCTCGACCGCCTCGATGAGGTTGTCACCGGTGGCGGACTGGAACTGGGTGATGCGGACGTAACCGAAGCCGTCCTCGAGCATGCGGCTCTTGACGCTCTTGACCTTGATCACCGCGCGCGTGATCGTCGTCTTGAGCGGACCGTCATGGCCCTCGCGAACGATGGTCAGCGTGATGTCGGTGCCCGGCTTGCCGCGCATGATATCGACCGCCTCCTTCAGCGTCAGCCCCTTCACCGGGGTGTCGTTCAGGCGGACGATCATGTCACCGGCCATGACGCCGGCGCGCTGCGCGGGCGTGTCGTCGATCGGGGCGATCACCTTGACGAAACCGTCCTCCATGCCGACCTCGATGCCGAGGCCGCCGAATTCACCGGAGGTGCCGACCTGGAGATCCTCGTAGGCCTCCGCGTCGAGAAAGGCCGAATGCGGGTCGAGGCCGGAGAGCATGCCGCGGACGGCGTTGTCGATCAGGGTGCGGTCGTCGACGTCCTCGACGTAATTGCCCTTGATGTTCGCAAACACATCGGTGAAGGTGCGCAGCTCCTTGAGCGGCAGCGGGGCCACACCCTGGTCGCGGTTGGCGAACACGCCGTGGCCAATGGTCAGGGAGACGCCGAGGGTCAGACCGACCGTCAGAATCAGCAGGTTTCTCATCGTGATCTTCATATGGCTACCTCCATGACCTGTATCGGCCATGACTCGACTTCCTATCAATGATTTGACTACTTTACCAGAAATTCAAGGTGCAAGAGGCAGGTACGGACGCCCGGCGCGGTCAGCGGGCATCGGCGCGGCACCATTGCAGGGGATTATCCGGTTTGCCTTCGTGACGGATCTCGAAATACAGGCCGGGCGTATCGCGACCGCCGCTGTCCCCGACCGTCGCGATCAGCTCACCCTGCCGCACAACGTCACCCACGTTCCTGTACAGGCTCTGGTTGTAACCATACAGGCTCATATAGCCCTGGCCGTGATCGATGATCAGCAGCAGGCCGAATCCCCGCATCCAGTCGGCAAAGACGACCTGGCCGCCGTAGATCGCCCTGACCTCGCTGCCTTCGTCGGCCGCAATCACGACCCCGCGCCACGGTAGACTGTCGCCGCGCCGGTGAGTTCCAAAGCGGGCGGCGATGCGGCCGTCGACCGGCAGCGGCAGGCGGCCCTTCAAGGTAGCGAAGGGCGCGAGATCGCCCGACGGGACGACCGGGCGCTCGATCGCCAGCGCCTCGCGCAGGCGCGCGACCAGCTCGGAGAGGCTGCGCTCGTCCTGGAGCAAGGCCTCGAGCGCCTGTTCGTTGCTCTGGATCTCGACGTCGAGCTTGGCGAGCACCTCGCCACGGGTGCGGCGCGATGTCTCCAGCGTCGCGATCTGGCGTGTGCGCTCGCCGTGAAGGCGCTCCAGCGCCTCGCTCTCCCGCGCGATCTCGGCCTCGAGCCCGGCGATGCGGCGCAGCCCCTCATCGACCTCGGCGATCTGTTCCGCGCGCGCGCGATGAAAATAGTTGTACCAGGTCAGCATGCGGCCGATCGACGCCGGATCCTGCTGGCTCAGTATCAGTTTCAGATGGCCCTGGTGGCCGATCGTGTAACTGGCGATGATCTGCTCGCGCAAGACCTCCTGATGGCGTGACAGCGCCTCGCGGGCCGCCGCCTCGCGGACGCGCAAGCTGCGCATCTCCTCGTCCTTGGTCCGTCGCTGGCGCTCGATATCGCGGAGGGCGCGGTTGGCCTCGCCAATCGCGACCTCGCTTTCGCGCAACTCCGCGCGCAGGCGACCCTGGCGGTCGCGGGCACCGGAGATCGCGGCGCGCAATTCCTCGATCTTCTTGCGGACCTGTTCCAGCCGCGCGCTGGTCTCGCGACTCTCGGCCGCGGCGCCGGAGGCCGCGTACGCCGCCGGCAGCGCTGCGGTCATCATGCAGAGCAGCGCGAGCATGACTGCGGCAAGCCTCATCCCCGCCTCCGGGGATCCCGCACGACCGCGGCGTGCGCCGGCCCCGGCCATTCCTGCATCAGCCAGGAGTCAGTTCGATCAGCGGCCTGCCATCCATCTCGTCCGGTATCGGCACGCCCATCAGCGACAGCATGGTCGGCGCGATATCGGACAGCGCGCCGTCTTCGCGGGCGATGCGGGCCGGACGGTCGCCGACGTAGATGAACGGGACCGGGTTCGTCGTGTGCGCGGTATGTGACTGGCCACTGTCGGCATCGAGCATGCGCTCGGCATTGCCATGATCGGCGGTGATCAGCATCTCGCCGCCGGCCTTGCGCAGCGCCTCGTGAATGCGTCCGAGGCACTGGTCGATCGTCGCGATCGCCTTCACCGCGGCGTCGAAGTTGCCGGTATGGCCGACCATGTCAGGGTTCGCGAAGTTGCAGACGATCACGTCGAAGCGGCCGCTGCCGATCGCATCGACCAGACGATCGGTGACCTCCGGCGCGCTCATCTCCGGCTGCAGGTCGTAGGTCGCGACCTTCGGCGACGGCACCAGGATGCGCTCCTCGCCATCGAATTCCCGATCGGCGCCGCCGTCGAAGAAAAAGGTCACATGTGCATACTTCTCGGTCTCGGCGATACGCAGCTGGGTCAGACCGCGCGAGGCGAGATATTCGCCAAGCACGTTCTCGATCCTGCCCTGCGGGAAGACCACCGGGATCTCGAAGGCCTTGCTGTAGTCGGTCAGGCTGACGAAGCGCGCGAGCTTCGGCACGCGCGCGCGCTCGAAGCCGTTGAAGTCCGGTTCGCAGAATGCGCGCGTCAACTGGCGCGCGCGGTCAGCGCGGAAGTTCATGAAGACGACGACATCACCATCCTCGATCCGCACGGGCGTACGCCCCGGCGCGACGATCGCGGTCGCCTTGACGAACTCGTCGCCTTCGTCGCGCGCGTAGGCGGCCTCGAGTCCGGCCAGCGCCGACCCGGCCTCGAACTGGCCGCGACCGTCGCAGATGAGGCTCCAGGCCTGGACCACCCGCTCCCAGCGCTGGTCGCGATCCATCGCATAATAGCGGCCGCAGATCGATGCAATGCGCCCGCCGCCGAGCTCCGCGAGCAGGGCCTCGGCGGCCTCGAGGTTCGCCGCGGCGCTGCGCGGCGGGGTATCGCGGCCGTCGAGAAAGGCATGCAGGAACACCCGTTCGCCGCCGACGCGGGCAACCGCGAGACGGAGCATCTCATGGATATGGGACTGGCGGCTGTGGACGCCGCCCTCGGACAGCAGGCCAAGCACATGGACCGCCTTGCCGTTTTGGGCCGCGGACCGGAGGGCATCGTCAAGAGTCTGATTTCTCTGGAATTCCCCACTCTCGATCGCGCGATCGATGCGGGTGATCTCCTGGTAGACGACACGGCCCGCGCCCATATTAAGGTGTCCGACCTCGGAGTTGCCCATCTGATCCGCCGGCAGGCCGACATATTGTCCGGACCCCTGGATCAGCATATGGGGGTAGTCCTTCCAGAAGTGATCCCAGTTCGGGGTCGGCGCTGCCATGATGGCATTGCCTTCAGCGGACTCACTGTAGCCCCAGCCATCGAGGACGATCAGGGCCAGCGGTCGCGGTCTTTGTGTGCCTGTATTCATGCTTCTCAATTTAGACCAAGTTTAATTAAAAGTATACACCTGCTCTCCGGGGCCCGAGCCCCCGCGTCAGGGTGGCATGCCTGAAGGAATTCGAATAAGCTTGGGTCCCTCACGACTGTGCGCCCCGGGGCCGTTCCCGTAGCGGGGCTTCAAACCAAGAACCGTTCATGGAAAGACTCGGAAGCTTTATTGCCGATCAGTGGTACCTGTTCCTGGCGCTCATTGTAATCCTTGCGCTGCTGTTCGTGAATCTGGGCAAGACGCGGCTGCTCGGCTACCGGGAGGTCAAGCCGGCCGAGGCGATCGGGCTGATCAATCATGAAGACGCCGCAGTCATCGACGCGCGCGAGGCCGACGAGTTTGAAAAGGGCCATATCATCAACGCGATCAACCTGCCCTACTCGCAGTTCGAGGACCGCATCCGCGAGCTCGACGACTATCGCGACCGCTCCGTCATCGTCTGCTGCGCAAATGGCCGCAAGTCGGCCCATGCCGGGGCGCTGCTGCGCGGGAACGGCTTTCACACCGTCTACAAGCTGGCAGGCGGGCTTCGCGCCTGGGAAGGCGCCGGCTTTCCGCTGAATCGCGGCTGAAAGCTGTGCTATCGTAGGCCTGACCCCGGCATCCCCCGATCGATCGGGCTAACTTCACGAAAACAACGAGGATTTTGTGGCAATGGCGGACAACGCACCCGAACAGGGCGAGGGCGCAGCCGGTACCCGGGCGAACGGCAACCGGGCCTTCAGCATCCGGCGCATCTATACGCGGGACATCTCTTTCGAGAACCCGAACGCACCGCAGATCTTCAGCGAGGAAAAGTGGGCGCCCGAGGTCAGCATCAATCTGACCAGCGCGGTCTCGAAGGTCGCTGACGAGATCCACGAGGTCGCGCTCGGCGTCACCGTAACCGCGAAGCTCGGTGACAAGACCGCCTATCTCGTCGAGGTCCAGCAGGCCGGTGAATTCCAGACCACCGGTTTCGAAGGCGCGGAACTGCGCGAGCTGCTCGGCATCTATTGCCCCAACCTGCTGTTTCCGTACCTGCGCGAGGCGGTCTCGAGCCTGGTCGCCAAGGGCGGATTCCCGCCGCTGCATCTCGCGCCGGTCAATTTCGAGGCGCTCTACGCCCAGCACATGAAGAACCTGCAGGAGCAACAGCAACAGGCCCATCAGGGCGCGCCCAACTGAGTCAGGCCAGTACAGGGACTCCCGGCTGTCGATATGAGCAACCCCGGTGACTCACCCATACTCGTCGTCGGCGCCGGCTCCTGGGGCACCGCGCTTGCGATCCTGCTCGCCGGTAACGGCGTGCCGACCCTGCTGTGGGGCCGCGAGGCCGACCAGTTCCCGGACTGGAACCGGGCGCGCTGCAACACGCGCTTTCTGCCCGGCATCCTCTTCCCGCCCCAGCTCGAACTCGAACCCGATCTCGAACGCGCGCTCGGACGCACCCGCGACCTGCTGATCGCGGTCCCGAGCGTCGCCTTCCGCTCGACATTGCGCACGATCGCGGCCTTCGGCATGACGCCGCTGCGGCTGGCCTGGGGCACCAAGGGCTTCGATCCCGGCAGCGGCAAGCTGCTGCACGAGGTCGTCCACGAGGAACTCGGCAGCGGCACCGCGACGGCGGTCATCTCCGGCCCGACCTTCGCGACCGAGGTCGCGAAGGGGCTGCCGACCGCGGTCACGGTCGCGACCCGGGACGAGGCCTTCGCCGGCGTGTTGAGCCACCGGCTCGCCAACGAACGCTTTCGCGTCTACACCTCCGAGGACATCATCGGCGTCGAGACCGGCGGCGCAATCAAAAACGTGCTCGCGATCGCGGCCGGCATCGCCGACGGGCTCGGCTTCGGCGCAAATACCCGCGCCGCACTGGTCACGCGGGGACTCGCCGAGATCACGCGCTTCGGCGTCGCGCTCGGCGGCCAGCGCGATACCTTCATGGGTCTGACCGGCCTCGGTGATCTGGTGCTGACCTGCACCGACGACCAGTCGCGCAACCGCCGCTTCGGCCTCGCGATCGGCGAGGGGCTGTCGCCGGAGCAGGCGCATCGCTCGATCGGGCAGGTCGTCGAGGGCGAGAAGACCGTGCTCGAGGTCGTATCGGTCGCGCGCCGTCTCGACATCGACATGCCGATCTCGCACGAGGTCCATCAGGTGCTCTATCACGGCAAGCCGCCGCTCGAGGCGGTCGGCTCGCTGTTCGCGCGCGAACCGAAACCCGAAGCGGTGCTGTGAACCCATCCGCCCGATGAAGGCGATGATCCTGGCCGCAGGTCGCGGCGAACGCATGCGCCCGTTGACCGATGAGACGCCGAAGCCGCTGCTCGAGGCCGGTGGCCGCAGCCTGATCGAGCATCGCATCGCGGCGCTGGTACGTGGCGGCATCACCGAGATCGTCATCAATCACGCCTGGCATGGCGCACAGATCGAGGCGCGACTCGGCGACGGCGCCCACCTCGGCGCCCGCCTCCGCTATTCACCGGAAGGTGATCGCCGGCTCGAGACCGGCGGCGGCATTCGCAACGCCCTGACACTGCTCGGCGACGCGCCGTTCATCGTCGTCAACGGCGATGTCTGGACTGACTATCCGTTCGAACGACTGCCGGAGGATCCCGCGGGCCTCGCGCACCTGGTGCTGGTGCCGAATCCGCCGCACCACCCAGGCGGAGATTTCGTGCTCGACGGGACGTTCGTCACGAACGGAGTCGCGACGCGACTGACCTACAGCGGCATCGCAGTATTGCGGCCCGCGCTGTTCGACGGTCAGGACGCGGAGGTCTTTCCGCTCGCCCCGCTGCTGCGCGCGGCGGCCGACCGCGGTCTCGTCAGCGGCAAACGCTACGATGGCCTGTGGCTCGACATCGGCACGCCGGAAAGCCTCGAGGCGTTGCGGCTGCGACTGTCGCGCGGTCGCTGAACCACCACCGCGTTCTCGCGTGGTGGATCAGCGACCACGCGAGAGCGCGGTGGTGGTTCAGGCGGGGACGGCATCTGTCTGCCATGACTCGCGTGAATACATCCCTGTAGCTCTCCGCCGCATCCCTGCGGCGGAAGGTCATGGCAGACAGATGCCGTCCCCGCCTGAACCGCAAGCGATCACTGCGCACCGGCAGGCGCACGATCGAAAGGGTCAGACTCGTTTGATCGCCCGTGACTCTCTCAAAGCCTGTGGTCCTCACCGGTTACGGGACCTTCCGGCCGCAGGACGCGGCCGGGGAGCGTACAGGGATGTATTCACAGCGTGTCCCGTAACCGGCGAGGACCACAGGCTTCTACCACGGAACGATCCCGATCAAACGAGTCCGCCCCCTTTGATCAGGGCAGCCGCCGGCTTCAACCACTGAAACAAAGCGATCACCCGGGACTGACCAGCACCCCGTCACTCCGGGTGCTGCTCCTTCCGCGCGGCCTCTTCCCGTTCGCGTTCCTCAGCCTTGCGGCGGAGGGTCTCGGGGTCGAGCGGACGTTCGGTGCGGGCCTTCAGCGTGAACAGCGGGCCCTGCATCAGCAGCGAGAATGCGACGAGCATGAAGGTCATGATCTGCAGCAGACGGGTCTCGGGGCCCGGTGGCAGGCTGAGGACCAGCGCCAGCGCAACCGCACTGCGCGCGCCGCCCCAGGCCATCACGCGGACGTATTCATGCGTGAACTCGCGGCGCAGCACCGAGATCCTGACCGGAAGACCGACGGCGACCATGCGCGTCACGATGACAATCGGGATCAGCAGGATGCCGATTGTCGCATGCTTCAGCGTCAGCGGCTCGGCAGCGAGCGTCGTACCCAGCCACAGCAGCAGGATCGCGAGCGCGCCTTCGGCCAGCAGTGACCATGCGCGGCCAAGGCGATCACGGCGTTCATCCGTGAGCGCCCACTGCCCGCGCGCCATCGCAGCGACGAGGCCGGTGATCGCGGCGGCGATCGGTCCCGACAAGTCCATCTGCCATGCGATCGCGAGCACCGTGGCGACGACGGCGATCGATGCCGCGGCCTGTGCGCCGGCGGCGTACAGCTTGTTCAGCAGGAAGACCAGCAGGAGGCCGAATGACAGACCGAGCAGCGCCGCGCCGATGACATGCTGCGCGATCAGCCCGGACAGCGACGCGGCGCGGCCGGCGGCGCCGGTCTCGATCAGCCACAGCGCGCCGAACAGCGCAACCGCGAAGATGCTGCCCCACACCGATTCGACGATGGCCTTGCCAGCGATGACGGGATCGGCGCCGGCATGACGTAACAACCGGTGCAACGCCACCGGATCCGCCGGTGCGGCCAGCGCCCCGAACAGCAGGCACCAGGTCCAGGGCAGATCGATCGCAAGCTTGCCGAACAGCCACCAGACCAGCCAGGCGACGATCAGCGTCGACAGCGCCAGCGACAGCGTCGACAGGATCACGAGGCGGATATTCGGCAGGATCGTGCCATCGTTACGCACCTGCAGCGCGCCCGCGAACAGGAACAGCGCGATCAGCAGCCCGGGCAATTCGGCCCGGAGGGCCGGCGCGAGCAACGCCAGCAGATTGCCCGCCGCCTCGCCGTACGCGTCGACGGCGACCAGCAGGATCGTCAATGACAGGATGGCGACTCTGAACAGGTTCATCAGAGCGCGGGCTGGCGCGCAACGCGGGGCAGGTCCCCGCTCAGGCCCATGGCATGGCGAATGATCAGGTTCTTGACCGGCAGCGCGCGGTCGGTCAGCGACAGGCCGAGATTGCGCATGACGCGCAGCGGTGGCGCGCTGGCGCCGAACAGACGCTTGAAGCCGTCCATCGCCAGCATCATCGCGACGTTGTCACCCTTGCGCCAGCGCTCGTAGCGGCGCAACACCGCGGTCGCGCCGATGTCGCGGCCGTGATCCTGCGCGTCGCGCAGCACCTCGGCAAGCGCGGCGGCATCCAGCAGGCCGAGATTGACGCCCTGGCCGGCGAGAGGATGGATCGCATGGGCCGCGTCGCCGATCAACGCGATGCGCGGGGCGATATAGCGGGTCGCATACTGCAGGCGCAGCGGGAAGGCACCGCGTGGCCCGCTCGCGATGACCGGGCCGAGGCGATGCGCGAAGGCCGTGGCCAGTTCTTCGTGAAAGACCGCGGGTTCGGCCGCGAGCAACTGATCGGCGTGCCCGGGGCGCGTCGACCAGACAATCGAGCAACGGCCGTCACGCAGGGGCAGAAACGCGAGCGGGCCGTCGGGCAGGAAGCGCTGCCACGCCGTGGCCCGGTGCGGCAACGCGGTCGAGACATTGGCGACCACCGCCTTCTGATCATAGGACCAGCCGCGGACTTCGATGCCGGCGAGTGCGCGGGTCCTCGAACCGGCGCCATCGGCGGCGACGACGAGCCGCGCGCGCAGCGTGGCACCGTCGTCCAGACCGACCTCGATGCCGTCATCATCGGCGGCCAGCCGCTCGATCGATGCGGGGCAATGCAGGCGGATGCCGGCGCACTCGCGCAGATGCTCGAACAGCGCGCGCTGGGTGACGCGATTCTCGACGATGTGGCCGAGGCGCGGTTCGCCGATATCGGCGCAGTCAAAACCGATCTCGCCGCTGCCGGCTGCATCCCAGACCCGCATCTCGCGAAACGGACTGACCCCAAGCGTCACCATCCCGGGCCAGACGCCGAGCGCCGCGAACATGCGCTCGGAGGCAGCCGTCAGTGCCGACACGCGCAGATCGACCGAATCGGCCGGCCAGTCGAGCGGCGGCTGCGCGTGTTCGATGACCGCGATCCGGAGCCCGCTGTCAGCGAGCAGCGCGGCCAGCGTCGCGCCGACCATGCCGCCGCCGACGATGACGATGTCGCAGTCGGTCGCGCGCGCGCTCACAACGGCAATCCCCGCGCGAGCCGGGGCAGACGGCCCGCGAGCCCCATCGTCTGGCGCATCAGCAGACGCTTGAGCGGCGGCAGCAGATCGAGCGCGACCAAGCCAAGCCCGCGGGCCGCGACCAGCGGCGAAAAATCGTTCGAGAACACGCGCACGAGGCCATCGGTCAGCGTCAGCACGCGGGCCTGGTCGGCGGCGCGCCAGCGCTGATATCGGTCGAGCACGACGGGCGCGCCGGGATCCTCGCCGGCGGCCGCGGCATCGGCAATGACCTCGGCGAACGCAGCAACATCGCGCAGACCGAGATTGAAGCCCTGTCCGGCTACCGGATGCAGCGTATGCGCCGCATTGCCGATCAGCGCGAGACGCCCGGCGACATGGCGACGGGCGCTGACGCGGATCAGCGGATAGGCGATGCGCACGCCTGCGCGCGTGAAGCGACCCAGGCGATCGCCGAAGCGGGACTGCAGCGCGGCGAGAAACGCGTCGTCCGTCAGCGCCAGGGTCGCGTCCGCCTGCGCGCGCGACACGGTCCAGACCAGCGAACAGCGATCGCCTGACATCGGCAGCAACGCCAGCGGTCCCTGGGTCGTGAAACGCTCCCAGGCGCGGTTGCGGTGCGGGTGTTCCGTGCTGACGTTGGCGATGATCGCGCTCTGGCCGTAATCTACGCTGTCGGCACCGATTGCGGCGAGGCGGCGCGTGACCGACTGTCCGCCGTCGGCGCCGACCAGCAGACGGGTCGTTATCTCACGGGTCTCGCCATTCACGTCGAGGCGCGCACGCAGCGCATCGGGGCCGTTCTCGATCGCCTGCAGGCGCGCCGGACAGATCATTTCGACGTTCGCGAGCGCCGGCAGGCGCGCGGCGAATACACGGCCGAGGTCGCGATTCTCAACGACGTAGCCGAGGGCGTCATAACCGATCGACGCTGCCCGCAGGCGCGCCGCGCCGAAATGGCCGCGATCGGACACATGGATCTCCCCGATCGGCGTGACCGCCGGGGCAAGCGCGTCCCACAGACCGATCGCCTCGAACACGCGGCGTGTGCCCCAGGCCAGCGCGACCGAACGGTCGTCATAGCTCGGCTGACCGGGCGCCGAAAACGGCACTGCCTCGACGACCGCGATGCGCAAGGGCCGGTCGCCGAGCGCGCAGGCGAGGCTCGCCCCGACCATGCCACCGCCGACGATCAGGACATCGTAGTCGGCGGTCATGCCGCGCCCGCCATCAGCTCCTCGATCTCCGCGACCGTCTTCGGCACGCCCGCGGTCAGGACCTCATGCCCGTCGCGCGTCACCAGGACATCGTCCTCTATGCGGATGCCGATCCCCTGCCAGCGCTTCGCGACCCGGCTGCCCGGCGGGACGTACACCCCCGGCTCGATCGTCATCACCATGCCGGGTTCGAGCAGGCGCCAGGTATCGCCGATCTTGTAGTCGCCGACATCGTGTACGTCCATGCCGAGCCAGTGGCCGGTGCGGTGCATGAAATACTTGCGATAGCTGCCCTTGCGGATCAGCTGCCGGACATCGCCCTTGAGCAGGCCGAGGGACACCAGTCCCCGGGTCAGGCTGCGTACCGCGGCGTCGTGCGGGTCATTCCAGTGGTTGCCGGGGTGCACCTTCGCGATCGCCGCGAGCTGCGCCTCGAGCACGACCTCGTAGACCTCGCGCTGGGCATCGCTGAAGCGGCCGTTGACCGGAAACGTACGGGTGATGTCAGCAGCGTACCCCTGATACTCGGCGCCGGCGTCGATCAGCACGAGATCACCGTCCCGCAGCGACGCTTCATTCGCGGTGTAATGCAGGACACAGGCATTGGCGCCGCCGCCGACGATCGACGGGTAGGCGGGGCTGCGCGCGCCCTGGCGCATGAACTCGTGCACCAGTTCAGCCTCGAGCTGGTACTCCTTCAGGCCGGGGCGACAGCGCGTCATCGCGCGGCAGTGGGCATCGGCCGAGATTGCGGCAGCGCGGCGCATCAGCGCGACCTCGCCGCGGTCCTTGAACAGCCGCATCTCGTGGACCAGGTGCTCCAGCGACACGATCTCGTCCGGCGGATGCACGCCGGTCCGCGACTTGCGGCGGATGTCCTTGAGCCACTCGGTGATACGCTGGTCGAACTCGGGATGACAGCCCATCGTGTAGCAGACCTTGTCGCGGTTCTCGAGCAGGCCGGGGAGGATGTCGTCGATCCGGTCGATCGGCCAGGCGATGTCGGCCTGGTAGTCCTCGACTGCGCCCTCGAGTCCTGCGCGTGGACCGTTCCACAGCTCCATCTTCGGATCGCGGTCGCGGCAGAAGAGGATGAATTCGCCCTCGGCGCGGCCCGGCACCAGCACCATCACTGCCTCGGGCTCCTCGAAACCGGTCAGGTACCAGAAATCGCTGTCGGGGCGATAGGGATGTTCGACGTCGCGATTCCTGATCGTGACCGGCGCCGCCGGCAGGATCGCGATACTGCCCTTGCCCATCATCTGCATGAGCCGGCGGCGCCGGCGCTGGCGGTCGCGGATCACCGCTGTCGAGGCGCGGGCCATCGCGTCAGTGCAGGACGGGCCGGTCGGCGGCGCCGCGGCGTTCGGCCTCGAGGGTCTCGTAGACCAGAGTCACCCCGGCACGCAGGTACTCGACGAGCTCCGCATAGGCACGCTCGTCCTCCTCGCTGTCGTCGGTATCGCTGCTCGCACGCGAGATCTCGACGATGTCGGCGGTGATCTCGCGCACGTCCTCGGGCAGGGCCTCGGTGTCGCCGATCCCGCCGGCGCCCAGTCCATAGAGAAAACCACGGCACCAGCCGGACACCGCCTCGGCGCGCTGGCCCAGGGATTCGCCGTCATCGGGCAGCAGTGGCGAGAACACCAGCTCCGCATCGTCGAGGTCACGCACCGTGGCCTCATAGAGGCCGCTCAGCAGCGCCCGCTCCTGCCTCATCGGCATCGCCGTGGTCCCGGCGGCGAAAGCAGGGCGGATGATCGCGCCACCGGCGTCGCCGGCGGGTGAATCGGCGACCAGCAGCGCAATCCATTCCTCTTCGACGACCTCGCCACGGGCGCACAGCAGACCGCAGAGGACGCCATGATTCTCCGCCGCATCGCTGGCGATGCCGAGTCTGCGAAAGGCCTGGTTCAGCTCTGACAACTGCATCGGGGGTCGCTCTCCGGAGTCCGTCCTCGGGCAGCCGCGGCGGAATCGCCGTGATTTGCCATGAGATTGTCTATGATAAAGAAAAATCACTGCGGCGGCGAACATTGACCATCGGCACGACGGCGCTATATTCTGGACCACTATGAACATGCGCAAGACCAGTCCGGCAGAAAGGCTCGACCTCGAACAGCTGATCCGGCAATTCGAGGAACTGATTGCCCTGTGCGAACGGCTGCAGGAAGAAAACATCCGGCTCCGGGCAAAGCATTCGCAGCTGCAATCCTCTCACGCCCGGCTCGCCGACAAGACCGAGCTGTCCCGTCGCCAGCTCGAAACGATGATCAGCCGCCTCAAGACCCTGGAAGCCGAGCTATGACCACCACCGTCAAGACCGACCCGGTCGCCGTCACTGTCAGGATCCTCGACAAGGAATACCGGGTCGCGTGCCCGTTGGAGGAACAGGAATCCCTGCTCGAATCGGCCCGCTACCTGAACAACAAGATGCGCGAGGTGCGCGACACCGGCAAGGTGATCGGACTCGACCGCATCTCGGTGATGGCCGGCCTCAACCTTGCCCACGAACTGATGCAGCAGAAGGCGCGCGCGAGTCATTTCGATGACGCCCTGACCCCGCGCCTGGTCGCGCTCCAGCGCAAGGTCGAACGTGTCCTCGATCACCACCGCAACCGCGCCATCGATTTCTGATCCCCATTGATTTCTGATCCCCGGCGCAGGATCATAGACCTCGGGTATCCCCTGCGGCGCCCGTTAGCGGACCTGAACTACTCTTGAGCCTAATCACAAGCCCCGGGGATGAAACGCCGGCAGCTTTGTGCAAGTCCGCCACGAGCGGAAAGCCTGTGATGCCGCCATTGTCCCCACCTGAACCTCTGGTTCAAGGGCGACGGTCCGCGACGACGCACGCGGAGGATACCCCTTTCCTGTTCCCGCGCTGCCGGACTGCCCGTCGATGACCGCCACCCGCACCACCCTGCGCAAGCAGCTCCGCGCCCGCCGCCGCAGGCTCGACGCGGCGACGCGCCATGCCGCCGCGGCCGGGCTGCTCAAGGTCGCCGCGATGAGCGCAGCGATTCGCCGCAGCCGCCATATCGCTTTCTATCTGCCGAACGACGGCGAGCAGGACATCCTGCCTGTGCTCGAGCGCGCCTGGGCGCAACACAAGCACTGCTACCTGCCGGTGCTCGACGGGCTGAAACCGCCACGGCTGCGTTTCGCGCGCTATGAACCAGGCGACCCGCTGAACCCGAACCGTTTCGGCATCCCCGAACCCTGCCTGCCGGCGCGCGAATGCGTCGGCGCCGCCGCGCTCGACCTCGTGCTGATGCCGCTCGTCGCCTTCGACGGCGATGGCAACCGCCTCGGCATGGGCGGCGGATTCTACGATCGCACGCTCGCCTTCCTGCGTCATCGCCGGCACTGGCGCCGGCCGCGGTGCTACGGCGTCGCCTTCGAGTTCCAGCGCATCGGTCGCATCGCGCCGGAACCCTGGGACGCACCGCTCGACGGCTGCCTGACGGAGGCGCGGGAATACCGCTTCCCGGGGGGGAACTGAGCATGCAGCACTGGCTGATGAAATCAGAACCGGAGACCTTCTCGATCGCGGAGCTCGCGCGCCGGCCGCGCCGCACCGAGCACTGGGACGGCGTGCGCAACTACCAGGCGCGCAACTACATGCGCGAGATGCGACGCGGCGATCAGGCCTATTTCTACCATTCGAACTGCGCCACACCGGGCATCGCCGGCATCGTCGAGATCGCGCGCGAGGCCTATCCCGACTTCACCGCGCTCGACCCCGAGAGTCCGTATCACGACCCCCGATCGACGCCGGAACAGCCGCGCTGGGACATGGTCGATGTCCGCCTCGTCCGCATCTTCGACCGCGTGATCGGCCTCCGGGAGCTGAAGGAATGCCCCGAACTCGATGGCATGCCGCTGCTGCGGAAGGGCAGCCGGCTGTCGGTGATGCCGGTCGACGCCGCGCACTGGCGATTCATCCTGACACTGGAATAAAGCTGTTTTCCGCGCTTCGGCACTGCGTCGATCGCGTTCGCGATGCGCGCGCGGACTCCGCTCGATGGCATGCGCGCTCGGCTCATCGGGCGCGCATGCAAAAAATATTCAAGATTCACTCGCGCACGTCGATACACAATCGAATGTAAAATTTTGCACAAGACACTAGCATTATGTGCAAAGATGTTTATACTACATTTGCCTTTCAACACTTGGAGGATATGAAATGGCCACCAAAAAGAAGACGGCAACCAAAAAGAAGGCAGTGACGAAGAAGAAGAAGACGGCGGTGAAGAAGAAGGCCGCCCCGAAGAAGAAGGCGGCAGCAAAGAAGAAGAAGGCTGCACCGAAGAAGAAAAAGAAGAAGGCCGCCAAGAAGAAGTAAGCTTCACGCAACAGGTAGTACGGGGTAGCAGTCGCGGGTTTCATGATGAAACCCGCGCGCCCCGGAAAGGCGAAAAGGCCCGCATTTGCGGGCCTTTTCGCTTTATGGACTGCGCCCGGTGCAGGCGCTATCCCTTGCCGAGAAACAGGTCATAGACCGGGTTTCCGCTCTCCTCCCAGTAGTCGTATCCGATCCCGTCGAAGAAGGATTGCAACGCGCGCTTGTCGCGCGACGGCACCTGCACACCCACCAGCACGCGACCATAGGCGGCGCCGTGATTGCGATAGTGAAACAGGCTGATGTTCCAGCGCCGGCCGATCGAGCCGAGGAATTGCAGCAGCGCCCCTGGCCGCTCCGGGAACTCGAATCGATAGAGCACCTCGTCGCTGACGCCGTCGGCCCGCCCCCCGACCATGTGACGGACATGGAGCTTGGCCATCTCGTTGTCGGTCAGGTCGACGACCGCGTAGCCGCCGTCGCGGAGCTGGGTGATCAGCTGATCCCGCTCGTCGGCGCCGCCGCGCAGCTCGATGCCGGCGAAGACATGGGCGCGCTCCGGGTCGGCGTAGCGATAGTTGAACTCGGTGATGCTGCGCTTGCCGATCAGCCGGCAGAAACTCAGGAAGCTGCCCGGCCGTTCCGGGATCGTCACCGCCAGCAGCGCCTCGCGCTGCTCGCCGACCTCGGCGCGCTCCGAGACGTGACGCAGGCGGTCGAAATTGATGTTCGCGCCGCTGTCGATGGCGACCATCCGCGCGCCCTCCACCCCCTCGCGCGCGACGTATTTTTTCAGCCCGGCGACCGCCAGCGCCCCGGCCGGTTCGGCGATCGAGCGGGTGTCGTCGAAGATGTCCTTGATCGCCGCGCAGATCTCGTCGGTCGAGACCAGGATCACCTCGTCGACGCAGAGGCGGGCGATGCGGAACGGCTCCTTGCCGACCTGGCGCACCGCGACGCCGTCGGCAAAGATGCCGACCGAATCGAGCACGACGCGCCGCCCCTTCGCGAGTGCGCGTTCCATGCTCGGCGCCTCCTCCGGCTCGACGCCGATGATGCGGATCGACGGATACAGCGTCTTCACGCAGGCGGCGACGCCGGCGATCAGGCCGCCACCGCCGACCGGGACGAAGATCGCGTGCAGGCTGTCGGGGTCGTGGCGCAGGATCTCCAGCGCGACCGTGCCCTGGCCTGCGATCACGTCGGGATCGTCATAAGGGTGGATGAAGGTCATGCCACGGTTCGCGGCGAGTTCCTGCGCGCGGGCGTAGGCCTCGTCGTAGGTATCGCCGTGCAACTGGATCGCGGCGCCGCGTGCGCGCACTGCCGTGACCTTGATCGGCGGCGTCGTCGCCGGCATCACGATCAGCGCCTTGATGCCGAGCCGCTCCGCGGCCAGCGCGACGCCCTGGGCATGATTGCCGGCCGACGCCGCGATGACGCCCTTCGCGCGCGCCTCCGGCGATAGCCCTGCGATCTTGTTGTAGGCGCCGCGCAGCTTGAACGAGAACACCGGCTGCAGGTCCTCGCGCTTGAGCAGCACGGTGTTGCCAACCCGCCGCGACAGCCCCGGCATCGGATCGAGCGGCGTCTCACGAGCAACGTCGTAGACCCGCGCCTTCAGTATCCTGTTGATATAATCTTTCGGCATCGGCATAACTTAGCAATTCGCCGCCGTCCTGCCTAGCGCCGATGACAGTCCGCGGACGGGGCGGTATGATCGGCGAAAGACAACCCGTGGGGACCCGCCATGACGCGTGACGAACAGAAAAAACTGGTCGCAGAGGCCGCGCTCGACTATATCGAGGCCGGCGCCATCGTCGGCGTCGGCACCGGCTCGACCGCCAATTACTTCATCGACGCGCTGGCCCGCATCAAGGGCAAGATCGACGGCACCGTCGCCAGCTCCGAGGCCTCCGCCACGCGCCTGAAATCCCACGGCATCCCGGTGCTGGACCTGAACTCGGTCGGCGACATCCCGGTCTACGTCGACGGCGCCGACGAGAGCAACCGCCACCTGCACCTGATCAAGGGCGGCGGCGGCGC
>CAYLKC010000024.1:0-23026 GCA_964384095.1 uncultured Chromatiales bacterium
CCCCCGGCGGAGCGCAAGTCGGCCGGATGCGCCTCATGACGCTCGCCGGCGGCCTGCGCCGGCTGTGGCGCTTTCACGGCGGGGTACATCCGGCGCAGCACAAGAACGAATCGAACCGCCTGCCGATCGCGCCGGCACGGATCCCGCGCCGGCTGGTCCTGCCGCTGCACCAGCACATCGGCCAGCCGGCAGAGGCGCTGGTCACCCCCGGCGACCGGGTGCTGAAGGGCGAGATGATTGCGCGCGCGACCGGATTCGTCAGCGCGCCGGTCCATGCACCGACCTCCGGCGTCGTCGCCGACATCGACGAGCATGCGATCCCCCACCCGTCGGGCCTCAAGGCCCGCTGCATCGTCATCGAACCGGACGGTCGCGACGAATGGAAACCGCTGGAGGGCATCGACGACTATCGTGCCCTCGAGCCCAGCGCGCTGCGCAACCTGATCCGCGAGGCCGGCATCGTCGGCCTCGGCGGCGCCGGCTTCCCCTCCTACATCAAGCTAAATCCCGGCCAGCGCAAGGCGGTCGAGATCCTGATCCTGAACGGTGTCGAGTGCGAACCGTATATCACCTGCGATGACATGCTGATGCGCGAGCGCGCGGACTGGATCATCGGCGGTCTCGAGATCATCCGCCACGCGCTGCAGGCCGAACGCTGCCTGATCGCGATCGAGGACAACAAGCCCGAGGCCATCGAGGCGATGCAGGCCGCGATCTCGGGGCTCGACGGCGTCGAGGTCGTTCCGGTGCCGACACTGTACCCGCAAGGCGGCGAAAAGCAGCTGGTGCGCGTGCTGACCGGCAAGGAGGTCCCGGCCAATGGCCTGTGCATCAACATCGGCGTCGTCAACGTCAACGTCGGCACCGCCGCCGCGGTCTGGCGCGCAATCCGGCATGGTGAACCGCTGATCTCGCGCATCATCACCGTGACCGGTAGCGCGGTCGGCAATGGACGCAACCTCGACACCCTGCTCGGCACGCCGATGCGCGAGCTGATCGAGCAATGCGGCGGCGACAGCGACCGTATCGAGCGCCTGATCATGGGCGGGCCGATGATGGGCTTCGCGCTGCATGACCCCGATCTGCCGGTCATCAAGACGACCAATTGCGTGCTGGCTGCCGCGAGCGGGGATATCGCCGCGGCCAGGCCGGTGATGCCCTGCATCCGTTGCGGCGCCTGCGCCGACGCCTGTCCGGTCAACCTGCTGCCACAGCAGATGTACTGGCACTCGAAGCACAAGGATCTCGACAAGGTCCAGGAGTTCAACCTGTTCGACTGTATCGAATGCGGTTGCTGCTCCTACGTTTGCCCGAGCAACATTCCTCTGGTACAGTACTTCCGCTACGCGAAGGGCGACATCTGGACCCAGGAGCGGGAACGCGAGAAATCCGATATTGCGCGCCAGCGCTTCGAGGCGCGCCAGCAGCGCATCGAGCGCGAGAAGCAGGAGCGCGAGGCCAAGCGCCAGCAGAAGAAGTCCGCGCTCGACACTGCCGCTGCCGCCCGCCAGCGCGGCGAGGAGCAGATGAAGTCCGCGATGAAGCAGGCCGGGGAGCGCAGGGATGCCGCAATGCAGCAGGCCGGCAATCGCGCGGCAGCGGATGACGGCAGGAAGCCACCGGAGACGGACGGACAATAACGACAACAATCCGTCATGACGCGGTCCCGACACCGTACACACAAGCGATAACACACACCATGACGCTCCGCACAGCGACATCACCGCATGTCAGGGTCCCCGTCAGCGTCTCCTCGCTGATGGTGCAGGTCCTGCTGGCGCTGATCCCGGGCATCGCCGCCTATGTCTGGTTCTTCGGCTGGGGCATCGTCATCACGATCCTGATCGCGGTCTGCGCCGCGCTGGGCGCCGAGGCCGTGATGCTGAAGCTGAGGCGCCAGCCGGTCATGCAGTTCCTGACCGACGGCAGCGCGATCGTCACCGCGGTGCTGCTCGCGCTGGCGATCCCGCCGACGGCACCGTGGTGGATCGTCGTCATCGGCGTCGTATTTGCAATCGTCGTCGCCAAGCACCTCTACGGCGGACTCGGCTACAACCCGTTCAACCCGGCGATGGTCGGCTATGTGATACTGCTGATCTCGTTTCCACGCGAGATGACGGCCTGGGTGCCGGTGGTATCCGTCAGTGAGTACTCGCTGAGCTTCCTCGAATATGTCGCGCTGATCTTCGGCGGACGCCTGCCCGACGGCATCACCATCGATGCCCTCACGGAGGCCACGCCCCTCGACACCTTGCGCACCCACCTCGGGCTCGGCAGCACGGTCACGGAGATTCGCCAGCAGTTCGGCCTCGACGAGGAGACCAGCCGCATCCTCGGCGTCACCCCGATCTTCGGCGCGATCGGCGGCAAGGGCTGGGAATGGATCGCCGCCGGTTTCCTGATCGGCGGTCTGTGGATGCTGTTCCGCAAGATCATCAGCTGGCATATCCCGGTCGCGGTGATCGGCTCGCTGACCGCGATCTCACTGCTGTTCTTTCTGTTCGATCCGGACCACTATGCCTCGCCGCTGGTCCATGTCTTCAGCGGCGCGACGATCCTGTGCGCGTTCTTCATTGCCACGGACCCGGTCAGCGCGGCGACCAGCAACAAGGGCCGCCTGGTCTATGGCTGCGGCATCGGCATCCTGATCTATGTGATCCGCGCCTGGGGCGGCTATCCCGACAGCGTCGCCTTCGCGGTGCTGCTGATGAACATGACCGTCCCGCTGATCGACAATTATCTCAAGCCCCGCGTATTCGGGCACGGCAAGGACTGAGCCATGCTCGTCCGTCACATGACGATCACGGCCCTGCTGCTCGGCGCATTCGCCGTCGTCGGCACCACGATCGTCGCGCTCACCGAGGACAATACCCGCGAGCGTATCGCACAAAACGAGCGCGAATACCTGCTGCGCAGCCTCAACGAGCTGGTACCGCGTGACCGATACGACAACGATATCGAGCACGACACGCTCCAGGCCGAATCACGCAAGCTGCTCGGCAGCAAGAAGCCGCTGACCGTCTACCGGGCGCGCAAGGAAGGCAGGCCGGTCGCGGCGATCTTCACGACCGTCGCCCCCGACGGCTACAGCGGCGACATACGCCTGCTGGTCGCGATCGATCACGACAGCGGCGGGATTCTTGGTGTCCGCGTCGTCGCCCACCGCGAGACCCCCGGCCTCGGCGACGTGATCGAGATCGAAAAATCGGACTGGATCAAGGACTTCGACGGTTATTCACTGGACGATCCCGGCGAACTCGGGTGGAACGTCGTCAAGGACGGCGGCATCTTCGACCAGTTCACCGGCGCGACGATCACCCCGCGCGCGGTAGTCAGGGCAGTGCATTCCACATTAAAATACTACGACGCTCACCGCGACGAACTGTTCGGTGACCCGGACGGCCAAGCGGCCGGAGAGGCAGCCAATGGCACAGAGTAACTACGCGACCATCACCCGCGACGGGCTGTGGACCAACAACCCCGCCCTCGTCCAGATCCTCGGGCTGTGTCCGCTGCTTGCAGTGACCAACTCGGTCGTCAACGGGATCGGCCTTGGTCTGGCGACGATGCTGACGCTGATCCTGTCGAACGGTATCGTGTCGATGATCCGCAACTACCTGCGGCCCGAGATCCGCATCCCGGTCTTCGTCCTCGTCATCGCCTCGATCGTCACCGCGATCGAACTGGCGATGAATGCATATTTTCATGAGCTGTTCCGCGTGCTCGGCATCTTCATCCCGCTGATCGTCACCAACTGCGCGATCATCGCCCGCGCCGAATCGTTTGCGTCGAAGAACCCGGTCGTCCCGTCGATGCTCGACGGCTTCATGATGGGGCTCGGCTTCGCGCTGGTGCTGGTCGCACTCGGCGCGATGCGCGAAGGCCTCGGCGCCGGCACGCTGTTCTCGAACGCGCACCTGATGTTCGGCGAGGGCGCGCGCGACTTCGTCATCACGATCATCCCCGAGTACCGCGGCTTCTTGCTCGCGATCTTGCCGCCGGGCGCCTTCATCGGCCTCGGCCTGCTGATCGCGTTGAAAAACGTCATCGACGGCCGCCGCAAGGCCCGCGCCGAGCGCATCACCGCCGCCGAGCCCGCCCCCAGCGCCGCCTGACACCTCCCCCCTTCGCTTGCGAAGGGGGGTAGGGGGATGGCACGCTGCCGCATCCCCCCTATCCCCCTTCTGAAGAAGGGGGGAATTGATTGAGCCAGTCACGATGAACGAACGGACACGCCGCGAGCTCTTCAGCCGCCTGCGCAAGGCCAACCCGAAGCCGACCACCGAACTGAAGTACCGCACGCCGTTCGAGCTGCTCGTCGCGGTGATCCTGTCAGCGCAGGCGACCGACAAGGGCGTCAATCTCGCGACCCGCGGCCTGTTCAGGGCCGCCAATACCCCGAAGAAGATACTCGCGCTCGGCGAGGATGGCCTGAAGGAACATATCCGCACGATCGGGCTGTTCAACACCAAGGCCCGCAATATCCTCGAAACCTGCCGCCTCCTCGTCGAGCAGCATGGCGGCCGCGTCCCGCGCAACCGCGCCGCGCTGGAGGCCTTGCCCGGGGTCGGTCGCAAGACCGCAAACGTGATCCTCAATACCGCCTTCGGCGAACCGACGATCGCGGTCGATACGCATATCTTCCGCGTCGCAAACCGCACCGGACTCGCCCCCGGCAAAAACGTCGCCGAGGTCGAGCGCCGGCTGCTCGAGGTCGTACCGGAGGAGTTCCTGCAGGACGCCCATCACTGGTTGATCCTGCACGGGCGCTATGTCTGTACCGCGCGCAGGCCGCGCTGCGGCGCGTGCCCGATCGAGGATCTCTGCGAATACCCCGACAAGGAGGACTGATGTTCGGACAGGATCGCGAACAGATGCGGCGCTTCTTCGGCGCGGCCTGGCGAAAGCGTCTCGAAGGCCTGCCGCTCGAAGCGGTCGAACTGCTGGTCGCCGACGTCATCGCCGATCACCCCGAATATCATGCCCTGCTCGCCGAGGCGGCGCTCGAGCGCGAATACCCGCCGGAACTCGGCGCGACGAACCCGTTCCTGCACATGGGCATGCACATCGCGATCCGCGAGCAGGTCGCGGCGAGACGTCCCGCCGGCATCGCTTCGCTGCATCAGGCGATCACCGTCCGCCTGGGCGATGCCCACGAGGCCGAGCACCGCATGATGGAATGCCTCGGCGAGGCCCTTTGGCGCGCGCAGCGTGACGGCGTCGAGCCGGACGAAGCGGCTTACCTCGAATGCCTGCGTCGCCACTCGCGTGGCTGAAAGGTCGGCGTCAGCCGAACAGCCTGGCGACCGCGGCCCCGACCAGGTGGCTGAGCACAATCACCAGCACGGTGATGCCGACATGCTCGCCGATGACCTTCCACGGCGCCGTGCCCTGCGCGCGCGCCATGCGGTAGCTGAGCCAGGCGATCACCGCCAGCCCCCAGACCGCGCCGGCGACGATTGCGACGCCGAGATCGAACAGCATGATCGGCACCAGGAAGGTCAGCGCCATCAGGAATTTGGCGAGAAAGGCCGCCACCGTGGTCAGCCAGATCTCGGCCGGCGTATGCACGCCCTTCGATTCCTCGGCGATGTGGATGCCGAGCGCATCCGACATCGCGTCGGCGATTGCGATCGTGACGATGCCGCCGACCACGACCATCGTCGATTGCGTACCGGAATTGAGGCCGACCATCAGACCCAGCGTCGTGATGACGCCTGAGGTCAGGCCGAAATTCGCACCGGTGTTGAAATGCCGGTTCACTACTTCCGATCTTTGGCTTCGGTTTCAATACTCAGGCGCTGGAAGACTGCGAGTCCGACGATCAGCAGCACCGACACGAACAGCAGCAGTGTGGGGTACAACAACTTGGTCATGTCTTCACGTCCCGCGCCGAAGACAAAGACCAGCGCCTCGAGCGTAACCGCGATCGAGATGATGACAAGGAACTTGGTCAGGGTCTGGCGGGCGTCACGCAGCGTGCTCAGCCGGCGACCGCGCAGCACTTCTTCCTCGAGCAGGTATTTGGACACGTCGAAGACGGCAATGGCGATCACGATCAGACCGATCGCGTCCAGCAGCTTGTCGATGATCCCTTCGCCGGTCGTGATCGCATCCCAGATATCCCACAGGGCGTAACCCACCATCGCCAGGCTGATGACCAGCAGGCAGATGCAGAACAGGCCGTAGATGGCGCTGCCGAACAGCGTCGAGAAGCGAACGAAATCACGCATGGCACAAACCAGGCAAAGATAGGCTACAATTCATCCAGCAATACTCCAGAAATTCAAGGGTCAAGCGATGAAACTGGGCGTCGAGGAATTCAGGTCCTGGCAGAACAAGTGCATCACCCTGCTCGGCATGTCCGGCGTGGGCAAGACCCATCTGTCCGATCTGCTGATGCAGGACGACTGGTTCCACTTCTCCGGCGATTACCGTATCGGCACCCGCTACCTGGACGAGCCGATCCTCGACAATATCAAACAGCAGGCGATGCAAGTACCGTTCCTGCGCGAGCTGCTGCGTTCGGACTCAATCTACATCAATAACAACATCACCGTCTACAACCTCCAGCCGGTCTCGAGCTTTCTCGGCAAGCTCGGCGATCCGCAACGCGGCGGCCTGCCGCTGCAGGAATTCAAGCGCCGCCAGGAGCTGCACCGGCTTGGCGAGATCGCGGCGATGAAGGACGTGCCGGACTTCATCCACAAGGCGCGATTCATCTACGGCTACCAGCACTTCATCAACGACGCCGGCGGCAGCATCTGCGAACTCGACGACCCTGAGGTCATCGACATCCTGAGCCGGCACACGCTGATCCTGTACATCAAGGCCAGCGCCGACGACGAGCGCGCGCTGATCGATCGCGCGATCAGCGACCCCAAGCCGCTGTATTACCGCGAGGCCTTTCTCGACGAGCAGCTGGCGCTGTACATGAAGGAAAAGGACCTGCCCTATGTCGCGATGATTGACCCCGACGACTTTGTGCGCTGGATCTTCCCGAAGCTGTTCCGCGCCCGCATCCCGCGCTACGAGCAGATCGCGCGCGACTACGGTTACACCATCACCACCGAGGAACTCGCCGGCGTGCGCGACGAGGAGACCTTTCTCGAGGTCGTCGAGCGCGCGGTCGCGCGCCAGGGCTGACACGGACGACACTGACGATGCCGCTGGTCTCGAAATCCGGACTGCCGACCTTCGAGCGTCTCAAGCAGGAAGGCGCGACCGTGCTGACCGAACGCGAGGCCGGCAGCCAGGATATCCGCGAGCTGCACATCGGCTTGCTGAACATGATGCCGGACGCCGCGCTGCAGGCCACCGAGCGCCAGTTCTACCGCCTGGTCGGCGAGAGCAACCAGATCGCGCAGTTCTACATGCACCCGTTCACGCTCGACGCCCTCGATCGTAGCGATCAGGCCCTCGATTATGTTCGCGCCTATTACGAGCCCTTCTCGCAAATCAAGGCCGATGGCCTCGACGCGCTGATCATCACCGGCGCCAACGTCACCCAGCCCGACCTCGCTGCGGAGAAGTTCTGGGACCCGCTGATCGAGGTCATCGACTGGGCGGCGGACAATGTCACGTCGATCCTGTGCTCCTGCCTCGCCACCCACGCGGTGCTGCAGTTCCGCTTCGGCCAGCACCGCCGGCGCCTGCCGGCCAAGCGCTGGGGCGTCTATCGACATCGCGTGCTCGATCGCGCCCATCCGCTGGTCAATGACGTCAATACGCTGTTCGACGTCCCCCACTCGCGCTTCAACGAGATCGGACGCGATCAATTCGAGGCCGCCGGCCTGCATGTGCTGGTCGAAAGCCGCGAGGCCGGCGTGCACCTCGCGGTCAGCGAAGACCGCTTCCGCTTCGTCTTCTTCCAGGGACACCCGGAATACGACACCATCAGCCTGCTGAAGGAATACAAACGCGAGGTCATGCTCTATGCCCGCGGCCAGCGCAGCGACTATCCGCCGTTTCCGGAGAATTACTTCACACTGAGCACCCGCGCGATCCTCGACGAGCACCGGGATCGGATCATCGCCGCAATGCGGGCCGGGGCCGCGGTACCGGAACTGCCCGAGGTGCTGATCCGCGGCGGCCTGCACAACACCTGGCACGACACTGCAGAGGCCGTCATCAACAACTGGGTCGGCAAGGTCTATCAGGTCACCCACCACGACCGCAAGCTGCCGTTCAAGGACGGCATCGATCCGCAGGATCCGCTGGGCTTGCTGCGTTAAGGCCGGGCCTGGCCGTTAATCCGGCCAGGCCAGCGTCAGGTCGAAATTCGCGAGATGGATCCCGGTGCCGCAATCGAAGGTCACCTCGATGCGCCAGTCACCGCCCATCGAATACTCCGGACTCAGGCCGGTGTAGACGCCGGAACGCAGTTCCTCCATCTGCACGACAATATCGTCGCTGCTCATCTCGTGTTCGGGCATGAACTGGCGGAAGCTGACGTGGCAGGCGCGCACGGTGCGGTCGCTGCTGTCGTTGATCCTGACCGCAACCGCGGCGCTGTCGCCGACCGGCGGTGGCCACGGGGTCGTCTTCAGGCGCACGGTATATTCGCCGTCACCGGCGCTTTGGCTCAACGATTCGCTCCAGTCGGAGCAGGCCGCCAGCGCAAGCAACGGGATCAGCAGAACTGCGCACAGTCTCGACACGAACACCCTCCTCAAGCCTTCTTCTGGATCAGTTCAATCCGGTAGCCGTCCGGATCCTCGACGAAGGCGATGACCGTCGTGCCGTGCTTCATCGGTCCGGCCTCGCGTACGACCTTGCCACCGCGGGCGCGGATCTGGTCGCAGGCGGCCGCGGCATCGCCGACTTCGAGCGCGATATGACCGAAGCCATTGCCGAGATCGTAGGACACCGTGTCCCAGTTATGGGTCAGCTCGATGACCGCGGTGTCGGACTCGGGGCCATAGCCGACGAAGGCCAGCGTGAAACGGCCGTCCGGATAGTCCTGCCTGCGCAGCAGGCGCATGCCGAGCACCCCGGTATAGAATTCGAGCGAGCGCTCGAGGTCGCCCACACGGATCATCGTGTGCAGGAGGCGCATCAATCGCCCCCGGGTTTCCTGCCCAGGCGCGCCGCGATACGCATGCGCAGCGCGTTCAGCTTGATGAAGCCGGACGCATCCTTCTGGTCATAGGCGCCAGCATCGTCCTCGAAGGTGGCGATGGTGGCGTCGAAAAGGGAATCTGTCTTCGAGTCGCGTCCGGTGACCGTGACATTGCCCTTGTACAGCTTGATGCGGACCCGGCCGTTGACGTGCCGTTGCGTATGGTCGATCAGCGTCTGCAGCGCCACGCGCTCCGGACTCCACCAGTAGCCGTTGTAGATCAGGCTGGCATAGCGCGGCATCAGGTCGTCCTTGAGGTGCGCGACCTCACGGTCGAGGGTGATCGACTCGATCGCGCGGTGCGCCTTCAGCAGGATCGCGCCGCCCGGCGTTTCGTAGCAGCCGCGCGATTTCATGCCGACATAGCGGTTCTCGACCAGGTCGAGGCGGCCGATGCCGTGCTTGCCGCCGAGCCGGTTCAGTTCGGCCAGCAGTTCGTGCGCGGCCATCCGCCTGCCATCGAGCGCGACCGGGTCGCCATGTTCGAAATCGAGTTCGATATATTCTGCAGTATCGGGCGCGGCCTCGGGCGAGACGGTCCAGCGCCACATCGACTCCTCGGCCTCGGCGGCCGGATCCTCCAGATGGCGACCCTCATAGCTGATGTGCAGCAGATTGGCGTCCATCGAATAAGGCGAGCCACCCTGTTTGTGCTTCATCTCGACCGGGATGCCGTGCCGCTCGGCGTAGGCCAGCAGTTTCTCCCGCGACAGCAGATCCCACTCGCGCCACGGGGCGATGATGCTGATAGCGGGATTGAGCGCATAGGCGCCGAGTTCGAATCGGACCTGGTCATTGCCCTTGCCGGTCGCGCCATGCGAGACCGCATCGGCGCCGGTGAGGTCGGCGATTTCGACCAGGCGCTTGGCGATCAGCGGCCGCGCGATCGAGGTCCCCAGCAGGTACTCACCTTCATAGACGGTATTGGCGCGAAACATCGGGAACACGAAGTCGCGGGCGAATTCTTCGCGCAGGTCGTCGATGAAGATCTCGCGCACGCCCATCGCCTCGGCCTTGCGCCGTGCCGGATCGAGCTCCTCGCCCTGGCCGATATCGGCGGTGAAGGTGACAACCTCGCAGCCGTAGGTTTCCTGCAGCCAGCGCAGGATCACCGAGGTATCGAGACCACCGGAATACGCGAGCACCACTTTCTTTATGTCAGACATCCCGGCTCACCGAAAAAGAGGAAATACGCGCATGGATCATGACACCGGCTTTTTAGCGCTGCGGCGCAGGCGCGACAGCAGACGGCGCGCCATGTCGCCGAACAGTTCGGTCTGGGTCGGGTGCGGATGGATCGCCTCGGCGACCTGGTCCAGCGTCAGGTTGCCGGCCACCATCATCACCGCCTCGCCGATCAGCGTGTCGGCATGGTCGGCGAGGAAGTGCACGCCAACGATGCGCCGCGTCGCCTTGTCGGCGACGATCTTGATCAGGCCGTGGGTCTCGTTGTTGATCATCGCCTTGGCGTCGATGCTGATCGGCACCTTGACCTCAACGGCATCGATCTTCCTCGCCTTGGCCTGCTCGACCGACAGGCCGACGAACGCGGCCTGCGGGCGCGTGAAGATCACGCCGCAGTCCTTCGCCTCGTCGTATCTGACATGCTCGCCGGCGATCGTCATCGCCGCGACGCGGCCCTGCTGACCGGCGGTATGCGCGAGCATCAGGCCGCCGATGACGTCGCCGACCGCGAAGATATGTGGCGCCGAGGTACGGCAGCTCGCATCGACGCGGATCACGCCCTTGTCAGTCGCGATGCCGGCGGCATCGAGCTTCAGCGGTTCGAGCAGCGGGCGCTTGCCGGTCGCCATCAGCACATAGTCGGCGGACGCGGTATGCTTCTTGCCATCGGCATCGGTATACGTCAGCTTCATCGCGCCGGGCTTGCCCTTGATATCGCCGACCTTGACCGAGGTCAGCACCGAGAGCCGGGGCTCGTCGTTGAGGATGCCGGTCAGCTGCTTCGCGACTTCGGACTCGACCTCGGCGAGGATACGATCCTGGGCCTCGAGCAGCGTGACCTCGGTGCCGAAGTCCTGGAAGATCTGGGCCATCTCGAGGCCGATCGCGCCGCCGCCGACGACCAGCAGCTTCTTCGGACGATCCTTCAGTTCCCAGACGGTATCCGAGGTCAGCACGCCGCCGGCCTCGACGCCCTCGCGCGCGCCGGGGATCGGCGGCACGAACGGCGGCGCGCCGGTGGCAATGACCGCGCAACCGAAGGTCAGCTTCTCGCCCTTCGAACCGTCGCCGGGCGCGGCGCGGCGATGGCGCTCCTTGCTGTTGCCGGAGGTATCGACGAACAGCTCGTGCGCGCCGGTGAACGACGCATAGCCCTGCTTCAGCGTGATCTTGACGCCCTTGTCGGTCTTCTCGGCCATCTCGCCGCGGGTCTCGAGCACGCCGCGACGCGTCGCCTCGAGCTTCTTCCAGTTCAGCTTCGCTCCAGTCGTGCCCTCGATACCGAGGTGGCCGTCATCGGCGCGGTCACGGATGCGGTCGGCCGCTGCGCGCCAGGCCTTGGACGGGATGCAGCCGCGCCACAGGCATTCGCCGCCGGGCAGCGGCGCGTCGTTGATCATGACGACCTTGTAACCATGGCCGGCGAGATCGCGCGCGCAATCCTCGCCGCCGGGACCGCCGCCGATGACGGCGACGTCGTAGTCCCAGTCGCCTTCCGGGATCGCCGGGCCGGTACTCATCCACGACTCCGGCTGCTCGATCAGCTGCTTCAGCGCGCCGAGATACTTCGCGACATGGGCGCCGTAGACGACACGATGATCGGCGGTGACCATCAGCGGCATGCCCTGCTCGCCGGCGGTCGCGATCGCGAGGATCGCCGCCATGCCCGGGGTCGGGATCGCATCGAACAGGCTGACACCGAGCATGCCCATGTTCGAGATCATGAAGGTCGGGTTCGCGTATTCCTCGGGTTTGAGCCGGCGCTTGCGCGCGCGATCGACCAGGTCCTTCCAGTTGTCGTTCAGCTCCTCGAGCGTGCGCGACTCGCAGCCGTGCAGCACCGGCACGACGAGGCCGCCGTCCCCGGCGGTGACCGCCATGCCGATATCGACGTTGTCACGCTCGATCAGCTTGTCCTCGGGCTGGTAGGCCCAGTTCATGCGCGGCTCTTCCTTCATCGCCAGCGCGCAGGCCTTGGCGATCGCGACGGTCAGCGAGATACCGTTCTTCTTCGCAGCGCGCGCCAGCGCCTCCGGGCGCGCATGCACGGTGACGCGGAAGGTCGGCATCGACAGCGCGCGCATCATGTTATGGCTGACCGCGCGTTCGAGCGAGGTCATCTTGCGGCCGTCGCCGGGGACATCGACCGACAGCGAGGATAGCAGCGCGGCCGCGCCCGGGTGGACCGGCGCCGCGCCCGCATGCGCCGCGGGCCGGACACCGGCGCGCTCGACATCGACGGCGGTGATCTCGCCGGAAGGCCCCGTGCCCCTGACCTGCTCGAGATCGACGCCGAGCCTGCCGGCGAGCTTGCGCGCATACGGGGTCACGGCCTTGCCGGCCGGGCGCTCCGCCGGCGCGGCGTCTGCGCCGCCCGCGATGGGCGGCGCAATGGCCGCCTCTCGCCCGGCGCCCGAATCGCGCTGCGGAGGCTCTTCGTCATCGTGGTCCGGCTGCGACGCGGGGGACTGGCGACCAAGCGTGCCCTCGCGGACCACCTCTTCCTTATTGGCAACGAGGAAGGCCAGCTCGCCACCGACCGGCACGACGCTGTCAACCGCGGCGACCGGCCCGGACAGGAAGCCTTCGCGGAACACCTCGACGTCCATGATCGCCTTGTCGGTCTCGACCTGGGCGACGATGTCGCCGCGCCCGATCCTGTCGCCGGGCTTCTTCTCCCAGCTGACGACGACACCCTCGGTCATCGTATCGGAGAGCTGCGGCATCGAGATGGTGTAGATCGCGCCGGCCGGCGCGCCGGAGGTATTCGCGGACCCCGCGGCGGGCGCGGGCTTTGCGGGGGCCTTGTTGCCATCCCTCGCTTCTGCCTTCGGTGCCGCAGGCTTGTCCTGCTTCTGCTTGCCACCGTCACCCTTGCCGACCGCGTCCTGGCTCGACACCAGCTGCGCGATCGGCTCGCCGACCGGCACCGTATCACCTACCGCCGCCAGCGGTCCGGACAGATAACCCTCGCGGAAGACCTCGACGTCCATGATCGCCTTGTCGGTCTCTACCGTCGCAACGATATCGCCGCGTTCGATCTTGTCACCGATGTTTTTCTCCCAGCTGACGACGACGCCTTCGGTCATCGTGTCGGAGAGCTGGGGCATTTTTATCTGGTAGGTATCGGACATGCTCTTCCCTGGATTGCGGACAGCGAATTTTATGGATCTTCAAGCTTCAAGGGGCCAGGACGCCCGTCGACCTCCGCGGGCATCCTGACCCCTTGTCACGCAGACATCAGCTCGCGCGTCGGGTCTGGAACAGCGTCATCGTCTGCTCGACGACCTTCTTCGCGTTCGGGATCACCGCCTTTTCGAGCGGCCGGCTGTACGGGATCGGCACGTTCAGCGCCGACACCCGCAGCGGCGGCGCATCGAGGTCGAAGAAGCAGGTCTCGTTGATGACCGCCATGATCTCGGAACCGACGCCGACCGGCGCTTCGGCCTCCTCGACGACGACCGCGCGATGGGTCTTCGCGATCGAACGGGCGATGCCCTCGCGGTCGAGCGGCGACAGCGCATAGAGATCGACGACCTCGGCCTCGATGCCGTATTGCTTCGACAGCGTCTCCGCCGCCTGCAGGCACCAGTGCACCGAGATGTTGTAGCCGAACAGGGTCACGTCGCGACCCTCGCGCACGACCTTCGAGCCCTCCAGCGGGTGGAAGAACTCCTCGTCGGGCACCTCGCCGCGCATGTTGTACATCAACTCGTGCTCGTTGATGAACACCGGATCGTCGCAACGTACCGCCGACTTCAACAGGCCATAGGCCTGCTTCGGCGTCGATGGCGTCACCACGCGCAGGCCGGCGATGCCCATGAACACCTTTTCCATGCGCGCCGAATGCTGCGCGCCGAGCTGGTGCGCGGTGCCGCCCGGCGAGCGAATCACGACCGGCGCCGTCAACTGGCCGCCGGACATGTAACGGACCTTGGCCGCGGTGTTGACGATCTGGTCGGTCGCCAGCCACGCGAAATTCACTGACATGATCTCGATGATCGGGCGCACGCCGACGAAGGACGCGCCGATGCCGAGGCCGGTATAGCTGTTCTCGGAGATCGGGGTGTCGATGACGCGCTCGGGACCGTACTTCTCGTACAGGCCCTGGGTCGCCTTGTAGGTGCCGCCGGCGACGCCGATGTCCTCGCCCATCGCAATGACCAGCGGGTCGTTGGTCATCTCCTCGTCGTGGGCGCGGCGGATCGCCTCCCAGTACATCATCTCGGCCATCAGCGCTTTCCTCCGCCGTTGACCCACGGATCGTTGTCCGCGAGCACATATTTCTCCACCTCGTCCGCGGACGGCTCGGGGGACTCTTCGGCGAAGCGAATCACCTCGTTCTCGATCTGGTCGATGATCTCGCGGTCCATCGCCTTGAAGGCGTCCAGCGTCAGCTCGTTATCGTCGATCAGGCGGTTGCGCAGGATATGGATCGGATCACGCTTGAGCCACTTCTTCTCTTCGTCCTTCTTGCGGTAGGCGTTCGAATCGGACATCGAGTGGCCGCGATAGCGGTAGGTCATCAGTTCGAGGAAATACGGGCCATTGCCTCCGCGCACGTGATTGACCGCGGTGACCGCGGCCTCATAGACGGCCTCGACGTCCTGGCCGTCGGCCTGCACCGCCGGGATGTCATGCGCGGCGGCGCGCTTGTACTGGTCCATCACCGCGGTCGAGCGGTCGATGCGGGTGCCGATGCCGTAGAGGTTGTTCTCGCAGACGAACAGCACCGGCAACTGCCACACGCGCGCCATGTTCAGCGTCTCGTGGAAGGTGCCCTGGTTGTTGGCGGCATCGCCGAGGAAGCAGATCGAGATCTCGTCGCCGCCCTTCAGCTTGATGCCCTTGGCGATCCCGGCGGCGAGCGGGAACGGCCCGCCAACCAGCGCGTAGCCGCCCATGAAGCGCGCCCCGACGTCGAAGATGTGCATCGAGCCGCCACGGCCTCGGCTGCTGCCGGTCTCCTTGCCGTACAGTTCGGCCATGACCCGCTTCGGGTCGGCGCCGCACTTGATCGCGTGGATATGGTCGCGGTAACCGGTAATGACGTAGTCGTGGCCCGGGCGGGCCGCCTCCATGACCCCGTGCGCACAGGCCTCCTGGCCGGAGTACAGGTGCAGGAAGCCGCCGATCTTGCGTTCCACGTAGGCCTCGTAGCAGCGCTCCTCGAAGCGCCGCGCGTACAGCATCTCGTGCAGCAGGCGTTTCTTGTCGGCAACGCTGAGCGGGCGCGCCTCGGTCTGGCGGGCCCCCTTCTTGAGATAACCTGCGGTGACATTCATGGGCTATCCGTCCCTACTCTGAGTCATATTTGTCAACTTACCTGTTTTCATTGATATTGTTCTGCGTTTCCCTGCTTCCAGAGCCGGGCCGGTCGTATCGACGCACAGCAACGGGATATCATCCGGATTTTCCCGGATGAGGTCAATAATCACTACATGAAAAGTGACGGAATTACATGGTCATACGAATGACACACGGGCCCGGACCGGCGCCCCGGGACGCCCTCGAACAAGCTGAAAACCTGATTGTTTTTCTGCCGGAGGGGGGCCCGGATCGGGGCTGGACCCGGCTCCCCGAGGGCGCAGCCCTGCGCCGGCGGGCCGAGCACGCCGGGTTCGAGGGCCTCGCGAAGTCGCCGCTGGTCACCGACCTGCCGAACCCGGCCGGCACCCGGGTCAGCCTGACGACTGCGGGCGCCGATATCGACAGCTTCCGGCTGCTCGAGCTGGCACGCCGCCATGTCTCGGTCCACCTCGCCCACCGCGCGCGCGAGATCATCGTGGTAGCCCCGGGCTTTGGCGCCGCCGCCAGTCTGCGGATCCTCGAGGCCGTCGCTGCGGCGACGCTGGCCGGGGTGGCCGCGATGCCCGATTTCAGGCGCGAGAAGTCCCCGCCGTCACCGCTCCGCCGTCTGCGTCTGTACGGCGGCGGCAAGCGCCTCGACCTGGCGCGGATTCGCGCCGAGGACGACGGCAACCGTCTCGCCCGCGAACTGACGATGCTGCCGCCAAACGCGCTGACGCCGGCGCTGTACCGGCGGCGCATCGGCGCGCTCGCCCGCCGCGAGGGCTGGCGCATGCGCTTCCTCGACAGCCGGGCCCTGAAGCGACTCGGCGCCGGCGCCTTCCTCGCGGTCGCCCAGGGCAGCGCGAGCGATGATGCCGGGATCGTGCATCTGCGCTATCGGCCCCGGGCTCGTCCCCGTAGCTCCGGCAGCGGGACGCTGTCATTGGTCGGCAAGGGCATCTGCTTCGACACCGGCGGCGTCAACCTCAAGCCGGCGAAGCACATGCACGGGATGCATGAGGACATGGCAGGCAGCGCGGTCGCGCTCGGTACGCTGCTCGCGCTGTCCAGACTGAAGGCGCCGTTCGCGATCGATTGCTGGCTGGCGCTGGCGCAGAACCATATCGGGCCGCGCGCCTACAAGCAGAACGACGTCGTCACCGCCTGCAATGGCACGACGATCGAGGTCATGCACACCGATGCCGAGGGCCGCATGGTGCTCGCCGACACGCTAGCGCTCGCGAGCCGCGAAAGTCCGGCGCTGATCATCGACTATGCGACGCTGACCGGCACTTGCGTCTACGCCCTCGGCACCCGCTACAGCGGCGCCTTCACCAACCGCCCCGCGCTGCATCCCGACGTCATCGCGGCCGGGCAGGCAAGCGGCGAGCGCGTATGGCCGTTCCCGATCGATGCCGACTTCGACCAGGACCTCGATAGCCGGATCGCGGACATCAAACAGTGCACGCTCGAGGGCCCGGCCGATCATATCCTCGCGGCGCGCTTCCTGAATCGCTTCGTCGACGACCGGCCCTGGCTCCACATCGACCTGTCCTCCGGCAATCACAAGGGGGGACTGGCCCATATCCCGACCGACATTACCGGCGCCGGCGTGCGCTTCACGCTGAACCTGCTGCTGGACCGCGGCCTGTTGCGCAAGCTCGACTGAAACCCCCGGCCTGAATCGGTTATCCTGTAGGGCCGCCGAAACCCGAGAGAGGTCACCCCGATGAGCGAACCGTCCCCACTGACCGAGGCACAACGGAAATTCGTCGACGCAATACCGCTGCGCTCGCTGGCGGTCGAGAACTGTCCGCTGGAACAGGCCGCGGGGCGGGTGCTCGCCGTTGATGTCATCGCACCGACCGACATGCCGCCGTACGCGCGGGCGATCGTCGAGGGCTTCCTGGTCCACACCGAGGACACCCGGGACGCCTCCGAGGATCATCCGGTCGCGTTCCGCATCAAGGGGACGGTCAAACCGGGCGACGAACAGTGCCCGACATTCGGCCGCGGCGAGGGTGTCGCGGTCGCGACCGGCAGCCTCGTCCCGGAAGGACCGTACTCGGTCGTCCGTCAGTGGGAGGCGAAGGTCGAGAACGGCGGTTTCTCGATCACCCGCCCGTTCCCGCCGCGCTTCTTCATCGAGGAACAGGGTTGTGATCTGATGCAGGGCGCGGTGGCGGTGCCGGTCGGGACGCTGCTCGGGCCGATCGAGACCGGCACGATCGCGAGCCTCGGGGTCGACCACGTCAGCGTCACTGTGCAGCCGATCGTGACGATCTACGCCTCCGGCGACGAGGTCATCCCGTATACCAGCGCACTCAGGCCCGGCACGATCCGCGACAGCAACTCGGTGATGCTCGCCGCCGCGGTGCAGCAGGCCGGCGGCATCCCGCGCATCGCCGGCATCATGAAGGACGACTTCGACGGTTTCGTCGCGTCGGTGAAGGAGGCGCTGCGCCATTCCGACATGATCCTGATCTCCGGCGGCACCGCGGTCGGCGGTCGCGACTTCATCTCCGACCTGCTGCGCGCCTGCGGCAAGCTGGTCGTCGACGGCGTGCCGATGCGTTCGGGCCGGCCGCTGATCATGGGCCATTGCCACGGCAAGCCGATCGTCTGCGTCGCCGGGCATCCGCCCGAGGCGCTGCGCGGCTTTCGACTGTTCGGCGTCGCGGCGATCGATCGCATGGCGGGCCGGATGGCGGAACTGCCGGCGGACAACTGAACGATCAGCCGGAACAACCGGGCGGCAGGCCGGTGAATCGCTCCCTTACCCTCGTCCGCCCCGACGACTGGCACATCCACCTGCGCGACGGCACCGCGCTCGCGACCACGGTGCCGCATTGCGCGGCGCGTTTCGCGCGCGCGATCGTGATGCCGAACCTGGCGCCGCCGGTGACGACCTGCGCGCAGGCGCTGGCCTATCGCGAACGCATCCTCGCGCATGTCCCCGACGGCGTCCGCTTCGAGCCGCTGATGACCCTGTACCTGACCGACCGCACCGCGCCGGACGAGATCCGCCGCGCGGCCGGCGACGGCGGCGTCACCGCGGTCAAGCTCTATCCCTCCGGCGCGACGACGAACTCGGAGAGCGGCGTCACCGCGATCGACAAGGTCATGCCGGTGCTCGAAGCGATGCAGGCCGTCGACCTGCCGCTGCTCGTACACGGTGAGGTCACCGCCGCGCAGGTCGATATCTTCGACCGCGAGGCGCGCTTCATCGACGAGATCCTCGACCCGCTGGTTCGGCGCCTCCCGCGGCTGCGCATCGTTTTCGAGCACATCACGACGCGGGCCGCCGTCGACTTCGTGATCGCCGCGCCCGCGACCGTTGCCGCGACGATCACCGCGCACCATCTGCTCTACAATCGCAATGCGCTACTCGCCGGCGGCGTGCGTCCGCATTACTACTGCCTGCCGGTACTGAAGCGCGAGGAAGACCGCGAGGCGCTAGTTCGCGCCGCGACCGGCGGGAATCCAAAATTCTTCCTCGGCACCGACAGCGCGCCGCACGCAAGAACCCGCAAGGAGGCCGCCTGCGGTTGCGCCGGCATCTACAGCGCCCACGCCGCGATCGAGCTCTATGCCGAGGCCTTCGAGCAGGCCGGTGCGCTCGACCGGCTCGAGGGCTTCGCGAGCTTCAGCGGACCTGACTTCTATAAGCTGCCGCGCAATACTGATCGCATCACGCTGCAACGGGAGCCATGGACGGTCCCGACGCACTATGCGCTCGGCGACGACGCGCTGATTCCGTTGCGCGCCGGCGAGACCATCGCCTGGAGAGTACAGGGAGAGTAAACACCCATCTTGACCACATCCAGAAGTCAGGTTCGAGCAGGATCATCAGCTTCGCACGGACAAGGACATCGGTGTCTCCGCCGCTCGCCCGGTGGTGGAGGACTATGGCGCGCAGCGTGCCGTCGAGAATGACCTCCCCGGCAGGCTTCAACCTGATGGGCCCGTGCCGGGTGCCGGGTTATCGGGACTGGCAGGTTCCGTGTTCACGCGGCCGTCGTCAGTCGGCCTGTGACATCGCGCTGATGAAGGAATCCGCCTCGGCGATCGACTTGTTCATGTCACGAATCAGGGCGCTGATGTCCTTCTCAACGGCCTGTTGCTGGTTGCGCAACGAGGCGATCGCGTTGGCATTGAGATTGTGCTTCAGGAACAGCACCCGGTCCTGGAAGGCGTTCAGTACCGGATGGATCTTCTGCTCCGCCTGTTCCATCGCCGTGATCAGCTTGTTGTAGGAGGCCTGGGTGGACTTGAGCTGCTGTTCGCTGGAGCGGCGCAGGTTCTGGTCGGTGTATAGCTTCAGTTCTTCGTTCCATTCCCTGAACAGCCGGTTCGCGACGTCCTTGACATCCTCTATGCGGGTCCTGACCGACTCGGCGCGATCGACGCTGGTGTCGTATTCCTTCTTCAGCGTCCTGTACTGCTCCTCGAGGTCGCTGCCCTGGTAATTGGTGACGGAGATGAACTGGTCGAGCGCGGATTCGAACTGCTCCTTCGCCTCCTGCTGGGCTTCCCGCGCCTTGCCAACCCGCTTGACGAGGATGTCGCGCTTCTCGACGCCGAACTTTTCCATGGTGCCGTAATAAACAGTCTGGCAGCCCGGCAGCGCGAGCAGCATGACCAGCAGAGCAAGAGGGAGATATCCGCGGGGGGCAGGCGATGTCATGGCGCTCCGAACTCCTCTATCCGTGATGGGCCGCGAAGACGGCTACTCGCGCCACTATAGCAATGGCGCTGCGGTCAGTCATCGCACTCGCTTGCGAGTCTACCACCCGCTCGAGCTGCGGGCGCAAGGCATGGCAACGGGGCGTCGAATGCCGCCGGCTAACGGCGCGCAATGGTAGAGTACTTGGCTCGGGGCCTGATTATAAGAGGGCGGCGGCGGGGCTTCCGGCGCGGATGCTGAAGTCGTGGCGCGCGGTTTCGCCGGTGTTCCTGTTTCTGACGATCAGGCTCATCTGATAGTCGCCCGGCGGCAGGGGGATATTGGCGCCGCGGGTCTGGATGGTGGTGAACTCGTTCATCACGCGCCGGAACAACTCGGCGATGTTGGTGCTGCTCGGATTCGACTGGAAGACGCCGCCCCCGGCCTCGGCGATTGCGCGGAGTTCGTCGCTGTTTATGGCCGCGCCCAGCCCGATCACATGAGTGGTCAGGCGCGGGTGACCGGCGATGGCTTGCGTCGCCTCGGTCAGCGTGGTCGCGGGCGTGCCAAACTGGCGATAGCTCGCGCCGGTGGTGGTCACCAGCGTTTGATCGGCGATCGATCCACTGTTGTCGAAGAAGCTGAGGTTGTCCGCGCCATCCGAGAAGACCAGCATGACATACTGGTCACGCGGGCCGTTGAACACGCCGCTGTCGTATTCGTTCTTGAGATGACCGGCCATCGCAGCGACCGCCGAATAGAGTTTGGTTGCGGCGCCATCTGCCGGGGTGGGGATCGCGAGGATGTCGTCCGGCAGCCAGCCGCGTGCCGCACCGACGTTGAACTGGCTCTGGTTGATCTCGTCACCGAACCAGATCAGCGAAAACCGGGTATCGCCGGGACGGGTCGCCCACAGGTCGAGGACCTGCTGGTAGCTGTCCCGCGCGGCGGCCTTCATCGGTTCGAAGGCAGGCGGATTATGCTGGGTCATCGAGAAGCTGCTGTCGAGGACCATGCTGAAATAGAGGTTGACCCCGAGTTCCTCGGCAGACTGGTTCAGCAACGATTCGACATCGACCGGCCGATCATCGACGCGCAGTTCGACATCGAAATCCTCCGCGCCGAGCGGCGCGCCGGCGTCGTCGCGCGCCGAGAACTGCATGATCACCTGGGTCCGGCCGTTGATGCCGCTCCACGCCACCGTCGGTGGTGCGATGACGGTCAGTTGCACGCCCGTACTGTCGGTGCCGCCCGTGTTGTCGGCCGAACCGTCGTCTCCGAGACCGCCGCATCCTGTCAGCATCATTGCCGGCAGCGCAAGGGAGAAGAGGATTACAGATCGACGGATAGCTGCGGCTGGGGACATGGCGCGTCTCGAATGAATGCGGATCAGTTGGATTTCGACGCGGATTATCCCAGAGAATCACCAACAGTGAAAGGGTCGTGCCAGACTAACTTGTTAATAACAAAGACAACAGCATCTGAAAACGGCCCGGTGGCCATGGGCGCACGGACCTCGTGATCCGTTAATAATTCCCCGCCGCGGAAGGTCGCTCCTTTTCCGCATCTCCCGGCGCGTATCATGATGTGATTCCAGAAGGCGCCAATCACCATGAGCACACAGCGGGTCGGCAGGGATCGGGTGCGCACATGGCTGCCATCGATGGTCGCCGCGCTGTTGCTTGCCGCCGCCGTCTGGATAGTCCATTCCGAGCTGCAGGCGGTCCACTATCGGGAGGTCCGGGACGCAATCGACGCGCTGGCGGCCGGAAGCGTCCTGCTCGCGCTATCCCTTACCGCGGCTAACTACCTCGTCCTGAGCTGCTACGACCAGTTGGCATTCAGGCACCTCGGGATAAACGTCGCGCGCTGGCGAATCGGTCTGACCGCCATGGCGAGTTATGCGGTCAGCAATGGCATTGGCTACTCGGTGCTTTCCGGTACTGCGGTGCGTCACCGCTTCTATTCGCGCTGGGGAGTGCCGGTGGCCGATCTCGCGCGAATCGTCGTCTTCAATTCCACCACCTACTGGCTTGGCCTGATGATACTGGCCGGCTGGAGCTTTGTCTTTCAAACCCATGACTATCTACCCGGCGGATTTGTGCGGTCCGGCGCGCAGTGGCTGGGCATCCTCGGCCTGGGCTTGGCCCTGGGTTACCTTGTGCTGTCCGCGATGCGTCCGGCGCCATTTCGCGTGCGCGGCTTCGAGATACGCATTCCGGCTCCACCGCTTGCGCTCGGGGAGTTGGTGGTCTCGATGGTGGACTGGACACTGGCTGCCGCGGTGTTGTACGTCCTGCTGCCGGAAGGTGGGCCATCCTTCGGCGTGCTGCTGGGCGCATTCCTTCTGGCGCAAATCTTCGGAGTCGTCAGCCATGTGCCCGGAGGCATCGGCGTATTCGAAGGCGCGATGCTGCTGATGCTGGGGCCATATTTCCCTGCGGACCGGATCGTCGCGGCCCTCCTTCTGTACCGGTTCATCTATTACTTCATGCCACTGGCGCTGGCCCTGTTCACACTGCTCGGCGATGAGCTGCGTAACCGGCAACGACGATTGACGCAAATCGGTGAGTCGTTGAGGCAGCTCTCTGTTCAGTTCGCGCCCAGGGTTCTGGCTGTCTTTACCTTCATGGCGGGCGTGTTGTTGCTGGTTTCGGGCGCGACACCGGCCGAGCACGAGCGCCTCCATTGGCTGTCCCATGCGCTCCCGATCGGCGTGTTCGAGACATCCCATTTCCTGGGCAGCCTGGTCGGGGTCGGAC
>CAYLKC010000025.1:0-12266 GCA_964384095.1 uncultured Chromatiales bacterium
GCTCGAGCGCCGCTTCCAGAAGGTGCTGGTCGATGAGCCGAGCGTCGAGGACACCATCGCGATCCTCCGCGGCCTCAAGGAAAAGTACGAGGTCCACCACGGCGTCGATATCACCGACCCGGCAATCGTTGCCGCCGCGACGCTGTCGCACCGCTACATCACCGACCGCAACCTGCCCGACAAGGCCATCGACCTCGTCGACGAGGCCGCCCCGCCCACCCGCATCGAGATCGACTCCAAGCCCGAGGCGATGGACCGCCTCGAGCGCCGCCTGATCCAGCTCAAGATCGAGCGCGAGGCGCTGAATAAGGAGAGCGACGAGGCCTCGAAGAAGCGCCTGGACACGCTCGAAGGCGAGATCGCAAAACTCGAGCGTGAGTTCTCCGACCTCGAGGAGATCTGGAAGGCCGAGAAGGCCGCGTTGCAGGGCACGCAACATATCAAGGAAGAACTCGACCGCGTCCGCCTCGAACTCGAGACCGCCCGCCGCGCCGGCGACCTCGGGCGCATGTCCGAACTCCAGTACGGCAAGATCCCCGAGCTCGAAAAGCAGCTCGCCCAGGCCGGCCAGCAGGAAGGCGAGGCGAAGGAGCTGCACCTGCTGCGCAACCGCGTCACCGACGAGGAGATCGCAGAGGTCGTCTCGAAATGGACCGGCATCCCGGTATCAAAAATGCTCGAGGGCGAGCGCGACAAACTGCTGCGCATGGAAGAGGCGCTGCATACCCGCGTCGTCGGTCAGCATGAGGCAATCAAGGCCGTGTCCGACGCGATCCGCCGCTCGCGCGCCGGCCTGTCCGACCCGAATCGTCCGATCGGCTCATTCCTGTTCCTCGGCCCGACCGGCGTCGGCAAGACCGAACTCAGCAAGGCGCTCGCCAGCTTCCTGTTCGACAGCGACGACGCGATGGTGCGTATCGACATGAGCGAATTCATGGAGAAGCACTCGGTCGCGCGCATGATCGGCGCGCCGCCCGGCTACGTCGGCTACGAAGAGGGTGGTTATCTGACCGAGGCCGTGCGCCGCCGCCCGTACTCGGTGATCCTGCTCGACGAGGTCGAGAAGGCCCACGCCGACGTCTTCAACGTGCTGTTGCAGGTGCTCGACGACGGCCGCCTCACCGACGGCCAGGGTCGCACCGTCGACTTCCGTAACTGCGTCATCGTCATGACCTCGAACCTCGGCTCGCAGGTCATCCAGGAACTCGCCGGCGAGGAGAACTACGACCTGATGAAGGCCTCGGTGCTGAACATCGTCGGCCAGCACTTCCGCCCCGAGTTCATCAACCGCATCGACGATGTCGTCGTGTTCCATCCGCTGCAGAAGGAACAGTTACGCGCGATCACCGGGATCCAGCTCGGGCATCTCAAGCAGCGGCTGCATGATCGCGGCATGGAGCTGGTGCTGTCAGAGGCCGCGCTAGACAAGCTCGGCGAGGCCGGGTTCGATCCGGTGTATGGCGCGCGGCCGCTGAAGCGGGCGATCCAGAACCGGGTGGAGAATCCACTGGCGCAGGAGATCCTTGCCGGGAGGTTTGGGGAGGGGGATGTCATTGAGGTCGAGCTCAGGGAGGATCGGCTGGAATTCAGGAATAGCGCCGGCTGATGTCGGCGTAATCGTTTTGCAGGCGCGTAATGCTATCTTAAACGGGGAATTGATCAGGGCTGGGACGTTATTCCGGACTTCCGGGACTATATGCGGAGGATTTGAAACCGGAAATTAGTCAGGCATCCACTTTCCAAGTGTGGAGACCACTCATGAACGATGAACTGAGAAGCAAGATCCTGGCTCTCCTGGATCAGCACCGAATCATGACGGTTGCGACACTACGGCCGGACGGGTGGCCGCAGGCAACGACTGTGGGCTATGTGAATGAAGGTCTGACGCTCTATTTCCTCTGCGGTATTGATAGCCAGAAGGCCGGAAATATAGCCCGAGACAATCGGATTTCGCTGACCATTGATCACGATACCGAGGATCTGATGGCAATTACCGGTTTGTCGATGGCGGCGCATGCGCATGCGGTGACCGACCGTGCGGAAGCGGAAAAAGTCTTGTGCATGTTGCCGCTGAAGTATTCAGATGCACCTCCGCTTCCGATGAAGATGCCGAGCCCGGATGAAGTCCGCATCTTTCGCGTAACGCCCGTGGTCATTTCCATCCTCGACTACTCCAAGGGATTTGGGCATACGGACCTCGTCACTTGCTGAATGCAATATTCTCTCAGCCATACGGTCAGCCGTCTCGCCTCGCGGCCAACCGGGTTCTCATGAGCAAAGTCATTCTTGTTCTTGTTTCCTTGCTGCTGGTTTCCTGTTCGGCACGCTATTCCCCGTTCTTCTGGGGATATGACGAATGGGCGCCCGCTCATGTATCAACTATTGATCAATCTTCAACCGCAGTTATCGACTGGTCCACGCTGCCGGACGTCATTACGATGATTGATGGGGAGCCTGTAGGCAGAGGTTACAATAAGGCCAGACTATCACCTGGCAGACATCAGCTGGAATATGCAGATTTTCCGGCGAAGTTCGGCGATAACCCCGGCGGGGCGTTGGACATTGACATGCTGCCCGGGCATGAGTACGAGTTTCGGATTGACTATTGTTTCTGGTGTAAACCGCGAAGGTATGCCGTTTGGGTCGATGACAGGACGACAGGAGCATTGATTTGGGGCAAGCGTCGAGACTGGCCATTTTGGTGGCTGTAGTATCCATCAGGCCCAATCAATGGGATATGGCGAGCGCTTGCGGACAGGTGCGCAAGATCGCAGCGCCGATGAAGCGCAGTAGCATACTGCACAAACATGCTTACAGGCCGAGCCGGGTACGAGAGAGCTTGAGCGGCGCGAGAAGCTGGCGCGTGAGACCCGTTGAGGGATGTGCGCCGCGTGCCCGACCACGCCATTTTGCTATCAGTCAAGCCGGGTTGTATGTTACGGAAATGGTGAACCATGCTGGCAACAAGTCCACCGTGACCCTCCAGGTCAAGGTGAAACCCAATGCGCGAAGCTCATCGCTTGTCCGGGCCCCCGACGGCACCTGGCTTGCCAGTCTGAAGTCACCTCCCGTTGACGGCAAGGCCAACAAGGAGCTGATCGCTCTGGTCGCCGAGCATTTCAATTGCCGCGCGTCGGCTGTCCGGATCAAGGCGGGTGCATCCGGGCGCTTGAAGCTGGTGAAGGTCGAGACAGCGTAAACTACCGGGGCCTGCGGCCGTGCGACGACGGGTGAATGGTCCGTCACTGTGCCGTGTATCGAATGAGGATCCAATAATGAGTGATTTACCGATCTGCCCTGAATGTGGTTCGAGTTTTACCTATGAGGACCGGAACATGCTCGTCTGTCCTGAATGCGGGCATGAGTGGTCTGCAGAAGAATCCGTTATGGAAACGGATGAGCTGAAGGTCACGGATTCCAACGGTAATTTATTGAGCGACGGCGATACGGTGACAGTTATAAAGGATCTGAAGGTCAAAGGCTCATCGCTTGTCGTGAAGGTCGGCACCAGGGTCAGGAATATTCGGCTTGTCCTGGGCGATCACAATATAGACTGCAAGATTGACGGCATAGGGGCGATGAAGCTGAAGTCAGAGTTTGTCAAAAAGGCCTGACCTGATCGGGGACTATCCGCGCCGCCAAGGCGATCGCATGAACGGGGTCGGACCACGGCAGGCTACTGATTCGGCAATAATTGCTGTTAATAATCGGCTTGATTTTGGCCCTCCCGGCGTCTTTTCGGCATAGAAATCGGCTATCGAGCAACAGGTCTGCCCGATGAATATCTCCATCAGGGGTGCAGAAAAATCTGACTGCCGCCGGATCGCCGAGCTCTACCGCATCTCCTCCGACGGCGTCTCCGAGTACGTCTGGACGAAGTCCGCCGCGCCGGGTGAGGACATCCTGGATGTCGGCCGCCGACGTTACGAGCGCGAGGACACGCCGTTCAGCTACCGGAACTGCAAACTGGTCGTGCACGATGGCCGCGTGATCGGCATGTCCGTCGCGTTTCCGATGGTCGTTGATCCGGATCACCGCGAGTCGGATCCGGTGCTCGCGCCGTTCAGCATGCTCGAGGAAGACCGGAGCTGGTACCTCTGCGGCATGGCGGTCGAGCCCGAATGGCGGGGCAGGGGAATCGGCACCCGGCTGCTCGCAGAGGCCGAGGCGGATTGCCGCAGGCATGGCCTCGACAGACTCAGCCTGGTCGTCTTCGATCAGAACGCCGGCGCGAAGCGGCTCTACGAGCGCGCGGGATTCCGCGAAGTGCGCCGCGCGCCGGTCGTGCCGCATCCGCTCCTTCACTATGGGGGTGATGCGGTGCTGATGGTCAAGGACATCTGATTACTGCCGGCGCCATTTCAGGCCCGAAATGGCGCCGGGAGACCCCTTTTCAGTCCGTTTTTAGGTGCTATTATTCCCGAATACAAGGACTTGTCGTGGTCCGACCCCGACTACATTTCGACGATGGTTTTGAAGCCGCCCCAGAACATGCGCTTGCCGTCGAAAGGCATGCTGTCGGGGGCATAGCCGGCAATGCGCGGGTCATTCATGACCTTTTCGTTGATGCGGTCGCGGTCCTCGCGTGATTGGTAGATGATCCACGCGAATACCACTGTCTCATCATCCTTGAGCTGCACGCTCTGTGGAAACGACGTGAGCTGGCCCGGCTTGACGTCGTCGGCGACGCACTCGATGTATTCCAGCGCGCCGTGCTCGCGCCAGACCTCGCCGGCGGTCTGCGCCATCTGGCGGTAGGCCTCGATATTGGCCTTTGGCACCGGCAATACGAATCCATCGACGTATCTGCTCATGATGTTCCTCCTGCAGGATTGCTTTCGGTGGTTGCGATCCGGCCCCGGACGATGAAATGGCGATCGGAGACGGTGCGGATCTCGAACGTGGTGAGGCCCGCGTCATCGAGCTGCCCGCGGACCTCGCCTGGGTGCCACGCCGCGAGCAGCGAATGGAAAAAGTCGCGGCGCAGCACCGGCGGTGCATCGGCCGCGTAACGCTCGACCAGCGCCTCGGCCCCGGCGCGGCTGTCGGGCCGCATCAGGTCCATCACGAAGACCGGAGCGCCCGGACGGGCGCAATCACGGATCGTCCTCCACAGCACGGCCGGATCATGGAGGTGATGCAGCAGGCTGTTGCTGATGACGGCATCGTAGCCGGCGGACGGCAGGCCAGGATCAGGCAGGCGCGCGTGGATCAGTCGGATGCGCGATTCGAGGCCCTCCCGCCGCAGTCGCTCGCGCGCGCAATCGAGCATCGCGCCTGAACCGTCGACGCCGTCGATGCTGATCCCGGGATGGCGTCCGGCGAAGCGCACCGCGATGTCCGCCGGCCCGCAGCCGAGATCGACGACCCTGCCCGTGAGTTCATCAGCCCCGAAGCATTCCTCCCACAGGCGCACGAACATCGAATGGGGCTCGTCGAAGTCCGCCTCGGCGTATGCGCGGGCCTGCGCCTCGTCTTCCATCAGTTCGGGTTCGGGAACGCGGTCCATGGGGCGAGGTTAACGCATCGGGCAGGGTCATGAAACGTTCGGAGGCCGTCGATAAATATCGCATGACCCCTTTCCACCGGAGGTGTCCGAGATGAGCAGGATTGCATTGATCTGCCTGGCGTTGGTTCTGCTGTCCGGCTGCGCCGGCGACGACGCCTCAAGTTCCGGCGACCATGTCTTCAGCACCCAGACCCGGGCCCTCGACAAGGCCCGATCTGTCGAGCAAACAATCCACGACGCCACCACCACCCAACGCCACACCATCGAAGACCAATCCCAGGGTCGGACCACGGCAACCCGTTGAAACGACAGTAATCAGGCCGATATTTCAGCCTGAAAACAGTCCTCACGGCACATTTTGACCCCCGAAATCAGCGGTCGAACCGACCCCGACGCATGATTCAGTGCCTCGATGTCCGTTTCGCCCCCGAAAATATCGCGGGAGGCCGTTTTGCGGGCATTATTATGGGCGTTTATAGAGCCAAATTAAGCGGTTGGCGTGGTCTGACCCGGCTGCTCGCCCACCAGCGTATGCAGTCGCCAGCGGCCGCCGCCCTCGCGCCCGAGTGTGTTCGCGAGCCACGGGAGGGTATCGGCCATGTCGTCACACAGTGTCCATGGCGGGTTGACGATGATCATCCCGCAGCCGGTCATGCCGCGGCCGGCGCCATCGGGCGCGACGCAGAGTTCGTACTGATCGACCCGCCGGACGCCGCTGCGCTTGAGTTCCCGCTCGAGGAAATCGACGCGGTGTCGCTCGATGACCGGATACCACAGCGCAAAGACGCCGGTCTCGAAGCGGCGCCAGGCGCGGGTCAGCGTCCCGATCGCGTCACGGTACTCGGTCTTGAGCTCGTAGGACGGATCGATCAGCACCAGTCCGCGACGTTCGCGTGGCGGCAGCTGCGCGATGCACTCCTGCAGGCCGTCGTTCGCGACGACCTTGATGCGGCGATCATCCCCGGCGAACTTGTGCAGCGCGCGGAGTTCCGCCGGATGCAGTTCGCATAGCACGAGGCGATCGCCCGCGCGCAGTGAACGGCGCATGAAGTATGGCGAGCCGGGACAGGCCTCGAGCTGTCCCTGCCGATTATATTCACGCACGACCGCGACATAGTCCGCGACCACCGGCGGCAGATCTGTCCGCCCCCACAGTCTGCCGATGCCGCCCTCGAACTCGCGGATCTTCAGCGCCTCCTTCGAGGTTAGCGCATAGCCGCCGGCGCCGGCATGGGTGTCGAGGCAGAACAGCGGCTTGTCCTTGCGCGTCAGGTAGGCAAGGATGCGCGTGAGCACGACATGCTTGAGCACGTCTGCGAAATTGCCGGTATGAAAGCCGTGACGATAACTCAGCATTGCGGCGCCGGGATCAACGGGGTCAGGGTAGAATAGTCAGAATCATTCACCGGCTCTATTCTACCCTGACCGTGACTGTCCATGTCGCCGCTTCCAATTGAAGGTGTCCTGCCTGAGCTGCGAGCGACGCTCGCGCGCCATCGCGCGGTCGTGCTGCAGGCGCCGCCAGGAGCCGGCAAGACCACCGCAGTACCGCCGGCCCTGCTCGGCGAACCCTGGCTCGCCGGCCAGTCGATCCTGATGCTCGAACCACGTCGGCTCGCCGCGCGCGCTGCGGCGGCGCGCATCGCGCAACTGCGCAACGAGCCGGTCGGGGAGACGGTCGGCTACCAGATCCGCTTCGAGAACCGGGTGTCCGCGCGTACCCGCATCAGGGTCGTCACCGAGGGTATCCTGACCCGCCAGCTGCAATCCGACCCCGAACTGAAAGGCGTCGGCCTCGTCATCTTCGACGAATTCCACGAACGCCACTTGCATGCAGATCTCGCGCTGGCACTGTGCCTCGATGCCCAGCGCGGCCTGCGCGAAGATCTGAAGCTCCTCGTGATGTCGGCGACGCTCGACGGCGCCGCAGTCGCGCGCCTGCTCGGCGACGTGCCCGTGATCACCAGCGAGGGTCGCAGCTTCCCGGTCGATGTCCGCTACCTGCCGCGCGACCCGGACGGCCCGTTGCCCCAGGTCGTCGCCTCCGCGATCGAGTCCGCGCTCGCGCGCGATGACGGCGATGTGCTCGCCTTCCTGCCCGGCGCGCGTGAGATCCGCCGCACGCAGGAACTCCTCGAAGACTCGATTTCCGGCCGCGCCGAGGTGTTGCCGCTATACGGCGACCTGCCATGGGAGGCGCAGGACCGCGCGATCCGACCCGGCAGTGAACGAAGACGCGTCGTACTCGCAACGCCGATCGCCGAAACCAGTCTGACGATCGACGGTATCCGCATCGTCGTCGATGCCGGTCACGCGCGCGCGCCGCGCTTCGATCCTTCGTCGGGGCTGTCGCGTTTGGTCACGCAGCGCGTCTCGCGCGCGTCCGCCGACCAGCGCGCCGGCCGTGCCGGCCGCACTGCGCCCGGCATCTGCTACCGGCTGTGGGGCGAGAACACCCAGCGCGGATTGGTCGCGCATTCCGCCCCGGAGATCCTGACCGCCGACCTCGCGCCACTCGCGCTCGAACTCGCGGCCTGGGGCGTGAACGATGCTACATCACTGTCATGGCTCGACCCGCCACCCGCCGCCGCATTCGCACAGGCGCGCGAACTGCTGACCGAACTCGATGCGCTCGACGCCGCCGGGCGCATTACCGACGCCGGTCGCGCGATGGTCAGGCTGCCGTTGCATCCGCGCATCGCGCACATGCTGTTCGCGGCCGGGCCGCTTGGACTCGGTGCGCTCGCCTGCGACGTCGCCGCGCTGCTCTCAGAACGCGATCTCTTCATCGGCGCCGCCCGCCGCTCGGCCGATTTCGTCGAGCGCCTCGAGGCCCTGCGGCAGTGGCGACGCGGCGGTCGTCATGCCGCGCGGTTGCGCGAGGCCGACATCGCCGGCTGCGCGCGCGTCAACCAGGCCGCGCAGCAATATCGCCGCTGGCTGCCGCCGTCGCCATCGACGGCAGAGTCCGACGACATCGACCGCGCCGGTCTCTTGCTCGCGCTCGCCTATCCCGATCGCATTGCGTTGCAGCGTGCGCCGGGCGAGCCGCGCTATTTGCTCGCGTCGGGACGCGGTGCGCGCCTGCACGAGGCCGAGATGCGCCTGCGCCAGCCCTGCATCGTCGCCGCGAGTCTCGACGCCGGCGAGACAGAAGGCTTGATTCATCTCGCCGCGCCGGTCGCTCTCAACGAACTCGAGGCGCAGCTCGGCACGCATATCCGCGATGAAGCGGTCGTGCGCTGGGATGCACAACAGCAGGCCATCGTCGCACGCCGCGAGCGTCGGCTCGGCGCGCTCGTGCTCGAATCGAAACCATACACCGGCGCCGCGCAGGATCAGTTGCGCGCGGCGATGCTCGACGGCGTTCGCCGCCTCGGCCTCGATGCCCTGCCATGGACGCCGGAGGCGCGCGAGTGGCAGGCGCGGGTGCTGTTTCTGCGCGCCTGGCTACCCGGGGAATCATGGCCGGACATCTCCGATGCGGCGTTGCTCGCGACGCTCGACGACTGGCTCGCGCCGTGGCTCGACGGCATCACTCGCCGTGAACATCTCGCGCGACTCGACCTGCTCGCGATCCTGAAGTCGCGCCTCGATTGGGAGCAGGCGCGCCGGCTCGATGAAGGCGCGCCGACGCACATGGCCGTTCCGAGCGGCTCCCGCCTGCGGCTCGAGTACGTGGCCGGCGAGTCGCCGGTGCTCAGAGTCAAGCTGCAGGAGATGTTCGGCTGCGCCGACACGCCGCACGTCGCGTTCGGGCGCGTGCCGGTCACGCTGCACCTGCTGTCGCCGGCGCGCCGCCCGATCCAGGTCACCCAGGACCTGCGCGGTTTCTGGGAGCGTACCTATGCCGAGGTCAGGAAAGAGCTGAAAGGGCGCTATCCAAAGCACCCCTGGCCCGACGACCCGTGGAGTGCGGTGCCGACGGCGCGGGCGAAACCGCGCTGACGCCAGTTCGGGTATAATCGTCGTCAGATAGACAAGGAGGTGTCTGATGAAAAAGTTATTGATCGTCTCCATTGCCGTCGCCGTGATCACTGCCTGGTCGTTCGCAGCATTCGCCGATGACATCGAAGGAAGGATTGCTTCGATCAACCCGGACGAACAGTCGTTCGTCGTCCAGGGCATTACCTTCTTCGTGACGCCCACCACCGACTACGATGATGGCCTCCGGAGATTCTCCGATCTGCAAGTCGATCAGAAGGTAGAGGTTGATTTCGTGTTTCGCGATGGCAGGCATTACGCAACGGAGATCGAGCTCGAAGACTGAGAGCAGGCGATCGCCGACACGTCAGGGCAGAGAGGGACAAGCCCATGACCGTAAGGAAGCAGATTGTAGCCTTGATGACATTGCTCCTGGTGTCGGCGCAGCCATGCGCGCAGGAGCTGGTGCCCGGTGATGACGCTGCATCGGTGATGCAGCGTGCCTATGAGGTCCACGGCGGCCAGGATTCGTTCTCGCGCATCCATTTACATTTCGAGTTCGACCAGGGGCGCAGCAGCACGGCGACCCTGGTCATGGCCTTTCGACGCGAATCGGGCGATGTCGATTATCGCGTGATCATGTTCAGCGAGTTGCCGCCGGACCGCAAGGACACCGGTTTCCTCGGCGTTTTCTACCGGCCCGACGCCGGGAAAGAGGACGAGATGTGGCTCTATCTGCCCGAGCTGCGTTCGACCCGCAGGCTGATGCACACGCAGCAGTCACACGACCATGGACCCCATGACATGACGGGGCACATGCGTCATGGCGAGAGCCCGGACGAGTTCTCTGTCTCCGAGCTCGATCACGAAGAACTGATGCCGCGCTGGCCCGGGCTCGACGAACATCGCCTGCTCGCGGTCGAGGACTATGACGGACGCCCTGCCTGGAAGATCGAGAGCATCCCGCGCGATCCTGCGACATCGGCGTATGGCAAGCGGATTCACTGGATTGATCGGGAACATGCATTGCTGTTGCGTATCGAGTATCGCGCACCAGGCGGCAAACACATCAAGACCCAGACACAGCAGTGGAGCAGGGTCGGCGATGCCTGGCTCTGGGAGCGCATCGTCGCGGTCAATCACCTGAACGGCAATCAAACCATGCTCGAACAGACCGACGTGCGCGTCGATGTCGGCTTGCCTGACGACCTGTTCAGTCGCCGCATGCTGAGTCGAGGTGCGAAGGCGTTCGAGAACAGACTGGAGAGATTGACACGATGAATCGCTCAGGTCATGAGGCGCAATGGGAGCCTCCGCCAGTCCCGGCCGATGCCCCCGGCAATGCCGTCGATATCACGCTGATCCCGCGCGCGACCGATCTCGGCGACGGCCTGACGGTCCATCGCGCCCTGCCATCCGCGCAGCGGCGCATGATCGGCCCGTTCATCTTCTTCGATCGCATCGGCCCCGCGGTACTGAAGGCCGGCGGCGGTCTCGATGTGCGTCCGCATCCGCATATCGGACTCGCGACCGTGACCTATCTGCATGCCGGCGAGATCCTGCACCGCGACAGCCTCGGCTGCGTACAGCCGATCCGCCCCGGCGCGGTCAACTGGATGACCGCCGGCAGCGGCATCGTCCATTCGGAGCGCACGCCGGCCGAATTACGTGCGAACGACCAGCCGCTGGCCGGCGCCCAGGTCTGGCTGGCCCTGCCGGAACGCCATGAGGAGGTTGCGCCGAGCTTCGTCCATCACGGCGCCGAAACCCTGCCGGTCCTCGACGCCGAGGGCAAGCGCGTGCGAGTGATCCTCGGCTCGATGTATGGCGCGCACTCGCCAGTCGAGACCCTGTCGGCGACATTCTACGCCGACGTTGAGCTTGCGGCCGGCGCGAGCCTGACGGTGCCGGCCGATCATGAGGAGCGCGCGATGTACCTGTTCGAGGGCGGGGTCGAGGTGCTTCCCGGGCGGACGCGTTTCGGGGCCGGACAGTTCGTTGTCTTTCGTCACGGCGCGGCGATATGCCTGCAAGCCGTCGACGGACCCGCGCGCTTCATGCTGCTCGGCGGAGAGCCGATGGACGGCCCGCGTCACATCTGGTGGAACTTCGTGTCGAGTTCGCGTGAACGTCTCGAGCAGGCAAAGGCCGACTGGCAGTCCGGGCGCTTCGCGAAAGTGCCCGGCGAGACCGAATTCATCCCGCTGCCCGAACGCTGACGCCGACGCGGGCTTCAGCGTCTTTTCAAAGACGACGTCCGTGACCTCCCGCCCCTCAATCCGCCGGCTGCCGCGAGCCGACGGTGTACGAGGGGATCAAGGTTAGCCTGGTGCGGCCCCGCGAAGGGAACGTCAGACGTAGTGTGTTGTTACGGAATTTTCTTGCTGACAATGGCGCTGTAGCCGCTCTCGTTGCCGCTGTAGTCATAGACCGTCACCGCGAAATAATGCGTGGTGGCAGCAGCGAGACCGGTGGCGGTGAAGCTGGTCAGAGAGCCGTCATTGAGATCCTGCAGCAGTCTGAGATTGCCGTCACTCGTGCCTTGATAGACGCGGTATCCCGCGATCTCGCTGAGGCTGATCGGGCTGCCATTGACGCGAGTGGTGGGCGCTACCCACGACAGCGCTGCGCTTCCGGTGGCTGCAGTCGCCACATTCACGGTGATGCCGAAGGCCGGCAGGCTGCTGGTCACCTTGCCATCGCTGACACTAATAGTGATGTTCGAGTAGTTGCCCACATTGCTTGCAGTCGGCGTACCGCTCAAGCGACCGGTGCTGGTGTTGAAGGCCGCCCACGCCGGCTTGTTCGCAATACTGAAGACCAGCGTATCGCC
>CAYLKC010000025.1:12366-20715 GCA_964384095.1 uncultured Chromatiales bacterium
TGTTGAAGGCCGCCCACGCCGGCTTGTTCGCAATACTGAAGACCAGCGTATCGCCGTCGGCGTCGGTAGCCGTCGGCCGGAAGGAGTAGGTGTTTCCGACGGTGACCGCCGTCGCCGGCGTTCCGCTGATGACGGGTGTGCGATTGGTCGCCGCCGCTGCGGCATTCACGGTGATGCCGAAGGCCGGCAGGCTGCTGGTCACCTTGCCGTCGCTGACACGGATGATGATGTTCGAGTAGCTGCCCACGTTGCTCTCGGTCGGCGTGCCGCTCAAGCGACCGGTGCTGGTTCTGAAGTTCGCCCATGCCGGCTTGTTCGCAATGCTGAAGACCAGCGTATCGCCGTCGGCGTCGGTAGCCGTCGGCCGGAAGGAGTAGGTGTTTCCGGCGGTGACCGCCGTCGCCGGCGTGCCGCTGATGACGGGCGTGCGGTTGGTGGTGGCGCTGCTCACTTTGATGCTGAACGGCGCCAGCCTGGCAGAAGTCCTGCCGTCGCTCACCGAGATGACGATATTCCAGTACGTCCCGACGTGACGGCTGCGCGGCGTTCCGCTGAGTCTTCCTGTGCTCGTGTCGAAGCTGGCCCAGCCTGGCTTGTTGTAGATGCTGAAGGTCAGCCGGTTGCCGTCCGCATCACTCGCGGTGGGTCGAAACGCATAGGACTGCCCAACGGTTGACGTGGTGACCGGAGAGCCGCTGATTACGGGCGCCTGATTACGATAATAACTTCCGGCAGCGAATGCCTCGTGGAGGCTGACTGGAAAAAGAACGAAAAGCGCGAATAAAAAGATGATGGATCGGTGCAGGGGGAGATGATGTCGCATGAAAAATTAGCCTCACGGGTTGCCAACGGCAATATCAACTACAGAGAACTGCGGTGCTGCAAATCACATCGCAAATCAGAAAAAATTCCGGCTGCACGGCAGCCCGACCGAGCGGAATTGCGCCGCTCTGATCAGTATCGATCGCATACGCGTCATGCACTCCGAGCTATTGACGATGAGGGTGGAGCGTGGGTTCCGGAATACGTACGAAAAATTCCGTATGCAATCGGCGACACATAAGATCAGTGCGATGAATCGTGAACTTCGTTACATGGGGATTAATGGAAGAAAGGGAAAATGCGGAAATCCTTTCCGCAAGATCGATGCAGTGGGTGATCCGCCGCGCTGACACAGCGGGTGAAATGACGCTGCTAACTGGGTCAGGAGATATCCCTCGCCCTGCGATTCAGCTGCATCCAGTACATACCGAGTCCTCGCCCTTGCTTGACGAAGTCAAAAAGACGACCGGAACGTACTGGCAGTCCGGGCGCTTCGCGAAAGTGCCCGGCGAGACCGAATTCATCCCGCTGCCCGAGCGCAGACCCCGACGCGGGCTTCAGCGACGGTGCGGTTGTCCCGGTGTGGATGCTTGCCCTTGCGTTGTTTCCGGTCGAGCGGCGCGAGCGTCGTCTCGAAGACGAAATCCGCGACGTCGCGGCCCTGATCGATGCCGTTGACGTTGTCGAACTCCCAGTGAATGCCCAGATAGATACGGCTGCGGCCGTTCTCGTATTCAGCCTCCGACAGCGACGAGAAGCTGCGCGGGTGGAACGGACGGACGTTGCCCTCGTTGTCGGTCGTGACGCCGTTGTATTCATCGGACACGAAGGTGAAAGCGATGTCGTCGGTCTCGTAGAAGTTGCGCAGTGTCTGGAACAGCGCGCCGCCGAATGCGGCATGGCCCGATGGATAGGCGGGGAAGGGTGGCGTGAAGTTCGGTCCGGACAGGTTGCTGGCCGGAGCCCCGAGCGGCGTGAAGCTGGTGTCACCGGTCGTCGCGGGGTTGCCGTCGCCGCTCCCGCTCGGGCCGTTGCCCGCATCCGCCTCGCGGATGCCGGTGACCGGGCGCCAGAGGTCGTGGAAATACTTTGACTCCCAGGTCGCGATCGCAGTGTCCGCCATCGCGATATTGACCAGCGCGTACAGTCGCGCCAGTTCGACGACGTCGGTCGGATAGCCGAGCTGGTTGACGATCTGCGTCGTGACCTGGTTGTGTACATGCGCGGCGGCGCGCACAGGCTCGGTGTGCCATCGTAGGCCCAGAAGTTGCCGATGAAGGTCTGCTCATCGGTGCGAAGTGTCGGTGTCGTTACACCGTCCCCGCCGAGGGCAAGGACCTCGTTGTAGGCGGCTGCGTATTCCGGGCTGTCGAGTGCCGGCGGCGGGGCGCGGAACTGCGCGCCCGAAGTGATCACGAATGGCCTGAGCTGTCCCCAGTATGCACCGAGCGCGACCGGACTCAGGCTGACCGGGTCCTGGCGCCAGCGCCCGGCGGCGTCACTGGTGAAGTAGTCGATACCGATGATCGGTTCGGCATGCTGCGCGCCGTCATCGAAGCGCTGCGCGAGTATCGCGGCAGCGGCGTCACCGCCAATGCGCAGGCCGGCGGCCTTTTCGCGGCCGTCACGCAGCAACGCGAGATCCTCGGCGAGCAGTGTGGCGAAGACGGGCGCCTGCGACGGGAACAGGGCGGCGAGCGCATCATGGGCGGCGCGGGCAATCGCGGCGTCGATCGAGGCATCTTTGCGCGCACGAGGCAGCCCGGTATAGCCGTGATAATCACCGGCGATCGCATTGACGGCGTCGAACATCGCGATGTGGACGATTGCCATCGCGCGACTGGCGCGGCCCGGTCCGATCTGTTCGCCGAAGACACGGTCCTCGCCTGGCGCAACCGGCGAGTGGTCGAGGCCACTGGCATCGATCGCGACCTCATTCCAGTAGCGCAGGCGTTCCACGGGCGTGGTCAGTAGCCGTGGTTGCCGATGTCGGGTGTGGTCGCGGGATGGCCTGTTCGCGTCGAAACGCGGACCATAAAGCGCGCGCGGGCTGTCGATCCGCTCCCTGGAGAAGTCGCGCGTGTCGCCACGCTCACCTGCCGCGGCGGCCACGACCGGGTACATCAGCAACGAAACCAGCAGGAGGACGACAGGACAGCCGATCGCAGAATTCATTCAGGAGGCCTCGGTTCGTCACGTTTCGAAGGGCGTGCCACAAGGACGACGCCGAAACGGGGTTGGGTTCCCTTTTTAGCGCGGGCGGGCGCAAGCATGTGTGAACCAGTGCACATTGCGGAGTCGGGGCCGTTGGCATAGAGTCGAACAATGGCAGCCACGAACGAGACGATGCCGGCCCTGTTTCTCGGACATGGCAATCCGATGAACGCGCTCGAGGATAACGACTGGACCCGCGCATGGGCCGCGCTCGGGGTGTCGATGCCGCGTCCGCGTGCAGCGCTTGCGATCTCGGCGCACTGGTATGTCCCGGGCGTGGAGGTCACGGCGATGGAGATGCCGCGCACGATCCATGACTTCGGCGGTTTTCCCCGCGCGCTGTTCGAGTATGACTATCCGGCGCCCGGCGATCCGGTGCTGGCGCGCCGGGTCGCGGAACTCCTCGCGCCGGAGGCCGTCGGCCTTGACCAGCGCTGGGGGCTCGATCACGGGACCTGGGCGGTGTTGTGCCATCTCTGGCCCGATGCCGGCGTTCCGGTCGTCCAGCTGAGCATCGACCGGACGCAGCCGCCACGCGCGCACTACGAGCTCGCGCAGCGCCTGGCGCCGTTGCGCGACGAGGGCGTGCTGATCGTCGGCAGCGGCAATCTGGTGCATAACCTGCGCGCCTATGACTGGAACCGCCGCACGCAGCGCCCTGCGGACTGGGCAGCGCGTTTCGAGCGCCGCGCCCGTGAACTGCTGATCGCTGGCGACCACGCGCCGCTGATCGACTACGATCAGCTCGGCGCCGATGCGGCGATGTCCGCGCCGACGCCGGAACATTATCTGCCCCTGCTGTATCTAATGGGCGTATCCAGACCCGGCGAGCCGGTCTCGTTTCCGGTCGAGGGGTTCGATGGCGGCACGATCTCGATGCTCGCGGTCCGCGCCGGCTGAGCCGGCCCACTAACGGAATTCAAGAGGACAGACAATGAGGATGACCGAGACTTCGACGGCGCCGCGCCGCGCAGCGCTCACCGCGCTGACCCTGTGCGCGGCGCTGCTGTCGGCATGCGCGAGTGATACGGTGGCCCGCCATGACGGCATCCACTCCGGCTTTGCGATGACCGGCGCCGCCGGGACGCATGGCCTGCATGACGATTCCGGCGACAGGCCCGTGCGCCCGACCGGCGAGACGCCGGCGATTCCACTCGCCGGCGTCTCCGACCTCGCCGGCATCATGCCCGGGCTGTCGTCGCATCGCGTCGTCTATGTCGGCGAGACCCATGACCAGTACGCCCATCATCTCGTCCAGCTTGAGATCATTCGCCAGATGCACGCGGCCGATCCGCGCCTGGCGATCGGCATGGAATTCTTCCAGCGCCCATTCCAGGACGCGCTCGATCGCTATATCGCCGGCGAGATCGACGAGCGCGAGATGCTGCGCGAGACCGATTACTACAATCGCTGGTCCTATGACTACCGCCTGTACGCGCCGATCCTGCGTCATGCGCGCGAGCACGGCATCCCGCTGGTCGCGCTGAACGCATCGACCGAGCTGGTGCGCAAGGTGCGCGCCTCTGGTCTCGACGGACTCGACGACAGTGACAAGACGCTGCTGCCGGCCGATATCGATCGCTCTGACGAGGCGCATGAGCGCAGGCTGCAGGCAATCCTCGAACAGCACCCGCATGGCAGCGACCAGGTCGAGCGTTTCATGGAGGTGCAGGTGCTGTGGGACGAGTCGATGGCGGAGTCCGCTGCCGTGTGGCTGAAGGCGCATCCGGATCACCGCATGGTCGTGCTGGCCGGCACCGGACACCTCGCCTTCGGTGGCGGCATCCCGGACCGCGTCAAGCGCCGGCTGCCGGTGACCAGCGCGATCGTGCTGAATGACTGGAAGCAGGAGATTCGCCCGGGGCTCGCCGATTATCTGCTGATGCCCGAGTCACGCGCGCTACCGCCGGCCGGTATGATCGGCGCGCGCCTGAATCCGGGCGAGGATGGGCTCAAGGTGGCTTCCTGTTCCAGTGGCAGCGCCTGCGAGGAGATCGGACTGCAGGAGGGGGATCGCCTGCTCGCGATCGATGGCGTCGCGCTTGCCGGGATGGCGGACCTGCGCGTGCTGATGTGGGACAAGGAGCCCGGCGATACCGTGACCCTGACCGTGCAGCGCGAGCGACGTTTCGCCCGCATCGACACGCAGGAACACAGCGTCCGTCTGCGCTAGGCGGCGCCGGCGTTCAGGGCCCGGCCTCGGGTTTGTTCACCGAAGCGGCTGCGGCCCGCGCGCGGCGCTCCTTCGCGAAGTGCCACTTGACCCAGAAGTAGGCGACGAAGATCGCGAGAAAACCGCCGACCCACATGATCTCGATCGCGATCAGGACGCTGAAGATGTTTTCCTCGACCCATTGTTCCAGCATCGTTACCCGTCCCCGTGCGCGATGGTCGTGCGCCGCTGTACCGTCTACGATACGCCTGATCCGCCGGCCGGGGTATTCCCCGTTCGGGGCAGGTCCCCGGATCTGTTACGATCCTGCACTGGATCATTCGTGATATCAGTTACCTGCGACCGGGGGCGGCCCCGGCGCCGTTCGGAGGTGAATCATGGCGTGGACGCTGTTACTGGTTGCAGGGCTGCTCGAGGTCGTCTGGGCGATAGGGCTCAAGTACACGCAGGGCTTCACCCGGCTCTGGCCGTCGGTGATGACGATCTCGGCAATGGTGATCAGTATCTGGTTGCTTGCGCTGACGATGAAGACCCTGCCGGTCGGCACCGCCTATGCGGTGTGGACCGGCATCGGCATCATCGGCGCGGTTGCCTTCGGCATCCTGCTGTTTGGCGAATCGGCATCGCCGGCCCGGCTCGCGTGCGTTGCGATGATCCTGTCCGGGATCATCGGGCTGAAGCTGATCACGCCTTCCTGATGCGCGAATTCAGAACCGGTATTCGATGCCGGTCAGATAGGTGAAGTCGGTCGACTCGACGCGTTGCGGCGGGCGGTTCTGGTGGATGACCTGTATCGACGAACGCAGGTCGATCTGCTGCGTGAGCTGGATCAGCAGACCGGACTCGTTCAGCACCCGGGTATCGGGAAAGTCATCGAGCGCGGGCTGGTAGTACAGGGTGTTGTACAGCGTCGTATAGTCATTGAGATTGCCGTTCAGCGACAGGTAGAGATTGCCGCGGACGAGGTCTCGTTCGCCGGCATCTGTTACGTCCGGCCGCTCTTCCAGCGACTCACGCACCGCGAAGGCGCCGAGGCCGAGATAGGCGCGGAAGTCCTCGTCTCGGCTCAGTGTGAAACGCAGGCCGCCGCCGGCCAGACCGCGGAAGGAAAGTCGCGTGAATTCATTGCGTTCGACCTGGCCGAAGACTTCGATCGCACGTCGTTCACGATACTGCACGGTGCGGCGCAGGTGGCCGAAGGCGCGGTTGGTGTCGCGCTCCGCGCCGGTTTCGCCGTAATTGTATTCGAGGATACCGAGGTCGGTGACGGTATCACGCTTCCATTCGAGACGGGCGCCGGTACGCAGGTTCAGCTTGTCGGTATTGCCTGCCGCGCCGCCGAGGGCGAGATGGAATCGACCGCTGAAGCCCTCTCCGGAGACATCACGCTGGCTCTCGATATTGACGATCGAGGCATGGGCCGGGACGAACAGGCAAAGCAATACTCCGGTCAGGCCGCAACGCAACAGCGGCATCAGCCCACCAGGGTCTGGCGCAGGACATAGGGCAGGATGCCGCCGTGGCGGAAATATTCGATCTCGTTCGGGGTGTCGATGCGGGTGATGACGCTGAATTCGCGTGCCGCGCCCTGGCCGTCGTCGATGCCGACCCGGATCTGTGCGCCGGGAGCCAGCGTATCGAGGCCGCGGATCGTATAGCGCTCCTCGCCGGTCAGTCCGAGCGTTTCACGATTCTCGCCAGGCAGGAACTGCAACGGCAGGATACCCATGCCGAGCAGGTTGGAGCGGTGGATACGCTCGAAGCTCTCGGCGATGACCGCGCGTATGCCGAGCAGCTTCGGTCCCTTCGCTGCCCAGTCACGTGACGAGCCGGTGCCGTATTCCTTGCCGGCGATGACGATCAGCGGAACGCCTTCTTCGGCATAGCGCACAGAGGCGTCGTAGATCGTCATCTGCCCACCATCCGGCAGGTGGCGGGTAACGCCGCCTTCGGTGCCGGGTGCGAGCAGGTTGCGCAGGCGAATGTTCGCGAAGGTGCCGCGCACCATGACCTCGTGATTGCCGCGACGAGAGCCGTAGGAATTGAAGTCCTTCGGGTCGACGCCCTGCTCGATCAGGTAGCTCCCGGCTGCGCCGTTCTTCGCGATCGAGCCGGCCGGGGAGATATGGTCGGTCGTTACCGAGTCGCCGAGCAGCGCGAGTACGCGCGCGCCCTCGATCGCGGTCGGCGGCGAGGGTTCTGGTGTGATGTCAGCGAAGAACGGTGGTTCCTTGATGTAGGTTGAGTCCTGATCCCATTCGAACAGCTCGCCATCGGGCGCGTCGAGCGCGTTCCATTCGGTGCTGCCCTCGGAGATGCGATCGTAGGTGCGGTTGAACTGCGCCGGGTTCACGTGCTCGGCGATGATGGCCTCGAGTTCCTCGCGTGCCGGCCACAGGTCCTTCAGGTAGACATGCTCGCCATTCGGGTCGATCCCGACCGGGTCGCTGGACAGATCGATATTGATATTGCCGGCGAGCGCATAGGCGATCACCAGCGGCGGCGAGGCGAGATAGTTCGCGCGCACATGCGGGTTGACCCGGCCCTCGAAGTTGCGGTTGCCGGACAGCACCGCAGCGACCGAGAGGTCGCCTTCACGGATCGCCCTGACCAGGTGTTCCGGCAGCGGGCCGCTGTTGCCGATGCAGGTCGTGCAGCCGTAGCCGACGAGGTGGAAGCCGAGCCCTTCGAGATAAGGCATCAGCCCGGCCTCGACCAGGTAGTCGGTGACGACACGCGATCCCGGCGCGAGGCTGGTCTTGACCCACGGCTTCGACTTGAGGCCGCGATGCACGGCATTGCGGGCCACCAGGCCGGCCGCGAGCATCACCGCCGGGTTCGAGGTGTTCGTGCAGCTCGTGATCGCCGCGATGACGACCGAGCCGTGGCACAGGTGATAGGACAGTCCGTCCGGATTGCGCACCGGGATGAATTTATCGATGCCGTTACCGTGGTCTTTTTCACCGTCGCGGGAGAACTCGGGCGCGGTCATCATCGGGCTGCCGCCCTCGCCCAGCCAGCTGGTCAGCGCGTCGGGGTCGATGCCGGCGTTGCCCTTGAGTTGTGACGCCAGCGCCTTGCGGAAGGAGCCGCGTACCTGCGACAGCGTGACGCGGTCCTGCGGCCGGCTCGGGCCGGCG
>CAYLKC010000025.1:20725-22895 GCA_964384095.1 uncultured Chromatiales bacterium
TCGCGCGCGACGTTGGTGGCGACCAGGAAGCGCTCCGGCGGCCGGCTCGGGCCGGCGAGGCAGGGCTCGACTGCGCCGAGGTCGAAGTCGATGGTCTCGGAATACTCGGGTTCCGGCGCGCCGGCGTCATACCACAGGCCCTGGACCTTGTAATAGGCCTCGACCAGCGGCGCCAGCGCGTCGCGACCGGACAGGCGCAGGTAGTCGATGGTCTTGCCGTCGACCGGGAACAGGCCGCAGGTCGCACCGTACTCGGGCGCCATGTTCGCGATCGTCGCGCGGTCGGCGAGTGACAACTCGGAGAGGCCGGGTCCGAAGAATTCGACAAACTTGCCGACGACGCCATGCTTGCGCAGGCGCTCGGTGACGGTCAGCACGAGATCGGTTGCGGTGGTGCCGGCGGGCAGCTTGCCGTCGAGGCGGAAGCCGACGACCTTCGGGATCAGCAGCGATGATGGCTGTCCGAGCAGCGCGGCCTCGGCCTCGATACCGCCGACGCCCCAGCCGAGCACGCCGAGGCCGTTGATCATCGTCGTGTGTGAGTCGGTGCCGATCAGCGTGTCGGGATAGATCCAGTCCTCGCCGTCGTGGGCGCCGGTCATCGCGACGCGCGCGAGGTACTCGAGATTGATCTGGTGCACGATGCCGCTGTCCGGCGGCACCACGCGGAAGTTGCGAAAGGCATTCTGGCCCCAGCGCAGGAACTGGTAACGTTCTCGATTGCGCTCGAGTTCGTGCGCGGCGTTGATGCGGAAGGCGGAATCACTGCCAAAGCTGTCGACGACGACCGAGTGGTCGATGACGAGGTCGGCCGGCGTGAACGGGTTGATCAGCGACGCATCGCCGCCGAGACGGGTGATCGCGCCGCGCATCGCCGCGAGATCGGCGACTGCCGGCACGCCGGTGAAGTCCTGCAGCAATACCCGCGCCGGCATGAAGAAGATCTCGCGCTCCGGCGCGGTCTTCGGATCCCAACGGACCAGGGCCTCGATGTCGGCAGCCTCGACGGTCGTGCCGTCTTCGTGACGCAGCAGGTTCTCGAGCAGGATGCGATGGGCGAAGGGCAGGCGCCCGAGGTCGCCGAGACCGGCCTTCGCCAGTGCCGGCAGCGCGTGATAACGGAGCCGCCTGCCGCCGGATTCGAGGGTCGCTGCCGTCCCGAAGCTGTTGCGTGTTTTCACGTTAACCGCCTGAATTATTGTGGTCTTTCTGCCGTGATGGCAGAGAATCCGGACGATTATACCCGAAACCCCCGCCCCGGGGTCAGTCCGGCGGCCGCTCCAGCCGCCGCTCTTCCTGTTGCAGCTGCCACATGCGGGTATAGACGCCGCCGGCGGCGAGCAGCTCACGATGGGCGCCGCGCTCGACGACGCGGCCCTGGTCCATGACCAGGATCTGGTCGGCGTCGATGACCGTCGACAGCCGGTGGGCGATGACCAGCGTGGTGTGATTCGCGGCAACCTCGCGCAACGCCGCCAGAATCGCCTGCTCGGATTCGGAGTCGAGCGCCGAGGTCGCCTCGTCGAAGACGAGGATGCGCGGGCGCTTGAGGATCGCGCGTGCGATCGCGATGCGCTGCTTTTCGCCGCCCGAGACCTTGAGGCCGCGCTCGCCGACCATCGTTTCGAAGCCGTCCGGCAACCCGGCAATGAAGCGCTCGAGGTGGGCCATGCGCGCCGCGGCCTCGATCTCCTCACGGCTCGCCTCGGGACGGGCATAGGCGATGTTGTAATGGATCGTGTCGTTGAACAGAACGGTATCCTGCGGCACGATGCCGATCGCGGCGCGCAGGCTCTGCTGGGTGACGTCGCGGATATCGACGCCGTCGATGCGGATCGCACCGCCGTCGAGGTCGTAGAAGCGGAACAGCAGGCGCACCAGCGTCGACTTGCCCGCGCCGCTCGGGCCGACCACCGCAACCTTGCGCCCGGGAGGAATCTCGAAGCTGACGTCATCGAGGATGCGGCGCTGCCCGCCATAGCCGAATTCCGCGTGGTCGAAGCTGACCCGGCTCGGACCGGCGGCGAGCGGGGCCGCGCCGGGACGGTCGGCGATTTCCTGGTGCTCGAACAGCAGGCTGAACATCTTTTCCATGTCGACCAGCGAGTGCTTGATCTCGCGGTAGACGAAGCCGAGGAAGTTCATCGGGATGAACATCTGCATCATGTAG
>CAYLKC010000026.1:0-22241 GCA_964384095.1 uncultured Chromatiales bacterium
CCGGATAGAGCATCAGGCTTCGAACCTGAGGGTCGGGAGTTCGAATCTCTCCGGGCGCGCCAACTCAATGAATCATGGGGATATTTTCCCGTGCCCCGCGGCAGCAGCGTACTGACGATGTCGGTGAACTGCAGGCCCGCATCGCCGATGAGGCGTTCTTCTCCGTCCGGCCCCGGCGAGAGCCCGAGGGCCTCCCAGGCGGCTGAATTTGCATCGACCTGATCACCTGCCCGTTCGAGCAGCGCGCCGAGCTGCGAGCGGTTCGCGAGCCGGTCGGCGAGATGCAGGATCCACGCCTCGAGCTGCTTGCCTTCCGCCTCCTCCGGGGCATGGTGATGGCGCACCGCATCGATGACCGGGGCCTGCATCGACCAGGTCTCGAGCAGGCGGCTGCCGAGGTCGGCATGGCTGAAGCCGAAGGCCCGCCGTTCCGCCTCGCACAGGCCGTCCTCATCTCCCTGCGCGATCAGGAGCAGTTCCCGCGAACGTTCCGGCGCCTGGTAGAAGCAGACGAGGCTGCCGATGTCGTGCAGCAGGCCGGCGACGAACAAGCGTTCGGGATGCAGCACCCGGCAACGGCGCCCGAGCTCGCGGGCGAGGATGCCGCAGAAGATGCTGTGACGCCAGAAGGTGTCCATATTGACGAGCTTGACCGGGATGTTCGAGAACGAACGGATCGCGGTGACCGCGATCACCAGGTTGTAGAGCTCACGGGTGCCCGCGATGGAGATTGCGCGGGAGACCGTGTCGATCTTCTTCGGGAAGCTGTACAGCGCGCTGTTGACGAGCTTCAGCAGTCTCGCGGTCAGGTTCGGGTCATGGCTGATCAAACGGCCGATCTCCCCGGCAGTGCTGTCCGGCGAGCGCACGAGCTCGAGGATCCTCGCGCAGACCTCCGGCGGCGACACCAGGCTGCTGACCTCGTTGACCCAGCGCGTGGCGGTCTCGTCAGCGGATTCGGGAGGGCGACTGTCAGCAACGTTCATATCCTGCATATCGACAGATCCCGGCCGCGATTCAGCGGCCTCATTGCGCCCGCGCGGGGAAAGTCTCCTGTTTGTGAATGGGTTCATGTAATTGAATGTCATTTTGGCGATAAAAGGGGGAGTGCCGGTTCAGGGAGCAGAGGATGATGGCGGACAATACCTCCGGAAATGTGATCAGGATGGGCAGTTATGCGAAGGGTGGCGGAGCCGGTGTCGGCTCCGGTACCAGGGCGCAGGAGTTGCTGAACGTGTGTCGTGACCGGCTGGCGGATCACCTGACCCGCTCGTTGCACGCGATGATGGAAAAGACCGACGATACCCTGTTCAGTCTCGCTGACAAGGCCGAGAGCAATGCCATCCAGTCGGTCTACTTCGATGCGATGCGCGAGGTGCGGATCAAGCGCAAGGACATCGAGGACGGTTTCCGCAAACACTTTCTGGAGGAATGCACCCGCCTGATCCGGCGCGAGGGCGATGCAGCCGCCGGCGCGCTGTCGCTGGAGGGTAGTGCGGGGATGAGCCTCGTCGACCACGAGGATATGGAAGAGACACTGGCCGTCACCAACATGGTGTCGAAGGCCGGTAACCATTGCCGTGAGGAGATCTCCCATCTGAATCTGCGGGTCGGCATCCTGCTCGACGATCCGCAACTGAAGACCGAAGACAATCCCCTCGGGCCGACCGTCGTCGCGGAGAGTTTCCGGCGCGCATGCGAGGTGCTCGAGGTCGATATCAAGGTCAGGCTGATCGTCCTGAAGTTGTTCGAGCAGAAGGTCATCGAGGATCTGCAGTCCGGGTATCGCAATGTCAATCAGTACCTGATCAACAACAATGTGCTGCCGACGATCCTGTTGCGCGTCAACAAGCATGGCCGCTCTGCGCGCGAAGACGGGCTCGCGGGTCCGGGGATGACGATGCAAACGCCCGCCGACGGGTTCATGGATGCGGACGGCTATCCCGACGGCGAGCCGGATATCTTCGGGCTGTTCCGTCGCTACCAGGTCGCCGGTTACGGGATTCCCGGAGGAGCGGTCACCCCTGCCGGCAGCGGGGGCGCAGCGGTGGGTGCCGAGGTGCTGAACGCACTGACGATGATCCAGCAGCGGCAATTTGCAGCCGTCGCCGCCACGCAGTCCGCGCCCGGAGAGGCGCCGGTCGGGACCGGCATCGTCAACATCGTTCGTGGCGTCAAGACCGGTGAATACTCCGCTGACCTCGGACACCTCGATGACATGACCATCGAGATTGTCGCGATGCTGTTCGACCAGATCCTCGAGGATGGCGATGTCCCTGATGCAATGAAGGCGCTGATCTGCCAGTTGCAGATACCTGTGCTGAAGGTCGCGTTGCTGGACAAGTCGCTGTTCGCGAAAAAGTCGCATCCGGCGAGGAGACTGGTCAATGACATCGCCCGCGCTACTATCGGTTGGGATCAGGACAGCGACCGGGAAGACGGCCTGTACTGCAAGATCAGTGAGATCGTGGCGAGTATTCAGCAGGACTTCGAGGATGACGTCGGCCTGTTCGAGCGCCTGCACGGGGAATTTCACGAGTATCTGGCCGCCCATGCGCGCGAGGTCGAGGCGAATGTCGAGGAATCGGCGAGGCTGCTGAAGGGGCGCGAGAAGCTCGCGATCGCCAAGGGCGTAGTGCAGGAGGAGATCGACCGCAGGGTAGGCGACGAGGGTATCAGCCGGCTCGTACGGCTGTTCCTGTCGCATCACTGGAAGAACCTGCTGCTCGTGGTGCATGTCACCGACGGCATCGACAGCCCGGCATGGAAACGCGACGTGGCGACGATGGATGACCTGGTCTGGAGCGTGCTTCCGAAGAAGACGCGCGAGGACAAGGAGATCCTGCTGAACATGCTGCCCGGGTTGCTCGATCGCCTGCGCGCCGGAATGGCCACCCTGTCCCTGCCTGATGCCGTGCAGCAGCAGTTCCTGACGCGACTGGCCAGTTTCCATGGCAAGGCGATCAATGAAGGCTCGCGTCTGGCCGGTGATCTGATGGACCAGGAGGTCGTGGCCGAGGGCAGCGAGGAACATATCCTGTTCGCCGATGAGGAGGCGCAGCCGATGCCGCCCGCCGGGGAAGTCCGCGACGAAGCAGGAGAGACGGTGGTCGACGAGCCGGCGCCGGAAGCGGAGGCCAAGGCTGCGGAGGACGTGATGCTGGCCGGGTCAGCGCCGGCACTTGCGGGCGCGGGGGCCGAGGAGGCACTGCAGGAGCTGGCCGCCGGCAATCGTGACGAGATCATGAAGATGGTCGCCAGCGGCCTGCTCGATGTCGAGGAGATCACGCTGAGCGGACATGATGACGGTCTCGGCGAGGAGGAATGCGACCTCTATACCGGGATGGCGCGCGATCTCGCGCTGGGATCGTGGGTCGAGTTCCGCGATGAGAGCGGCGCCAGCGTCCGCGAGCGCCTGAGCTGGGTCAGCGAGGTCGCCGGGGTCTATATGTTCACGAATCGCCAGGGCAGGAAGACTTCGGAGAAACGCCTTCACGAACTGGCGGCCGCTTTCCGGAGCGGCGCAGCGTCGCTGGTTGAGGAGGTGCCGCTGTTCGACAAGGCCGTTTCGGGTTTGATGCATTCGCTGCGGAGCCAGTCCCGCGCGGGTTAGCAGGAAGCGCCGGCGGGCCGCCCCGCCGGCAGTCACTTTGCGGTAAGATGGTCGCTCGCGATTCTGCGCAACGAGGCCTTTGCCGCAATGCCACAACGATTCAGGATCCCGGCCGCGATCGTCGCCGGCCTGCTGCTGCTCTATACCCTCATCGGTTTTCTGATCGTGCCCGCGGTCGCGCGCTCGCAGGCGGTCGAGATCCTGCGCGATGACTACGGCCTCGATCTGTCGATCGAGAAGCTGCGCTTCAATCCCTATTCCCTGGTCGCCGAGGTCGAGGGGCTGGCGCTGAAGGACGCCGACGGCGCGATGCTGATCGCATTCCGTCACCTGGTCGTGAATCTGCAATGGCGCTCCCTGTTCGAGCGCGCGATCGTGCTGCGCGAGATCGCAATCGATCAGCCCTTCGCGCACGTCCATCTGCGTCCGGACGGGACGCTGAACCTCGTCTCTGCGTTCGAGCCGATCAATCCCCCTGACACGTCTGCGCCGGCCCCCGCGGCGGCAGAGGGCGAGGCCGCGCTGCCGGCGATGCTGATCGAACTGTTCCGGATGAGCGCCGGCGAACTGCGCGTCACCGACGAACGTGACGGTCGCCGCTTCGACCAGCGGCTGACGCCGCTCGACCTCGAACTCGCCCATTTCTCGACGCGCCCGGAGGAGAGCGGCGACCTCACGCGCTTCGTGATCCGGCTCGCGGCGGGCGGCCAGATCGCGATGACCGGCGACCTGTCGGCGATCCCGGCGCGTTTCGAATTGAGTCTCGAGGCCCGTGATCTGCCGTTGCCGATCGCCCAGCCGTACATGCCGGAGACGCTGGCCGCCGAGATCACGGATGGCCGTCTGTCGTTCGACCTCGCGGCGCGATATGGCCTGCCCGAACAGACGGCGCTGATGTCGATCGGCGGCGGGGTGGCGATTCGCGGGCTGGTGGTCGAGGTCAGTGGACGCGACGAGCCCGTGCTGGCGTGGGACGAGGTCGCGCTCGCCGGTATCGCGCTCGAGCTCGAACCGAACCGGCTGCGGGTGGACGAGATCGCGGTACGCGGACTTGATTCCGCGTTCCGCATCTACCCCGAGGGTGACACCAACATCGCCCGCGTGCTGCGCAGCGCAACGGAGGCGCCAGCGGAGGGCGCCGGTGAGACAGACGGTCCCGCAGATGCCGAGGCGGGTGACGCCTCGGCGTTCCCGTTCACGATCGAGCGAATCGTCGTCGACGGCTCGACGCTGCTGTTCAACGATCAGATGATCCGGCCTGCGGTCGCGATTCGCATGGACGCGCTCGGCGGCGAGTTCACCGGTCTCGACTCCGACCCGGCATCGCGATTGACGACGCGGCTCGAGGGCGTGGTCGGCAGCCATGGCCGTGCCGAGGTCGGCGGCGTCGCGGCGCTGTTCTCGGAGGCGCCTGACCTTGACATGAAGGTCGCGTTCTCCAATATCGAGATGACCGATTTCTCGCCCTATGCCGGCAAGTTCGTCGGCTACGAGATCCTGCAGGGCAAGCTCTTTCTCGACCTGCGCTATACGCTCGCCGGCACCCAGCTGCGCGGCGACAATCATGCGGTATTCGACCAGTTCGAACTTGGCGACCGTGTCGACAGTGAGGAGGCCTTGCGGTTGCCGGTGAAGCTGGCGCTGTCACTGCTGCGTGACCGCCAAGGACGCATCGACCTTCAGCTGCCGGTCGAGGGCGATATCAACGATCCGGAATTTCGCTTCGGTCACCTGGTCTGGCAGGTGCTGGTCAACACGCTGACGAAGATAGCGACCGCGCCGTTCAGCTTCATCGCCAGCGTGTTCGGCGGCGGGCCGGAGATGGAGTACGCGCAGTTCGCGGCCGGCAGCGCGGAGCTGCCGGAGGGCGAGCGCGAGAAGTTCGCGCCACTGGCGACGGCGCTCGCGGAGCGGCCGCGGCTGATCGTCGAGATCCAGGGCCGGGCCGATCGCGAGGCCGATGGCGCGGTGATGCGCGCACGCAGTCTCGAGGCCGTGCTGGCGGCGGCGCCGTCGCTGGACGTGGCCTTCGATGCGCAGTTCGGCGAGGGCGCGGCGGCCGCGTTACGTGAGGAGATGGCCGCCGCACAGGCGGAGTCGCAGGGACAGGCAGAGGCGGGCGAGGCCGCCGCAGAGTCCGAGGCGACGCTGCGTGCCCGCCTGCTCGCTGTGCAGCCCGTGACCGATGAGGAACTTGCCGCGCTCGCCCTCGCCCGCGGTCAGCAGGTCATGGATGCGCTGCTGCAGGCCGGCGGCGTCGAGGCGGACCGGGTATTCGTGCGCCGCGGCGAGCTCGCCGGCGCCGGCGGCGAGGGGCTGCGCGCGCAGTTGAAGCTCGATACGCGCTGACCGGCTTCAGCGCGGCCCGAGGCGGTGTGCGGCGTCGCCGGAATCGAGGGTCGCGCGGATGGTGTTCGCGGCATCCTGCAGGTTGTCATGACGGCCGATGTGCCACAGGCACAGTGCTCCGGCGGTCACCAGCGCGTCGCGGATCGGCCCGGGTTCGCCTGTAAGCGCGGCGATGCCTGCTTGCGCCGCAGCCATCGCGACGGCCGCGGCATCGAAGGCCGCTAGCGTATCCTCGGGGGGCGCCCCGTTCGCCACGGTGGGCAGGGGCGGCGGGCGCACGGGTTCCTGGTAACCGAAGTCCGCCGGTGACAATACCTTCTCCCGTAGTTCGTCCTTCCCTGTGAAGCGAAACACCCGGCCATTCTGGCGCAGCGATGGCGTGACACCGCCCTCGACGCCGCGCACGATCAGCGCCGAGTCGAAGCCGCTCGCGCGCGCGAGCAGTTCATAGATGTCTGGATAGGCCTTGTGGACATAGCCGGTGACGAGGTGCGTGCGACCGCGCGCGCGGATCGGGCCGGTGACGGTCTCGATGGTGGTGATCGCAGGGCGCTTGATGATGCGTGTGCGCAAGTCGGTCAGCGCATGCAGCTTCGGGCACCAGGCCGCCTGATCGACATAGGCCCAGCCGATCGCCGGATCGGCGATGCGCGCGGCGGCCTGTGACGGTGACAGGTCGACTGGTGTGCCGGCGGCGCGCAGCACCTGGCGATGGGTGACGCCGAACTTCGGGCCCATGTGCTCGACGCCATGCGACACTGCGGGCACGCCGCAGGCGGCGAGCACCGCCGGCAGGAACGGCGCGGCCGGCAGCGTGCGGATATAACCATCATAGGGATCGCCGATATCGACGAGATCATCGACAGCGGCAATCGCGGTGACCGACGCCTCGCGGATCGCGTCGAGGATGCCAAGGTTCTCGTCATTGGTCTCCCGCTTCATGCGCAGCGCGATCAGAAAGATCGCCGCCCGCACCGGATCGACCCCGCCGTCGAGGATCGCCCGCATCCCCGCCCGCGCCTCGTCCCGCGAGAGGTCCTTCGACAACTCCGGCCCCGTCGCAATCCTCTGAATAATCGAATGCATCAGCTCCATTGGGGTCAGACCACGCCAAGGCTTTGATAATGATGGTTTCAAGGGCGAAATCAGGTCGATTTTAGCCCTTCCCGCGCCCATTTCGACCCCGAAATCGCGGGTCGAGCATGCTACTGCTGCCTTCGGGGCGCGATTTTACCCCCGAAAAAGTCCCGGGAGGCCCGAAATTGCAGCGATTTTGAGGCCTGAAATTATTTAAAACAAGGGCTTGTCGTGGTCCGACCCGGTCAGGTGGGTTCGAGGAGGTATTCCTGTATGCCGTTGCGGAGGAGGAAGGAACGTTTGACGCGGAAGGCGGGCATCCATTCGAGGAGCTTGACCTGGGTGTGGCGTGGACAGTCGCGCTGGATGGCAGTGGTCGGCTGGTAGATCAGGTTCTGGTCATCGACGATCTTGAAGTTGGTCGGCGTCGCCGGGATCTTCGGGCGGATCGAGATCATCGCGTAGATCAGCGTGCCGCGTCGCGACAGCGTCGCGAGGTGCGCGGCGAGCCGGCGGATGTCGTCGCGGTCGAGATAGTCGAGCAGGTTCCACAGGAAGATTGCGTCAAAGGTCAGCTGACCGCGCCAGGGCAGCAGCTGGTCATAGAGCGGGCAATAGCTCCGGTGTTCACCGCTGATCGGTTCGCCGAGCGCGCTCAGCGTCGGGTAGAGGTCCTCGACGCAGATCCTGGTTGCGAAGCGGGAGAAGTACTCGATGTTCGCGCCGAAGCCGCGACCGACGTCGAGCACACAGCAATCGCGCCGGCCATGGACGTGCTTCGCGAGCACGTCCATCGCCAGCGTATTGCAGACCATTTCGGCCGGACGCTCCGCGGCGCCCTGCGGCGCTGCGCCCGCGGATGTCGTCACGGTCACCCTGCGCGCGCGGCGGCCTGTTCGGGCTTCCGGTCGGCGCCGATGACCGCTTCACCGCTGCCGTTTGCCGACTTCGCGCGAGTCGCGGCGTCGGCCGGCTTGTTCGCGGAGGCACGGTTGTCCATGTCGACGCTGCCCTTGAAGGTGCAACCGTCTTCCATCGTCAGCCGCGGCGACACGATATTGCCGCGCACGACGCCACTCTGGCGAATGACGACCTTCTCTTCGGCCTGCAGATTGCCGTCGACATGACCTTCTACCTGGATCGACTTCGCATGCAGGTCGGCGTTGACGCGACCGTTCTTGCCGATGTGCAGGCTGTGCTGCTTGACGGTCACCGTGCCGTCGATGGTGCCGTCGATCGTCAGGTTCTCATCACCGCTGACGTCGCCCTTGATGCGGATCGTCGAGCCGATCGTCGCCTGGACGCGCGGCTGGGACGGCTCGGCCGGGCGTGAGGCCGTCGCGGCGTAATCGTTGTGCTGGCTCTCGGGTTCGTGTTTCCTGAACATTTCGGTTCCTCCATAAAGATGGACCATCGGACTCCGTCCGGTCTGCCAATGATCACAAGGGCGCGGCCGGCGAGAGATCGGGATGCTGTCTTCGCCTGTGTTTACAGCAAGGGGCATGCCATATCCGTCGGGCGCCATGATCCCGGCGTTTTTATTTTCATTGTGCGCGTCAAACCCCGCAAATCGATGAATCAGGTCATCGCGCGTGTATTCCTGACGGTCGCCGTCAAATACGGGTTCCGTCCGGCGTCAAATTTTCCTGTTGGTGATGAGGGGGCTCGACAACGATGGCGCAAATTCTACAATGATGGAATGTCGTCCAGGAGGGCGTCGTCAATGAAAGACAGTCATATCGTTGTGGTGGCCGATGGGAGCCGGGCGCGTCTGTTTACGCTGAGCGCGGACACAGCGTCGGGGGCGCGCCTGGAAGAGGTGGAGGTGAGGGTGAATCCCGAGCATCGCGCGCTTGACCGCGACAAGTTCAGCGACACGCGACCCGGTTCGACGCCGGCGCCGGGCGGCGGCCCCGCGCATGGCTTCGACGATCACCGCGCCCGCCATGATCAGGAACACGAACGTGGTTTCGCTCGCGAGATCACCGCGCTCGCGCTCGATCTCGCGCGCCGGCATCATGCCTCGCGCCTCGTCATCGCGGCCGAGAAGCGCATGCTTGGCCTGCTGCGCGGCGCGCTCGAACTGCCGGCGCATTCCGGCATCGAGGTCAGCGACGTCGCCAGCGACCTGACCCGGCTCGCGCCCGATCGCATCCATGAGCATCTCGCGAACGACGGTCTGTTGCCGCACAGGCGCATGCCAGGCGGCTAGAGCAGGGCCGGCGGTGTTGATCAGTCCTGCTTTCTGAACTTCAGCGTCATGCGGTCGCTCTCGCCGATCGCGAGATAACGCTCGCGATCCTCGTCACCGAGTACGAGTGTCGGCGGCAGCGTCCACACGCCTTTCTCGTAGTCCTTGGTGTCGTTCGGATTGGCGTTGATCTCGGACTCGCCGACCAGCACGAAGCCGGCCTTCGCGGCGAGATCGATGACATGGCCTTCGTTGACATAGCCCGAACGCGCCTTTGGATCCTGTTCGATCGCAGGGTCGCCGCGATGCTCGACGAGGCCGAGGATGCCGCCGGGCTTCAGCGCGCGGAACATCGCCGCGAATACCGCGTCCTCGGTGCCGGCGGCCATCCAGTTATGGACATTGCGGAAGGTCAGCACCATGTCGGCGGAGCCGGGTGGCGCGATGGCGGTCTGCTCCGGCGGCGTCAGTATCGTGAGCTTTGCCTTGCCATAGAGGTCTGGCCTCCCGGCAATCTTGTCCTGAAAGCGGCGCGCGGCATTGCGCTGAAATTCAACCCGTGAGTCCGGATCGAAACCGGCGCCGTAATACTGACCATGATCGCGGACGAACGGCGCGATGATCTCGGTGTACCAGCCGCCGCCGGGGAAGACCTCGACGACGGTAATGTTGTCGCGCAGCCCGAACCACATCAGCGTATCGACCGGATTGCGCCAGGCGTCGCGCGCCTTGTTGGCGTCCGAGCGGTGATCGCCGGCGGCGATTTCCGTCAGCTTTGCCCGCGCCGCGGCATCGTCAGCGCCAAGGGCATGGAACGGGACGGCGAGCAGGCATAGCGCGCCGAGGGAAACGAAGCTGCGGATCAACATGGTCGTGCGCATGAGACTTCTCCTTGCCGGCGATGGCGCCGCAGCAAAATATATCATGGATGCGCCGCCCCCGCGCCGCGCAGGTCGGTCAGCGCGGCGCGGGGGGCATAGTCGACGGGAACGCCCGGATCGCTCAGTCCGCCGTCTTCATCTCGCACCGGCAGTGACAATGGCGAATCGGTGACCGGCCATTGTCCCTGCAGGATGTTTTCACTGCCGTCGCCGGCGAAACCGAGATAGCCGTAGCGTCCGTAATGGGGCAGGCGCCGGGCCAGTTGCGTGATCGCCGCGGTATCGGCGGCGGCGACCCAGGCGATCGCCAGCTCGGGCGCGCCCGGCGATCGCGCGACCAGCACCGCGCTGTGCTCGTCACGTTGCAGGGTGCGCTCCGGCAGACGCACGGAAGCGTCGGTGAACATGACCGGCATCGATGACAGCGCCGGTGCGAGCGCCTCGCGGAAACGGTTGTCCCAGCCGAGCAGCCAGACCGCGCGATCGCCGGGCAGCGCATCGATATCGGCGTCGCTGACGACCTCGAAGTCTGCATCGCCGCGCGTGCCGCGCCAGGCCTGCGCCAGCGCGCGCCAGCGTTCGCGCATCAGTGCCGGCGCGTCCGCGGGCAGCACGAAGGTCACCCGTTCGGCGCCGAAGGCCTGACTCAGCGCCGGCGGGACCTCGCGGCGATCGACGCGGCGGAACAGGTCGAACTGCGGGTCGATCTCGATGCGTAGCGGACGCGAGGAGGTTTGCAGCCGGACCACACGCTGACGTTCCTTGAGCTCGATGTCGAGTTCGAGCGCGCGGCCTTCGCCTTCCAGCGTGATCGCGACGGGGACGCGCAGGCGATAGCTCGGCCCGACTTGCGTCTGTTCGAGCCGGAAGTCCAGTTCATGCTGACCATCGCCGAGCGCGCGCGACTGCGCATTGCCCGCGACCAGTTGCGGCGCGCCGGTGCGTATCGTCCACTGACGGAACTCGTCGCGCAGGTCGCCGCCGGCCCGGGCGGAGAATGCGCGGCGGAGGTCTTCATAGCCGGCGACGCGGAAGCGCTGAGTCTCATAAAAATCGCGCAGCGCGGCGACAAAGGTCTCGTCACCGAGTTGGCGCCGCAGCATGTGAAAGAACATCATCGCCTTGCCGTAGCCGATCGCCTCGGTTGCCGGACTGTGACGGGCACGGAAGTCGATCAGCGGAAAGTCGCGCGCCTCGCTGACATAGTCGGTATAGCGTTGCAACTGATTGCGCCGCGTCACGGCGCCATTGCCGCGTTGTTCCTGCAACAGGTGATCAGCGAGATACGCGGTCAGGCCTTCGGCCCAGTTGCCGCGCGCATAATCGACATAGACGCCATTGCCCCACCAGTTATGGAGGATCTCGTGCGGGTACGAGGTGTGCGGGATGAACGGCAGACGGATCACGGTCGGACCGAGCAGCGTGAATGACGGCATGCCGTAGCCGGTCTCCCAGAAGTTCTCGACCAGTGCGAACTTGCGATAGGGGTAGGGGCCGAGCAGGTCGCCGAACATCCCGAGATAGCGCCCGGTGGCATCGAGATAGCGCCGGGCAAGCGCCTCGTCCGGAGCGCGCAGAAAGGCCAGTGCCGTAACGCCGGCAGTCTCACGGGCATATTCGTGATAGCGTCCCGCGATCAGATAGATTCCGGTTTGCGGATTCTCCTCCTCCCAGCGCACGCGCGTGGCCTGGTCATCGCGCTGATGGCGGGTGCGATCGCCCTGGCTGACCGCGTCCCAGCCCGCCGGCAGCCGTACTTCCAGGCTGAAGCTGACCATGCAGTCATCGAATTGCGGATACCAGACGCTGGCGCCACTGAGAAAGACGCCGTCTTCCGAGATCATGCCCGAGGTGCCGGCGACGCCGCGCGCCTCGTCATCGGCAAGACTTTGCAGCGGGTCGTGGATGCGGCCTTCCCAGGCGAGGGTCACCGTATGGACATCACGCGGGATGTCGAGCGCAAAGCGGGCAGCGTCGTGTGCGTCAGCAGGTAGCCGTCTCAGCCTGACCCCGGTAGTCTGCGACACCGGCGCAAGACCGGGATGCAGTCTGAATGTCAGCGTCGCCGTGCCGCCGCCGGTCAGCGCGGAAGGCAGGGTCACGGTGCCCACGGCAGCGAGATGCTGGCCGGCCGGATCGAGATCGACGAGGAGGTCGTGATGCAGCGGCGTCGCCTGCACCGGATAACATATCAGCGCGAGCAGCAGTGACAGGAAGGACCGGGCGTTCGGCGCGTGGAAAGGCATGGGTGCAAGTTCCGTCGATGTCCCCGATTATACTTGATATTTTTCATCCGTTACCGTTAACTCTCGCCATGGCGCCCAAGAACTTCATCTTCGATATGTTTGGCCGCTCTCCGGTCAGGCCGCTGCAGATTCACATCGACAAGGTGCTGAGCTGCACGCGCGAGCTGCCGGCCTTCTTCGAGGCCGTTATCAAGCAGGACTGGGAGACCGCGGAACTGCAGCAGCAGCGCATCGTCGCGCTCGAGCATGAGGCCGACAATCTGAAGAAGGATCTGCGTCTGAACCTGCCCAAGGGCTTGATGCTGGCAATGTCACGGCGCGATCTGCTCGAGGTGCTGACGATGCAGGACCGCGTCGCCAATACTGCCAAGGATATTGCCGGCCTGGTACTGGGCCGGCGCATGCGCTTTCCCGACACCGTCGCCGAGGACCTGCCGAAGTATGTCGAACGCTGCATAGACGCCGTCGCCCAGGCGGATCGCGCCGTCAACGAACTCGACGAGCTGGTCGAGACCGGCTTCCGCGGCAAGGAGGTCGAGATCGTCTTCGGCATGCTCGATCAGCTCGACAAGATCGAGCATGACACCGACAAATTGCAGCGCCTGATTCGCGCACGCCTGTTCGTGCTCGAGGCCGAGTTGCCGCCGGTAGATGTGATGTTCATGTACCGCATCATCGACTGGATCGGCGACCTCGCCGATCTCGCCCAACGCGTGGGCAGTCGCCTCATGCTGATGCTGGCCCGCTGAACGCTCCGGGGCCTGCATGCTGGAATACGGCACCATCCTCATCGTGCTGGCCTGTATCTTCGGGCTGTTCATGGCCTGGGGCATCGGCGCGAATGACGCCGCCAATGCAATGGCGACATCGGTTGGTTCCCGCGCGCTGACAATACGCCAGGCGGTGATCATTGCCGCGATCTTCGAGTTCGCCGGTGCGTGGCTCGCCGGCGGCGAGGTCACGCAGACCATCCGCAGCGGCATGGTCGACTCGAAACTGCTGGAGAACACCCCGGATCTCCTTGTCTACGGCATGATGGCCTCTCTGCTGGCCGCCGGCACCTGGCTGATGATCGCCTCGCATTACGGCTGGCCGGTGTCGACGACCCATTCCATCGTCGGAGCGATCGTCGGCTTCGCCGTCGTGGGCATCGGCTACGAAGTGGTCCAGTGGGCCAAGGTCGGCAAGATCGCGATGTCGTGGGTCGTCTCTCCCGTGCTGGCCGGCGGCATCGCCTTCGCGCTGTTTCGCAGCGTGCAGATCCTGATACTCGACACCGACCGTCCGCTCGAGAACGCCAGGCGCTATGTGCCGTTCTATATCTTCCTGGCCGCGATGCTCACTTCCCTGGTGACGATATTCAAGGGACTGACCCACCTCGGGATGGAGTTCTCGACCCTCCAGAGTTACGCGATCGCGGTGGCGATCGGCCTTGTGGCCACCGGTCTCGGCGTCATCGCGATACGCCGCCTGAAATTCGATCCCGTCGACGGACACGGCTTCCAGTACGGCAATGTCGAAAAGGTTTTCGGCGTGCTGATGCTGGTCACCGCCTGCGCGATGGCCTTTGCGCATGGCTCCAATGACGTCGCCAACGCGGTCGGGCCGCTGGCGGCGGTCATCGGCGTCATCAACAGCGGCGGCGTCGTCGGCATGCAGACCGCGGTGCCGGTCTGGATCCTGCTGCTCGGCGCGGTCGGCATCGTGATCGGTCTAGTGACCTACGGTCACAGGGTCATCGCGACGGTCGGCAGCAATATCACGCAGCTGACGCCGAGCCGCGGCTTCGCGGCGACGCTGGCGGCAGCCTTCACTGTGGTGATGGCCTCGGGCACCGGCCTGCCGATCTCGACGACTCACACCCTGGTCGGCGCGGTCCTTGGCGTCGGTCTCGCGCGCGGCATCGCCGCGATCAATCTGCGCGTCGTGCGTACGATTTTCCTGTCCTGGATCGTCACGCTGCCCGCCGGCGGTCTGCTTGCGATCCTGTTCTTCTGGATATTGCGCGCGATCTTCGGTTAATCTCAACGCGGTATCAGTCCCGCTGGACCGTGTGCTGTCATGCCATTCACCCTGCTGGTCGATTGCAGATCGCGGATCGCCGTCCTCATCATCGGCCTGTGCTGTCTGTGTGCTGGCGATCAGGCATGGGCGGCCGATTTCACCGATAGCGGACCGCTGCGGATTCGCGACCAGTTCCTGCCCGGCATGGGTCTGCTCGCGTTTGAGCCCCAGTCTGCGGCGGCGTTGCCAGCCGGAGACTCGAGGATCGAAATGATCGCGACCGTCAGCAACACGTTCGCGATGTCAGAGGTCCTGGGCAATCATCTCGAGGACCGCGACCGCCGCTCGTCGTTATCGCTTGCCGACCTGCGCGAGATCGGCAGTGACAGTATGTTCTACCTCGATGGCGAGGTCTATCGCCTTGCCCTCGCGCTCGACTTCGGCGTGACGGCGCGCATGGAGATCGGCCTTACCCTCCAGTGGCTCAGCTTCTCGGGCGGCGCCTTCGATGGCGTCATCGAGGGTGTGCATGATGTCTTCAGCTTCAGCCAGAGCGGTCGCACAGGCGTGCCGCGCGATCGTTTCACGACCTATTTGCGCAGCAAGGATCTCGAATACCACGCCGCCATTTCTGCCGGCGGTGGCCTTGGCGATACGGTGATGCGGGCGAAATATCAGCTGAACAGTCATGGTGACAACTGGAATCTCGCGGTGCAGGGCCTGGTCAAGCTGCCGACCTGGAACGGCCATGACTTCTTCAGCAGCGGATCGACAGACGTCGGCATCCAGCTGCTGGGCAGTCATGCGCCGCTGCCGCGTCTGCGTCTGCACTACGCCCTCGGCCTGCTCCGCCTCGGCGACTGGCCATTGCTCGAACTGCCCTCTCAGCCGCTGTGGTCAGGCACGACCGCTGTCGAGATCGATACCAGTGACCGTTCCACCTGGATTGCGCAGCTGACGGCATCGCAGAGCCCGTTCACCGAGCTCGATCTCCCGGAGCTCGGGCAGGTGTCCCTGCAGGTCAGCCTTGGCTATAAACGTGAACTCGCCACGGGCCTGTCCCTGTTCATCGCGCTGACCGAGAACATCGCCCATTTCGACAACTCGGCCGATGTCGGCATGCACGTCGGGCTGAGCATGCAGGCGTCGCCGTGAGGCGTTATCTGCTGTCGCTGACGCTCATGGGCGCCACGCTGGCCGCGAGCGGAGCGGGCGTGGATATCGGACGCTTTTCAGCCGGTGATCTCGATGGCTGGCATCGCAAGTCCTTTGCCGGCGAGACGCACTATAGCCTCGAGCGCGACGACGAGCGCCTTGCGCTGCGCGCGGTGAGCGAGGGCGCGGCCTCCGGTCTCTACCGAGAGATCACCATCGATCTCGGTGAGACGCCGCTGCTGCACTGGTCGTGGAAGGTCGAAGGTCTCCTCGAGGGCATCGATGAGCGTACGCGTGCCGGCGATGATTACCCGGCGCGGCTGTATGTCGTGTTTTCCGGAGGCCTGCGCTTCTGGCGCACGCGGGCGATCAATTATGTCTGGTCAAGTCACCAGCCGGTCGGTAGCGAATGGCCGAACGCGTTTACCGGCAACGCGCGCATGATCACCGTCGACAGCGGCGCAGGCAGGATCGGCCAGTGGGTCACGCACCGACGCGACGTGCGCGCAGACTATCGCCGTCTGTTCGGCGAGGATCCCGGCAAGGTCTCCGCCGTCGCGATCATGACAGACACCGACAACAGTGGACAGCAGGCCAGGGCCTGGTACGGTGATATCCGCTTCTCACCGCGCTGAGTCTCGTCACCCCGCATCACGCGGTATAATGCCGCATGGCCACGGCAAGCGTTCATCGAGCCGGACACTGTCACGCCCTGCCGCGGTCCGCCTGTATACTGATCGCCTGCGTGGCCGTCCTGCTGACCTCCTGTGCGCGTGACAGCGGTACTACCTATATCCTCGCGACTGCGACGACCGGCGGGACCTATTATCCTGTCGGCGTCGCCATCGCGACGCTGTCGAAACAGACGCTCGAGGCGGAGCACGGGATTGCGCTCGCGGCGATCAGCAGCGCCGGTTCCGAGGAAAACCTGCGCCTGATGCGCGATCGCGAGGCGAGGTTCTCGATACTGCAGGGTCTGTACGGCGCCTGGGCGTTGCGCGGCGAGGGCCGCCTTGCCGGGACACCGCCGTTCGACGATCTGCGCAGCGTCGCGGTTCTGTGGCCGAACGTCGAGCACTTCATCGTGCGCAACCGTCACATCGAGACCGGCACCATCGCCGATATCGCGAATCTCGCCGGCCGCCGCTTTTCGATCGGCGCGCGCTATTCCGGTGCGGAAGGCTCGGCGCGTCATATCTTTCGCGCACTTGGCATCGATCCCGACCGTGACTTCACGCTGGCCTGGCAAGGCTACGGCGCCAGCGCCGATGCCCTGCAGAACCAGTTGATCGACGGCATGAACGTGCCGGCCGGGGTGCCGGTCGGCGCGGTGACGCGGGTGCTGGCGGCAACCCGGGGTGATGCCGCGATTCTCGGGTTTGACATGGCGCAGCTCGCGGCGATCAATGCCGGCTACGAAGGCCTGTGGCGCTTTCATGAATTGCCGGCAAATACCTATCCCTATCAGTCGGAGTCGCTGCGCACGATCGCCCAGCCGAACTTCCTCGCAGTGACGGCGGACGTCCCCGACGAGCATGTCTATCTGATCGTGCGCGCGATCTACGATAACCTGCCATTCCTGCATGCCTTTCATGCCGCGACGCGCAGCATGACGCTCGACGATGCGATCGACGGCCTGCCGGCGCCGCTGCACCCGGGCGCCTTGCGCTATTACCGTGAACGAGGCCTCGCAATCCCCGATCATCTGCTGCCGCCGGAGGCGCGGGACGGATTCGATGGCGGCTGATCCGGCGGGCAACGCTGCAACCGCGCGCGCATCGCAGGCAGACGCCGTCGCCGGCTTTGGTCCTGCCGGCATCGCCCTCTTCATCTATGCTGCGCTGGTATCGCTCGCCCATGTCGCGATCAATACGGTGCTGGTGCTGCCGGACCTGTGGGTGTCAGCCTTCCATTTCTCCAGCCTGGCGTTGCTTGTCGTGCTGATACCGGCGGCCGGGGGGCGCACCGTGTACGCCGCTGACATCGCCGTCGGCGTACTCGTCATCGTCGCCGCGGTCATGGTGCTGTTGCTCGAGGATGCGTTGTACGCGCGTGGTCTGCGTTTCTCGACAATGGACTGGATCGCATGCGTGCTCGTAGTCCTGCTTGCGATCGAGCTCGCCCGCCGCACCGCCGGCTGGCTGATCCCCGTGCTGATCGTCATCTTCCTGTCCTATGCGACCTGGTGGGGCGCGCGCATAGGCGGGGTGTTCGCGTTTCCCGGCCTCGGTCTCGAGACGATGCTGTTCCGCAGCGTGTTCACATCCGAAGGAATGTTCGGGATCATTGCCCGCATCTCGTGGACCTATGTCTTCATGTTCATCCTGTTCGGCGCATTCCTCGTGCGCTCCGGCGCCGGCGATTTGATCCTTGCGCTGGCGCGCGCCGCGGTCGGACGCATCACCGGCGGTCCGGGCCTGGTCGCGGTCGCGTCCTCCGGGCTGATGGGTTCTATCACCGGTTCCGCGGTCGCCAATACCGCCTCGACCGGCGTCATCACGATCCCGCTGATGAAGAAGGCCGGTTTCCAGCCGCGCTTCGCCGCCGGCATCGAGGCCGCCGCGTCGACCGGCGGACAGTTGATGCCGCCGGTGATGGGTGCCGGCGCCTTTATGATGGCGAACTTCACCGGGATCTCGTATCTCACGATCAGTGCTGCGGCACTGATCCCGGCGCTGCTGTATTTCCTCTCGGTCGCGTGCTTCGTGCGCATACGCGCAAAGAAGGAGGGGCTCTCGCCGCGCATCGAGGAGGACGCGATCCCGTTCCTGGAGGCGATCCGTCGCGGCTGGCCGTTGCTCACGCCGCTCGGCGTGCTGGTCGCGCTGCTGATCGCCGGTTTCACGCCGACCTATGCCGCAGGCATCGCGATCTTCGCCGTCGTCGTGTCGTCCTGGCTGACGCCGAACCGCATGGGTCCGGTTGCGATCATCGAGGCACTCGCCAACGGCGCGCGCACGATGGCGCCGACCGCGATGCTGCTGATCGCGGTCGGCCTGATCGTCAACGTGCTGACGACGACCGGCGTCGGCAATGTCTTCTCGCTGATGATCAGCGATTGGGCGGGCTCGAACCTGCTGATCGCCTATGCGCTGATCGCGCTGGCGTCGCTGGTGCTCGGCATGGGTCTGCCGGTCACCGCGGCCTATATCGTGCTCGCCGCAATCTCGGCGCCGACGCTGTATGGTCTGATGCTCGAGGCCGATCTGGTCGCGGCGCTGGCGCGCGGAGAGATCACGGACATGGCGCGCGAGGCGATCCTGATCGCGAAGCCCGGCGCCGGGGCGGTGCTCGGCATGGCGATGGCGCCGGACGAGGCCCGGGAACTGGTGCGCGCGCTGACCCCGGAACTGCAGCGCGCGGTCGCGCAGGACCTGCTCGATCCGGCGCTGGTCATCGCGGCGTTGCTGGCGGCGCACATGATCATCTTCTGGCTGAGCCAGGACTCGAATGTGACACCGCCGGTCGCGCTCGCCGCGTTCACCGCCGCCGGCATCGCCGGCGAACGGCCGATGGCGGTCGGCTTTACCTCGTGGAAGCTTGCGAAGGGCTTGTACATCATCCCGCTGCTGTTTGCGTACACGCCGTTGCTCTGCGGCACCTGGCTCGAGGCCCTGCCGATCGCGCTGATCGCGCTGGCCGGTTTGTATGCCTTTGCCGGCGTCATCGAGGGGTATCTCGAAGGGCCGTTATCGCTCCCGCTTCGATTGTGGCTGGCGCTGTCCGCGGCGGCGTTGCTGATCGTGCATGGCTGGTGGTGGCTGGACCTGGCCGCGCTCGGCCTGCTTGCGCTGGTGACCTGGCGAAGCCGCGCCGGCGTCGTCGCGACGGGGTGAGGTCTGCCCGCGGCAAGGGAACCCGTCCCGCGGCCCTGGCGTTCTTGAATCGTCCTGTCTGGTATATGATTGAAGTCCAACCACATGGAGAAACCAGCATGAATACCCTGAGACGCATGAGTCGCGCCGTCAGTATCCTGATGATCGCCGCGGTCACCCTGCTGGGGATGCCGCTCAACGCCTCGGCCGCGCTGGTCGGCGCAGAGGAGGTCATCGCCGCGGAACAGGCTGCCTCTGACCGTGACCGCGTCCTCGCCGCGTTCGAGCGCGAGGAGGTCCGCACGCAACTGATCGCCTTCGGTGTCGATCCCGACGAGGCGCGCGACCGCGTCGCCGCGCTGGACGACGCCGGGATCGCGCAAATGGCCGGTCAGCTCGACAACCTGCCGGCCGGCGCCGGGGTCGGTGGCGTGGTCGGCGCGCTGGTATTCATCTTTGTCGTCTTGCTGGTCACCGACATCCTCGGCTATACCGACGTCTTCCCGTTCGTCAAGAAGACCGTGCATTGATTCGCCAGGCCGGATGATCCGGCGCCGAGCGGGTCTGCGGCTTGCGCTGATCGCGGCGTGCCTGTTGCTCGGCGCCTGCGCAGGCACGCCGCTGACGCAGCAATGGCGCGACAATGGTGCCGGCGAGACGCGGACCGCGGTCGAGCTGACCGCGGTCCCGTTTCATCCCCAGGAACGCTATCAGTGCGGCCCCGCCGCGCTGGCGACGCTGCTGCAATGGAGCGGCGTCGCGGTGACGCCGGATGAGCTCGTGCCGCAGGTGTGGGTGCCGGCGCGACGCGGCAGTTTCCAGCCCGAGATGCTCGCCGCGGCGCGGCGGCACGGCCGCGCGCCTTATGTGCTCGCGCCGGAGCTCGATGCCTTATTCCATGAGCTGGCCGCCGGACATCCGGTGCTGGTCTTGCAGAACCTCGCCTTCGACTGGTTTCCGCGCTGGCATTACGCGGTGGTCATCGGCTTCGATCCCGCGCGCGAGGAAGTGATCCTGCGGTCCGGGACGACCGAACGCCTGCGCACACCGCTCGCGCTGTTCGAGCGGACCTGGCAACGCGGCGGACACTGGGCGGTCGTGATCCCCACGCCCGGCGAGGTGCCCGCGACCGCCGTTGAACATGACTGGTTGTCGGAGATCATCGCGCTCGAGCGTACCGGCGATCCGGGGGGCGCGGCCGCTGCCTGGCAGGCCGCGACCACGCGCTGGCCGGACAGCGCCGGGGCCTGGATCGGCCTCGGCAACAACCGCTACGAGGCCGGCGATCATGCCGGCGCCGTCGAGGCCTTTCGCGCCTTGCTCGAGGCGCGCCCCGACCATGCCGCCGCGCACCACAATCTGGCCTGGGCGCTGGCACGCCAGGGCCACGCGGACGAGGCCGTCCGCCATGCCGAAGAGGCACTGCGTCTCGAGCCGAAGAACGATCGCTATCGCGAGACCCTGGACACCCTGCGCCGCAACTAAATCCCCGCCTTCAAAATCCCCCCCTTCTTTAGAAGGGGGGCAGGGGGGATGCGGCAGCGTGCCACCCTGGCGCGCCGAACCATGGGTTCACTCGCTGCGCTCGCATCCCCCCCCGCCCCCCTTCGCAAGCGAAGGGGGGAGTAATCAATAGGTACGGAGCTGTCCGACGACGATGCCCTGGATCGTGACGCGATCGGCGCTGTAGATCATCGGAGCGATCGCGGCGTTGGCGGCGACCAGCATGACGTTGCCGTCGTTGCGCCGCTTCAGGCGCTTGAGCGTCGCCTCCTGGCCGTCGATCAGCGCGACGACGATGTCGCCGTCGCGGGCCTCGGCGCCCTGGCGAATGATGACGGTGTCGCCGTCGAGGATGCCGGCCTCGATCATCGAGTCGCCGCGCACCTGCAGCGCATAGCGGTCGGGGCCGAGCAGGAAGGTCGCGAGATCGAGGGAGTCCTGGCCCGGGATCGCCTCGATCGGCTGGCCGGCGGCGATGCGGCCGAGCAGGGGCAGGGTATAGGCCGACGATGTGACCTCCTCGGCAAGGCGGATGCCGCGCTTTCTGCCCGGTAGCAGCGTGATCGCGCCGGCCCCGGCGAGGGCCTGGACATGGCGATGGACGACGCCGCGTGAACGCAGGCCGGTGCCGAGGGCGATCTCGGCCAGGCTCGGCGCATGCCCGTGCTGCAGGCAATGGCGGCGGATGAAATCGAGGGTACGCTGTTGCGCGCGGGTCAGCATCGGGTGTTCCCGTAATGTTGCCTGATCCGCATCATAGGCAACATCACGGGAACATTCAAGGTCAGCCGACGCGGGCCTTGCTGTTGCGGAAGGTCACGGGGTCGAGGTGGTAGCGGTGCAGCAGCTTGTAGAGTTCGGTGCGGTTGCGCTGGGCGAGGCGGGCGGCCTGGGTGATGTTGCCGCCGGTCATCTTCAGCAGACGCGTCAGGTACTCACGTTCGAAGTTGTTACGCGCCGAGGACAGCGAGGGCAGGGTGCCGCTCTTGTGGCGCAGCGCGCGCTGCACAAGGCTCGCCGGGATCACCGGCGTCGTCGACAGCGTCGCCGAGTATTCGACGACGTTCTGCAACTGGCGCACGTTGCCGGGCCACGGGGAGGTCATCAGACGCTCCATCGCCTCGGCCGAGAATGAGCGCGCCTCGGTCGCGCCGCTCGCCGCCAGTTCCTTCAGGAAGTGCGCGACCAGCAGCTGGATGTCTTCGGGTCGTTCGCGCAGCGGCGGGATGTCGAGACGCACCACATTCAGGCGGTAATAGAGGTCCTCGCGGAACTTGCCTGCCTTGACCAGCTCGTCGAGGTCGCGATGGCTGGCCGAGATGATGCGCACATCGACCGGCACGTTCTGCGTCGCGCCGACCGGTCGTACTTCCTTCTCTTCGAGCACGCGCAGCAGCTTTGATTGCA
>CAYLKC010000027.1:0-21684 GCA_964384095.1 uncultured Chromatiales bacterium
GACCGTGACCCAGAGCTTCTCCGGCGGCAGACCGAGCTCCTTCGTCAGGAACTCCCACGCGTAGTGGATCGCCTCGCGCTTGAAATAGTCGCCGAAGCTGAAATTGCCGAGCATCTCGAAGAAGGTGTGATGGCGCGCGGTATAGCCGACGTTTTCTAGGTCGTTGTGCTTGCCGCCGGCGCGCACGCAGCGCTGCGAGCTCGCCGCACGTACGTACTTGCGCGTTTCGCGACCGAGGAATACGTCCTTGAACTGGACCATGCCGGCGTTGGTGAACAGCAGCGTCGGGTCGTTCACGGGCACCAGCGGGCTGCTGGCGACGACCTCGTGGCCGTGACGACGGAAGTATTCGAGGAACTGGCTGCGAATGTCTGCGCTGCTGGTCATCTGTCTTTTCTGTCCAGGTTCATTGTTCATCGCCGAGCGCGGCAAGCACCTGCGCCTCGGTGAATCCCCGGGAACGCAAAAAACGCGCCTGACGGGCGCGTTCATGGTAATCGCCGGGTATCTCCTCGCCAAAGCGCTTGCTGCGCGCCGCGCGCGCGACTGCCGCCCACTCCGTGCCCGCCCTGTCGAGCATCTGCGCGCTCGTCGCCTTGTCGATGCCGCGCTGGCGCAGATCCTGCGCGATGCGCAGCGGCCCCTGCCCGCGCGCCCGCCGCGCTTCGACGAAGGACTCGGCAAAGCGGCGATCGCTGAGCAGGCCCTCGTCGATCAGCGCCGCGATCACGGCCTCGCGGCTGTCCTCGTCGCCGACTCCTTTCGCGCGCAGCTTGGCGCGCAATTCATCGACGGAGTGCTCGCGGCGCGCGAGCAGGTCGAGGGCGCGCCGCCGGACCTCCGCGCGCGGATCTCCGCCCGCCGGATCCCGCGACGGCGTCCGCGTCAGGCCTCGGCCTCGACTTCGGTTACCGCCTCGGCGCCGCGCCGTACCGGCGGCGTCAGCAGCTTCGCGCGGATCTCGGCCTCGATCTGCTTCGCGGTGTCCGGATACTGCTTCAGGTACTCGCGGACGTTCTCCTTGCCCTGGCCGATGCGCTCGCCGCCGTAGCTGTACCAGGCGCCGGACTTGTCGACGATGCCGCACTGCACGCCGAGGCCGATGATCTCGCTCTCGCGCGACACGCCTTCGCCGTAGAGGATGTCGAACTCCGCCTGCTTGAACGGCGGTGCAACCTTGTTCTTGACGACCTTGACGCGGGTCTCGCTGCCGATGACCTCGTCGCCCTTCTTGAGCGCACCGGTGCGGCGGATGTCGAGGCGCACCGAGGCATAGAACTTCAGCGCGTTGCCGCCGGTCGTCGTCTCGGGGTTGCCGAACATGACGCCGATCTTCATGCGGATCTGGTTGATGAAGATCACCATCGTGTTCGAGCGCTTGATGTTCGCGGTCAGCTTGCGCAGCGCCTGCGACATCAGGCGCGCATGCAGGCCCATGTGCGAGTCGCCCATCTCGCCCTCGATCTCGGCCTTCGGCGTCAGCGCCGCAACCGAGTCGATGACGACGACGTCGACCGCGCCGGAACGCACCAGCATGTCGGTGATCTCCAGCGCCTGCTCGCCGGTGTCGGGCTGGGAGACCAGCAGGTCGTCGACGTTGACACCGAGCTTTTCGGCGTAGGACGGGTCGAGGGCGTGCTCGGCGTCGATGAAGGCCGCGGTGCCGCCGGCCTTCTGGGCCTCGGCGATGACCTGCAGCGTCAGCGTGGTCTTGCCGGAGGACTCGGGGCCGTAGATCTCGATGACGCGGCCGCGCGGAAGCCCGCCGATGCCGAGCGCGATGTCGAGGCCGAGCGAGCCGGTCGAGATCGTGCCGATGTCGCGCGCGACGTCGCCGTCGCCCATGCGCATCACCGAACCCTTGCCGAACTGCCGCTCGATCTGGCTCAGGGCCGCGCCCAGTGCCTTCCGCTTGTTCTCGTCCATCGATCTCTCCCCGGATTGACCTGATTCACCTGAAATATGCTTTTCGAACCGTCGGGATTATCCCACAGGATGACCCGGCAGTCCTAGCCCTGCCTGGACGCGCGGCGCATTAACAGCGCGACTCCGAGGCCGCGCTCGGCGCAATGCTCAGCCGATCGGCCAGGCGGCGAGTCGCGTGTAGCGCACGCCGCCGGGGACCGGCGTCGATTCGATCAGCGCATGGGTGTCGGGCCGCCAGCGCAACGGCTCGCAGCGCGGCAGTGACGGCCGGCGATGGACCTTGCGCATCAAGGTCATGTGCGCGCGAAACGGCCGCGATTCAAGCGCGAGCCCGCAGCCCGCGAGCCGTTCGCGCAGCGCGCCGACCAGCGCGTCGAGCGCGGGCGGCGTCTCGCGCGCGCCGAGCCACAGCACCTGCGATTGCCGCCACCACGCGAGGCGGTCGAGCACGAGTTCGAACGGTTCGGCGCGCGCGCCTGCCGCGGCGTCCTCGACACAGCCGAGCTCCCGCTCGGGCACATTGCCGAGAAAGACGAGGGTCACATGAAGATTTTCGCCCGGCACCGGGCGACCGGCATGGTGCGGCAGCGCCGGCAGGATCGTCCGCACGATGCGCTCGCGCAGCGCGCCGTCGGGCCACAGCGCCAGAAACAGGCGGCGGACCGGCGCGCGGCCCCCGCCGTCGTCACTGCCAGCGCTCAAGGAGTCCCAGCAGGCCGCCGAGGGACGCGATGACCGCCTGCCAGCGTACCGCGGTGCGATTGCCGGTGAAATGATCGGTGCGGCTCAGCACGACCCGGCCCGCGACCGCCCAGGCGAGACAGACGGTGCCGACCGGCTTGCCCGGCACGTCGCCGCCGGGGCCGGCGATGCCGCTGATCGCAAGGCTGACCTGGGCCTGGCTGTAGCGCAGCGCGCCCTCGGCCATCTCGCGAACGACCTCATCGCTGACGGCGCCGTAGCGGGACAGCGTCTCGGCGCGCACGCCGAGCATCTCGCCCTTCGAGGCATTGCTGTAACAGACGAAGCCGCGCTCGAACCACTGCGAACTGCCCGACACCGAGGTCACGATCTGGGCGACCCAGCCGCCGGTACAGGACTCGGCGGTCGCCAGCATCAGCTTGCGCTCGAGCAGGCCCTCGCCGACGCGCATCGCCAGATTTTTCAGATCCTTCTCCATGTCCGGTATAATCGCAGAAAACTGGCCGTTATCGAACCTTGTCCCGCAACCTGACCGGCTTTCTGAATACCCTGTTCCTGCGCATCGCGCCCCAGCACCGCCTGTCCCGCTGGGTGCGCTGCCTGACGCGGATTCGCCGGCCGTGGCTCAAGGACCGGCTGATCCGCGCCTTCATGCGCCGCTTCCGGGTCGACCTCTCGATCGCCGCGCAGCCCGATCCGGCCGCCTATCCCGATTTCAACAGCTTTTTCACCCGCGCGCTGAGACCGGGGGCACGGCCGGTCGTGTCCGGGCCCGGCGAGATCGCGATCCCGGTCGATGGCGCGGTCAGCCAGTGCGGGCCGATCGACGGCGACCGCCTGATCCAGGCCAAGGGGATCGACTACCGGGTCGCGCCGCTGCTCGGCGGATCGGCGGCGCTGGCCGCGGCATTCACCGGCGGCTCGTTCGCGACGCTGTACCTGTCACCGCGCGACTATCACCGCATCCACATGCCGGTCGACGGCACGCTGCAGGCGATGCACTACATCCCGGGGCAGTTGTTCAGCGTCAACGACTACTCGACGCGTCATGTGCGCGGGCTGTTCACGCGCAATGAGCGCCTGGTCACGGTGTTCGACACCGCGGCCGGGCCGATGGCGCTGGTCCTGGTCGGCGCGATCTTTGTGTCCGGCATCGAGACGGTGTGGGCCGGCGAGGTCTCGGCAGAACGGCCGTTCGGCGATTGCACACCGGATGCGGAAGGATGCCCGCCGGCCGTTACGCTGGCGCGCGGCGACGAGCTCGGTCGCTTCAACATGGGCTCGACGGTCATCGTGCTGTTCGGTCCCGGACGGGTGCAATGGGCCGGGGGAATAGCGCCCGGGGCAACGATCCGGATGGGTAGTCTGATGGGGCGTTTCAACGAAATACCGGGATAGCACGGTCCCCGGGTCGATCAGTTGCTATACGCCACTTATTTCGGCTGATATTTGTAAATTCCGGTCGCAGGCAGCAGCATCAAGCCTCTGCACAGATCGGAGCATGCCCCCATGAAATTACGAACCGTTGTGCTGGCTGTCCTTTTCATTGCCATCACAGGATGCGGCGGGGGTGGGGGCGGCGGGTCGTCGCTTGATAGTGGCGTATTCATAGACTCTGCCGTAGAGGGTCTGCGCTACGAAACCTCGTCGAACCGCAGCGGTATGACAGATGCCGCCGGCACATTCAGCTATGCCAGCGGTGATACCGTGGAGTTTTTCGTCGGTGATATCTCCCTCGGCAGTGCGACCGGCAAGGCGGTGATCACGCCGCTCGACCTCGTGCCCGGCGGCAATATCACCCATCCCACGGTGACCAATATCCTGCGCTTCGTGCAGTCGCTCGACGACGACGACAATCCCGCCAACGGCATCCGCATCACGGCAGCGGTTTCGAATCTCGCCGCCAACAGGAGCATCGACTTCGATCAGTCGATCAGCGACTTCGAGGATGACGGCAACGTGCAGACCATCGTCTCTGAACTTACATCGGCAAGACTTGCAGGGGCGCGTTTGCTGGTCGATGCCAATATCGCCCAGTCTCATCTGGTGACCAGTCTGGGAAGCAGCGGCAATGGCGGCACCACGCCGGGCGCCTTCGGCACCCTCGAGATTTCCGGAAATGACACCGGCGTTATCGGAACGAGCTTTGATCCCTCTTTATCAACCCCTGTGCTGACCGGCGCCCCCCCGGCTGTGACAGGCGTAGTCTGGAGCGCCATGAAAGGCGTAGGGACCACCAATGTTCAGGCAAGCACGCTGACGATTACCTTTCAGGGGACTACGCCCAATTCGATCATCATGGTCCATGGTTTCTCGGATACCTCGGCCTATAGCCACATGAACCTCTGCTTCCTGAATGAAGAGGACTGTTCGGGGGTCACGGTCAATCTGGAAAACCGCACGGTGACCTTCACCCAGACCCAGATCCAGGTCAGCCCCGGCGGAGGTAATGTGGCCACGGCGCCTGTCGTCATCGATGGCACGTTGAACTGGGAATAAATCGGGATCAGCTCCTGTCAAGACTGAAGGCGAGCACCTCGTCGAGCGAGCGGACGCCGACGGCGAGCATGACGAGGCGGTCGAGGCCGAGGGCGACGCCGGCGCAGGGCGGCAGGCCGTGCGCGAGCGCGGCGAGCAGGCGATCATCGGCGGGGACATCCGGCAGGCCGGCGTGACGGCGGCGTTCGCGGTCCCGCGCGAAGCGGGCACGCTGCTCGGCCGCGTCGCCGAGTTCGTGATAGCCGTTCGCGAGCTCGATGCCTTTTATATAAAGCTCGAAGCGCTCGGCGACCGGCGGGTCGCCGTCCCGCAGACGGGCGAGCGCGGCCTGGCTCGGCGGGTAGTCGTGGACGAACAACGGCCGCTCGGCGCCGAGTACGGGTTCGATCAGGTGGGTCAGCAGCAGGTCGAGCCAGCCGTCGCGTGATTCGATGGGCGGCGCGTCGATGCCGTGGTCGCGCGCGCAGGCCTGCAGATCGCGGTCATGCGCATCGAACGGGTCGAGACCAATGTGGCGCCGGAACAATTCGGCATAGGTGATGCGCTCGAAGCCTGCCGGCAGGCCGAGGATCTCCACGACCAGGGCCTCGACCTCGTCCATCAGCGCATGGTGATCGAAGCCCGGACGATACCACTCGAGCAGCGTGAATTCGGGATTGTGCAGCCGCCCCGCCTCGCCGTCGCGAAACACGCGCGCGAGCTGCCAGATCGGGCCGCTGCCGGCCGCGAGCAGGCGCTTCATCGCATACTCGGGCGAGGTCTGGAGGTACAGGCGGCGACCGCCGCCGGGGCCGGTATAGCGGGTCTCGAGACTGTGGATCTGCGGTTCGGTGACGGTCGCGGCGGCCAGCACCGGTGTCTCGACCTCGAGCACGCCGCGCGCGGCGAAGAAGGCGCGGACACGCGCGAGGATCGCGGCGCGGGCGCGCAGGGTTCCGATCGTGGCGCCGGGGCGCCAGTCACTGCCGCCCGCGGACATCAGCCGGCGCCGCGCATCCCGCTCAGGACTTGACGCGGGACACGTACTCGCCGCTGCGGGTGTCGACCTTGATGATCTCGCCCTGGTTCACGAACAGCGGCACGCGCACGACGGCGCCGCTCTCGAGCGTCGCCGGCTTGCCGCCGCCGCCCGAGGTATCGCCGCGAACGCCGGGGTCGGTCTCGGTGATCGCGAGCTCGACGAAATTCGGCGGCGCGACCGACAGCGGCGCGTCGTTCCACAGCGTGACGATGCAGGTCTCCTGGCCCTTGAGCCAGGTCTTCGCGTCTTCCATCGCCTCTTCGCTGGCGACGTACTGTTCGAAAGAGTCGGGCTTCATGAAGTGGTAGAACTCACCGTCGAAGTACAGGTACTGCATCTCGGTATCGATGACGTCGGCGCCTTCGAGCGTGTCGCCGGACTTCAGCGTGCGCTCATTGACACGGCCGGTCTTGAGGTTGCGGTATTTTACGCGGGTGAAGGCCTGGCCCTTGCCGGGCTTGACGAAATCGAGGTCGACGATCGTGCAGGGGTCGCCGTCGATCATCAGTTTGAGGCCGTTCTTGAATTCGTTCGTGCTGTAGATCGCCATTGCTGTTTCCGGATTGCCGTTTCGGTGGTTCGGGACGCCGCGCAACATGCAGGCGCCGCGCAGGGTATCATACTGCGGCGGAATCCCCTACATGGAGGCCCCACATGATAGCGCGAACCCCGGCCGCCTGGCAGCCGGCGAACTGGCAACAGGAACTGGCGAACGGCCATCGTGACCCGGCGGCGCTGCTGGCCGCGCTCGGGCTGCGCGCGGAACAGGTCGATGCCGATCTCGATCCGGCGCTGCCGTTCCCGCTGCGGGTGCCGGCCGGCTACGTCCGGCGCATGCGCCACGGAGACCCCGCCGACCCGCTGCTGCGCCAGGTGCTGCCGCTCGGCCGCGAGCGGGTCTCCGCGCCGGGCTTTACCAGCGATCCGGTCGGCGACGGGGCGGCGATCCGGGAACGGGGTGTGCTGCGCAAATATCACGGGCGCGCGCTCCTGATCACGACCGGTGCCTGCGCGATTCATTGCCGCTATTGCTTCCGGCGGCATTTTCCGTATTCCGGACAGCATGCCGGTGAAGGCGACTGGTCGGCGGCGCTGGCGTCGATCGCGGATGACGCCTCGATCACCGAGGTGATCCTGAGCGGCGGCGATCCGCTGGCGTTATCGACGGCGCGGCTTGCGCCGCTGATCGAGGGGCTGGCAGGGATCCCGCAGTTGCGTCGCCTGCGCGTGCATACGAGACTGCCGGTCGTGCTGCCGTCCCGCGTCGATGACGCGCTGCTGTCGTTGCTGACCGAGACTCGATTGACAGCGATCGTCGTGATCCACGCCAATCACCCGCGCGAGATCGATGCCGAGGTCGTCACCGCCCTCGCGCGCCTGCGCGACGCCGGGATCGCGCTGCTGAACCAGAGCGTGCTGCAGCGCGGCGTCAACGACGACGCCATCACGCTCGCGGCACTCTGCGAAGACCTGTTCGACGCCGGCGTTCTACCCTATTACCTGCACCTGCTCGACCGAGTCGACGGCGCCGCCCACTTCGATGTCCCCGAAGCCGAGGCGCTGGCGATCCACCGACAGCTGCAAACCCGCCTGCCCGGCTATCTGGTGCCGCGCCTGGTCCGCGAAACCGCCGGCGCCCCCGCAAAACTGCCCCCGACATCATAGGGTCGGACCACGGCAAGCTTCTGTTTCTGAAAGATTAGAGGGTAAAAAACGACTCGAAATCAGGCCTCCCCGCGTGATTTCGACCCCGAAATGGAACTGCGAGCCATTCGGTGCTCCACCAGAAAACAAAACGCCCCCATTTTGGCATCAAAATGGGGGCGGGAGACCCGAAAATCGCCCGAAATTCGGGCCTTAGTTTTTTATAATCAGCGGCTTACCGTGGTCCGACCCCGGAACGCAGGGCGGCGATGCGCTCTTCGAGGGGGGGGTGGCTCATGAAGAGGCGCTTGAGGCCGTGGCCGTTCATCAGGCCGGAGATGCCGAAGGCGGCGAGCTGGTCGGGCAGTGGCTCCGGGGTGCGCTGGGCCAGGCGCTGCAGCGCGGAGATCATCTTGTCGCGGCCGGCGAGCGCGGCGCCGCCGGCGTCGGCGCGGAATTCGCGCTGGCGACTGAACCACATGACGATCACCGACGCGAGGATGCCGAGGATCACCTGGGCGATGATCGCGGTGATCCAGAACGCGGGACCATGGCCGCGCTCGACCTTGAACACGACGCGGTCGACGACATGGCCGATCACGCGCGACAGGAAGATCACGAAGGTGTTGACGACGCCCTGGATCAGCGCGAGCGTGATCATGTCGCCGTTCGCGACATGGCTGACCTCGTGTGCGAGCACCGCCTCGACCTCGTCGCGATTCATCTGCCGCAACAGCCCTGTGCTGACCGCGACCAGCGCGGCGTTGCGACGGGCGCCGGTCGCGAACGCATTCATGTCGGGGGCGTCATAGATCGCGACCTCGGGCATGCCGATGCCGGCGGCCTGGGCCTGGCGCTGCACCGTCTGCACCAGCCACGCCTCGGTCTCGTTCGCCGGACGTTCGATCACGTGCGCGCCGGTGAAGCGCTTCGCGGTCCACTTCGACATCGCGAGCGACATGAACGAGCCGGTCATGCCGATGACCGCCGAGAAGATCAGCAGGGCCTGCAGGTCGAGCCCGATCCCCTGCTCGTCGAGGATCCCGGAGATGCCGAACAGGCTGAGCACCACGCCCAGCACCAGCAGGATCGCCAGGTTCGTCACCAGAAAAAGCGCAATTCGCTTCATGCTCAAATCTTCCTCGTCAACGGAAATACCGATTCGTATATATAGCCATCTGCCAATGTTTCAAGGGCTTGGCATCGACCGACACGATGAATAAGACCCGCCCCGCTCAGCCGAGTTCCAGCCGGTCGACGCGGCGGAAGCCCTGCGGCAGCTTGAGCCCGCGCCGGCCGCGTTCGCCGGAATAGTGTTCGAGGTCCTTCGCCTTCAGCATGGTATGGCGCTGGCCGGCATGGATCTTCAGCGCCGCCCCGGGCGGCACGACGGCGACCGCGAGGACGCGCTCATCGCCGCCCTTCGCCTTCGGGATGCCGATCAGCTTGATGCCCTTGCCGCGGGCGAGCTGCGGCAGCTCGCCGAGCGGGAAGGCCAGCATATGGCCCTCGGAGGTGACTGCGACGACCAGGCCATCGCCCGCCTCGCCGACCGGCGCCGGCGCCAGTACCGAGACGCCCTTCGGCACCGTCAGCACTGCCTTGCCGGCCTTGTTTCGCGTGAACAACTCGCCGAGCCGGGCGACGAAGCCATAGCCGGCATCGGTTGCGAGCAGCCACAGGGTATCGTCACCGCCGGCCATGACGCCGGCGAACAGCGCGCCGTCGGGCGGATTGAGCCGCCCGGTCAGTGGCTCGCCCTGGCCGCGCGCCGACGGCAGCGTGTGCGCCGGCAGCGCATACACGCGGCCATGGCTGTCGATGAAATACACCGGCTGATTCGCGCGCGCCGGCGCCGCGGCGAGGAAACCGTCGCCGGCCTTGTAACCGAGCGTCGACGGATCGATCTCGTGTCCCTTGGCCGCGCGCACCCAGCCCTTCTCCGACAATACCACCAGCACCGGCTCGGAGCTCAGCAGTGCGGTCTCGTCCATCGCCTGCGCGCCCTCGCGCTCGACCAGCGGCGAGCGCCGCTCGTCGCCGTACTTCTCCGCATCGGCGACCAGCTCGCTGCGGACCAGCTTCTTCAGCCGCGTCTTCGAATCCAGGGTCTTCTCGAGGTCGGCACGCTCGGCGGCCAGCGCGTCCTGCTCGCCGCGAATCTTCATCTCCTCGAGCCGGGCGAGGTGACGCAGGCGCAGGTCGAGGATGGCGTCGGCCTGGATGTCGCTGAGCGCGAAGCGCCGCATCAGCTCCTGCTTCGGCTCGTCCTCCTCGCGAATGATGCGGATGACCTCGTCGATGTTCAGGTAGGCGATCAGCAGGCCGTCGAGCACATGCAGGCGGCGGGTGACGACGTCGAGCCGGTGCTGCAGGCGCCGCGTGACGATGCCGGTGCGGAACTCCAGCCATTCGTGCAGCAGGCTGCGCAGGTCCTTGACCTGCGGCCGGCCGTTCAGGCCGATCACGTTGATGTTGACGCGATAGCTGCGCTCGAGGTCGGTGGTTGCGAACAGATGCGACATCAGCGCATCGACATCGACTCGATTCGAGCGCGGCACGATGACCAGACGGGTCGGATTCTCGTGATCGGACTCGTCGCGCAGGTCCTCGACCATCGGCAGCTTTTTCGCCGCCATCTGCTGCGCGATCTGCTCGAGCACGCGCGCGCCGGACACATTGTGCGGCAGCGCAGTGATGACGATGCCGTCATCGCTGTCGCGATCATAGCGGGCGCGCATGCGGATCGCGCCATTGCCGGTCCGGTACATGCGCACGATCTCGGCGCGCGGCGTGATGATCTCGGCCTCGGTCGGATAGTCCGGCCCCCGGATATGCGCGCACAACGCCTCGACGTCCGCCTTCGGGTCGTCGAGCAGGCACAGGCAGGCAGCGACGACCTCGCGCAGGTTGTGCGGCGGGATATCGGTCGCCATGCCGACCGCGATGCCGGTCGCGCCGTTCAGCAGGACATGCGGCAGCCGCGCCGGCAGCACCACCGGCTCGTCGAGCGTGCCGTCGAAGTTCGGCTGCCAGTCGACCGTGCCCTGACCGAGCTCGGACAGCAGCAACTCGGCGTAGCGCGACAGCCGCGCCTCGGTATAGCGCATCGCGGCGAAGGACTTCGGGTCGTCGGGCGCGCCCCAGTTGCCCTGGCCATCGATCAGCGGATAGCGATAGGTGAATGGCTGCGCCATGTGCACCATCGCCTCGTAGCAGGCCATGTCGCCGTGGGGATGGAACTTGCCGATGACGTCGCCGACGGTACGCGCCGATTTCTTGTACTTCGCAGCCGCCGACAGGCCGAGCTCCGACATCGCGTAGACGATGCGCCGCTGCACCGGCTTCAGGCCGTCGCCGACATGCGGCAGCGCGCGATCGAGGATCACGTACATCGAATAGTCGAGGTACGCCTTCTCGGTGAATTGCTTCAGCGGGCGCCGCTCGATGCCCTCGTAGTCGATTTCAATCGTTTCACTCATGGCACAAACCTCAGGGTCGCATGATTCATGAACCGCACAAGCTGTCAGTAGGGCCTTGGCGGGACATGTCTTTTCAGGAGCCTGCGAGACAGGATGTCTCGCCGGCAGCCCCCAGGGATGGGTTCATGGCGGTCCTGAAAAGACATGTCCCGCCAAGGCCCGGATACCACAATACCCGCGTTCATGAATCACACGGAGCTAGATCACCGGCTCGGCGAGGTCGCCCTTCTGCTCGAGCCAGCCGCGGCGGTCGGCGGCGCGGCGCTTCGCCAGCATCAGATCGAGGATCTGGTCGGTGTCATCGCCGTCCTCGATCGTCAGCTGCAGCAATCGGCGCGTGTCCGGCGCCATCGTCGTCTCGCGCAGCTGGATCGGGTTCATCTCGCCGAGGCCCTTGAAGCGCTGCACGTTGACCTTGCCCTTGCGATGCTCGGCGGCGATGCGGTCGAGCACGCCCTGCTTCTCCTCGTCGTCGAGCGCGTAATAGACCTCCTTGCCGACGTCGATGCGATACAGCGGCGGCATCGCGACATACACATGTCCGGCAGCAACCAGTGCGCGGAAGTGCCGCATGAACAGTGCGCACAACAGCGTCGCGATATGGGCGCCGTCGGAATCGGCGTCGGCGAGGATCGCGATCTTGCCGTAGCGCAGGCTGGAGAGATCGTTCGAGCCCGGCTCGACGCCGATTGCGACCGAGATGTCGTGGACCTCCTGCGAGCCGAGCACCTCGTTCGGCGACACCTCCCAGGTGTTGAGGATCTTGCCGCGCAGCGGCATCACCGCCTGGAACTGGCGATCGCGGGCCTGCTTGGCCGAGCCGCCCGCGGAATCGCCCTCGACCAGGAACAGCTCGGTGCGACCAAGATCCTGCAGAGAACAGTCGGCGAGCTTGCCCGGCAACGCCGGTCCCTTGGTGACCTGCTTGCGCACGACCTTGCGCGCCGCGCGCAGGCGCGTCTCGGCGCGCGCAATCGCGATCTGCGCGATCTTCTCGCCGGACTCGACATGCTGGTTCAGCCACAGCGCGAAGCTGTCCTTGACGACGCCGGCGACGAAGGTCGCGCACTCGCGCGACGACAACCGTTCCTTGACCTGTCCCGAGAACTGCGGATTGTCGAGCTTGACCGACAGGATGTAGCTGCAGCGATCCCAGACATCTTCCGGCGCGAGCTTGACCCCGCGCGGCAGCAGGTTGCGAAACTCGCAGAACTCGCGGACCGCGTCGGTCAGGCCGGTGCGCAGGCCGTTGACATGGGTGCCGCCCTGTGCGGTCGGCACCAGGTTGACGTAGCTCTCGGTGACAGGCTCGCCGTCCTCGGGCAGCCAGGCGACCGCCCAGTCGACCGCCTCGCTGTGACCCTCCATGCTGCCGGCGAAGGCCGGCTCGGGCAGCATCGCGGCCTCGCCGAGTTCACTGCGCAGATAATCGCGCAGGCCGCCCTCGTAGTGCCACTCGACCGATTCGCCGCTGTGCTCGTCGTCGAAGCGCACGCGCAGGCCCGGCGCCAGCACCGCCTTCGCCCGCATCAGGTGCCGGAGACGCGACAACGAGAAGCGGTCGGAATCGAAATATTTCGGGTCGGGCCAGAAGCGCAGCCAGGTGCCGGTGTTGCGCTGGCCGACCTTGCCGATGATCTCCAGCTTCGACGCCGGTTCGCCGTTCGCGAACTTCATCAGGTATTCGTTGCCGTTGCGGCGGATGCGCACCTCGAGGCGTTTCGACAGCGCATTGACGACCGATACGCCGACGCCGTGCAGACCGCCGGAGAAACGGTAGTTCTTGTGCGAGAACTTGCCGCCGGCATGGAGCCGGGTCAGGATCACCTCGACGCCGGGCACCTTCTCCTCGGGGTGGAGGTCGACCGGCATGCCGCGACCGTCATCCTCGACACTGAGCGAGCCGTCCTTGTACAGCGTGACCATGATGTTGCGCGCGTGTCCGGCGAGGACCTCGTCGACGCTGTTGTCGATGACCTCCTGGGCGAGGTGGTTCGGGCGCGCGGTATCGGTGTACATGCCGGGGCGCTTGCGCACCGGTTCGAGCCCGGTCAGCACCTCGATCGCGGCGGCGTCGTAACCCCTGCTCATGTTCGTTGCTGTCTCCTGCTGTTCAAAAGCCGCCCGAGTCTAACATGAAGACCGGGCCAGGCAAGGTGGGAAATGACGCAGCCTCCGGACGCCATTGGGATTTTCCGCGCGCGACACGGCTGAAAATCACCGCGTGGGCAGGGAGATGTTATATAATGTCCAGCCTTGAGACCCGCAGCTCACCCCCCGGAAGGACTGTACCCGTGGCAAAAAAACCCGACCGGACCGCCGAAGACACCCCCGACTTCGAACAGTCCCTGCAAGAGCTCGAGGAGATCGTCGAGCGCATGGAAAGGGGCGATGCGACCCTCGAGGAATCGCTGAAACAGTTCGAACGCGGCATCGCGCTGACCCGCGCCTGCCAGCAGGCGCTGAAGGCGGCGGAGCAGAAAGTGGATATCCTGATCGAGGAAAATGGAAAGATCGACACCCGAAGTCTCGACGCCGACGCCGGGGACTGACGACACGGCGGCATTACCGGTCTTTCTGGACCTCTGCCGCCACCAGGTCGAGCGCGCGCTCGATCGCTGGCTCCCTCCCGCAAGCACGCCGCCCGAGCGACTGCACGAGGCCATGCGCTATTCGGCGCTCGCCGGCGGCAAGTACATCCGTCCGGTGCTGGTCTACGCCACCGCGCGCTGCTTCGGCGCGCCGGTCGGGCGGGTCGACGGCGCCGCCTGTGCGGTCGAGCTGATCCACGCCTATTCTCTGATCCACGACGACCTGCCGGCAATGGACAACGATGCCCTGCGGCGCGGCAAGCCGAGCTGTCATATCGCCTTCGGTGAGGCGATTGCGATCCTCGCCGGCGACGCGCTGCAGGCACTGGCCTTCCATATCCTCGCCGGCGACGCCGGACTCGCGACGGATCCGCGCCATCGCCTGAAGATGATCGATACGCTGTCGATCGCGGCGAGCTCGATCGGCATGGCCGGCGGCCAGGCGATCGCCCTCGCCTCGGTCGGCAAGACACTCGCCCTCGCCGATCTCGAAAACATGCACCTGCGCAAGACCGGCGCGCTGATCCGCGCCAGCGTGTTGCTCGGCGCGCTGGGCGCCGATATCCGCGACGACGAGACGCTGCACATACTCGGCGACTACGCGCACTGCATCGGTCTCGCATTCCAGATCCGCGACGACATCCTCGATGTCGAAGGCGATACCGCGACGCTGGGCAAGACCCGCGGCTCGGACAGCCTGCATAACAAGCCGACCTATGTCAGCCTGCTCGGGATCGACAGCGCGAAGGAGATGGCGATGCGCCTGCATGGCGAAGCCGTCGCGCACCTGGAACCGCTTGGCGAACGCGCGGCCCTGTTGCGCGCGATCTCGGCGTATATCGTCAGCCGCATGCATTGAGAACCAGGCGGCGAGGCTTGCATCACCCTGCCAAACGCCGCATGATTCAGGACAGCACAAGGACTTCTCGCGCAGACATGGACACATCGCCCTACCCGCTTCTGGACAGTGTCGCCGACCCCGCCGCGCTTCGTCGCCTGCCCGGGAATCGTCTGCCGGATCTTGCCGGCGAGCTGCGCCGCTTCATCATCGAGTCGGTCTCGCGCACCGGCGGCCACCTGTCGTCCAGTCTCGGCACGATCGAGCTGACCATCGCGCTGCATTATGTCTTCGATACGCCGCGCGACATGCTGGTCTGGGACGTCGGTCACCAGGCCTATCCGCACAAGGTGCTGACCGGCCGCCGCGCGGCGATGGCGACACTGCGCAAAAAGGGCGGGCTGTCCGGATTTCTCAAGCGCGACGAGAGCCCCTACGACGCCTTCGGCGCCGGGCATTCCAGCACCTCGATCAGCGCCGCGCTCGGCATGGCGATCGCGGCGCGGCAGCGCGGCGATCGGCGCAAGAGCGTCGCAATCATCGGTGACGGCGCAATGACCGCGGGCATGGCCTACGAAGCGCTGAATCATGCCGGCAACAGCGAGGCCGACCTGCTGGTGATCCTCAACGACAACGAGATGTCGATCTCGCCGAACGTCGGCGGTATGTCGAATTACCTCGCGAAGCTGCTGTCCGGCAAGCTGTATTCGACGATGCGCGAAGGCGGCAAGAAGATGCTGAGCGCGGTGCCGCCGATGCGCGACCTCGCGCGCCGCGCCGAGGAGCATGTCAAGGGCATGGTCATGCCGGGCACGCTGTTCGAGGAGCTCGGCTTCAACTACATCGGTCCGGTCGATGGCCACGACATCGACACGCTGGTGACGACGCTGCAGAACCTGCAATCGCTGGATGGCCCGCAGTTCCTCCATGTCGTCACCCGCAAGGGCAAGGGTTACGCCCCGGCCGAGCAGAATCCCTGCGGCTGGCACGGCGTCGGCAAGTTCGATGCCGAGAACGGAACCCGTCCGCCGCAACCTGCAGGGGCGCGGCTGAACTATTCGCAGGTCTTCGGCGAGTGGCTGTGCGAGACCGCGGCCGCGGACCCGGCGCTGATCGCGATCACCCCGGCGATGTGCGAGGGTTCGGGCATGGTCGACTTTGCCCGGCGCTTTCCGGGGCGTTTTCTCGATGTCGGCATCGCGGAGCAGCACAGCGTCACCCTCGCCGCCGGTCTCGCCTGCGGCGGTATGAAGCCGGTCGTTGCAATCTACTCGACCTTCCTGCAGCGCGCCTACGACCAGCTGATCCACGATGTCGCCCTGCAGAACCTGCCGGTGACCTTCGCGATCGATCGCGCCGGCATCGTCGGTCCCGACGGCCCGACCCATGCCGGCAGCTTCGACCTGAGCTTCCTGCGCGCGATCCCGAACATGGTCATCATGGCGCCGTCTGACGAAGACGAATGCTGGCGTATGCTGACCACTGCCTGGCATCATGACGGCCCGGCTGCGGTACGCTACCCGCGCGGGACAGGGCCGGGGCGCGAGATCCGCCGCGACGCCGCGCCGCTGCCCCTCGGCCAGGCCGCGATCGTGCGCAAGGGCCGCCGCATCGCAATCCTCGCCTTCGGCCCCTGCGTCCAGCCGGCGGTCGAGGCCGGCGAGACCCTGAACGCGACCGTCGTCGACATGCGCTTCATCAAGCCGATCGACCGCAAGATCGTGCTGCAAATGGCCGGCAGCCATGAATTGCTGGTCACCGTCGAGGACAACGCCATCATGGGCGGCGCCGGCAGCGCGGTCGCCGAGTGCCTCGCCGGCGATGGCGTCGTCGCGCCGCTGCTCCAGCTCGGGCTGCCTGACCACTTCAGCGACCACGGCAGCCGCGAGGAACTCCTCGCCGAGGCGGGTCTCGACGCGAACGGCATCCTCGCGGCGATCGAGGGCCGCGAGGCCGGCGTGCCTTGCCAAATCGCGTCATTTGGCGTAAATTCCTAGCATATTGGTCAGGTATTCATGCGGCAGCCTCGTTATCAACTGACGGTATCCACCGATTTCGCGGCAGCCCACAGCCTGCGCGGCTATCCTGGCGATTGCAGCCGCCTGCACGGGCATAACTGGCGGGTCGAGGTCGAGGTCGAGGCGACTGCGCTGAACGAGCACGGCATGGGACTGGACTTCAAGACCATCAAGCAGGCCGCGCGCGCGCTGGCCGGTGAACTCGACCACCGTAATCTCAACGACATCAAGCCGTTCGACAGGATCAACCCGACGGCCGAGAACATCGCGGCATTTTTCTACCACGGCCTGTCCGAGGCCCTCAACGGCGACAGTGTACGGGTCGCCGCAGTGACCCTGTGGGAGACCGACACCGCCCGGGTCAGATACAGCGAGGAACCAGCGTCATGAGCCAAACCGGGGTCATCGCCGACGTCCAGAGCCACCCGGACACGCGCAAGCTCGCGATCGACAAGGTCGGCATCAAGCACATCCGTCATCCGGTCAGGGTTCGCGACCGCAGCGGCGGCGACCAGCACACGATCGCAACCTTCAACATGTACGTAGACCTGCCGCACAATTTCAAGGGCACGCACATGTCGCGCTTCGTCGAGCTGCTGAACGCGCACGAGCGCGAGATCACGGTCGCGACCTTCAAGGACATCCTGCAGAGCATGCGCACGACGCTGTCCGCGGAATGCGCCCATCTCGAGATGCGCTTCCCGTATTTCGTCAACAAGGCCGCGCCGGTCTCCGGCGTGAAGAGCCTGCTCGACTACGACGTGACGCTGATCGGCGAGGTCGGCGCCGGTCAGTCACGCATGACCGTCAAGGTCGTCGTCCCGGTGACCAGCCTGTGCCCGTGCTCGAAGAAGATCTCGGAGTACGGCGCGCACAACCAGCGCTCGCACGTCACCGTCACCGCGCACACCAAGGGCTTCATCTGGATCGAGGACCTGATCGACATCGTCGAGGAGGAATCCTCGTGCGAGATCTACGGACTGCTCAAGAGGCCGGACGAGAAGTATGTCACCGAGCGCGCCTACGACAATCCGAAATTCGTCGAGGACATGGTGCGCGACGTCGCCGCGCGCCTGAATCGCGACCCGCGCATCGAGGGCTACGTCCTCGAGTCGGAAAACTTCGAGTCGATCCACAACCACTCGGCCTACGCGCTGATCCGCAAGGACAAGCGGCAGCCCGCCTGAGCCGCCCGCGTCGGGGTCAGACCCCGCTCATCCACGCCGCCAGTTGCAGCGCCCCGAGCGCATAGACCCCTGCCACCACGTCATCGAGCATGATGCCGAAACCGCCATGGACATGGCGGTCCAGCCAGCGGATCGGCCACGGCTTCCAGATGTCGAACAGCCGGAACAGCAGGAAGCCCGCGACTGCCCACAGCCAGCCGGCCGGCGCGGCAATCATCGTGACCAGGAAGCCGACCACCTCGTCGAACACGATTGCCGGGTGGTCGTGGACGCCGAGCGCGCGCGCGGTCATCCGGCATAGCCAGATCCCAACGACGAACAGCAGGACGACGACGCCGAGGTAGATCGCGAGCGGCAGACCGCTCAGCAGCCACCAGCAAGGGACCCCGAGCAGTGTGCCGAAGGTGCCCGGCGCGCGCGGCAACGCGCCGAGTCCGAAGCCGAGCGAGACGCAGTGGACCGGGTGACGCAGCATGCCGGGCGGCAGCGGCGGCGCCTTCATCACGGACCCTCCCCGCCGAAGTGATCATAGCCGCGCGTTGCGGGTTGCCATGCCGAACCGTCGCGGCGCAGGCAGCGCAGACCCGGCTCCGCGTCGATGACACCGATCTCGGTGCAGCGCAGCCCGGCGAGATCGGCGCCGATCGCAGCATCCGCCGCCGCGGTGAAGCACAGTTCATAGTCGTCGCCGGCGCACAGCGCGATGGACGCGGCGAGGTCGTCATCGCCGCAGGCACCGGCCTGCGCGAGCGCGGCGACGCCGCGCCGGAACGGCGGCGACAGCGGCAAGCGCTCCAGCCACAGCGTCGCGCCGACCCCGGAGGCCGCGAGGACATGCCCGAGATCGGCGAGCAGGCCGTCAGAGACATCGATCGCCGCGTGGGCGCGGTCGCGCAGTGCCAGCCCCGCCGCAACCCGCGGGGCCGGGCGATCGAGACGACCGCGCAGCCAGCCGAGGTCTTCGCATGCGAGCGATGCCGGGGCCTGATCTGCGAGCCGCAGGGCCAGCCCGGCGTCGCCGAGCGTACCGGTCACCCGCACCCGGTCGCCGGCGCGCGCGCCGTCACGCCGCAGCGCCTGTCCCTCCGGCGCGAAGCCCTGCACCTGCACCGTAATCGACAGCGGTCCGCGCGTCGTGTCGCCACCGACCAGGGCAACGCCGAATTCGCGCGCGAGCGCGCAGAAGCCGTTGGAGAAACCCTCGAGCCAGGCCTCGTCGGCCGACGGCAGCGTCAGCGCCAGCATTGCCCACGCCGGCTCGGCGCCCATCGCCGCGAGGTCGCTGAGATTCACCGCGAGCGCCTTGTGTCCGAGCGCGACAGGATCGGCATCGGCGCGGAAATGGACGCCGGCGACCAGCGTGTCGATCGACGCGCACAGCCGCTGGCCGGCCGGCGGTGCGAGGATCGCCGCGTCGTCGCCGATGCCGAGCGGGACATCGGCGCGTGTGACGCCACAGCGCGCAAACCAGCGCCTGATCAGATCAAACTCGGAAGAGACGGCGATCAGGACCTGTCCCTGTGCACGACGGCGACCTCTTCGGCACGGAGACGTTCGGCGAGCCTGTCGAGGATGCCGTTGACATAGCGATGACCATGATGGGCGCCGAACACCTTGGCGAGCTCGACCGCCTCATTGATTACGACCCGGAACGGGATCTCGGGATGGAAACGCAGCTCGCAGGCGCCGAGACGCAAAACCGCGCGCTCGACCGGATCGACCTCGGTGAGCGCGCGATCGAGCAACGGTATCAGCAGCTCATCGAGTTCATCGACGCGCTCGAGCACCTCGCGCAGCACGGCGTCGAAAAACACGCGGTCCACCGGACCCTCGCCCTCGTCGATGTAGTATTGCGGATCGATCGCATCGGCGTCATGACCGGTGAGCTGCCACTGGTACAGCGCCTGGACCAGGCACAGGCGGGCCCGGCGGCGGGCGCGATTGGTCTGCGATCCTTTCATGATTGGGCGGGACGCCGCGGACAGGCGCGCACTCAGCCCTCGAGCTTGCGCAGCAGGCTGATCATCTCGAGGGCGCCAAGCGCCGCCTCGGCGCCCTTGTTACCGGCCTTGGTCCCGGCGCGCTCGATCGCCTGCTCTATGGTGTCGACGGTCAGTACGCCGAAGGCGACCGGGATGTCACAGGAGAGGTTGACCTCGGCCAGGCCGCGGACACAGGAACCGGCGACATAATCGAAATGCGGCGTGCCGCCGCGAATCACCGCGCCGAGCGCGACGATCGCATCGTAACGGCGGCTGTTCGCGACGCGACGCACCGTCAGCGGCAGCTCGAACGCGCCCGGCACGCGCACCAGCGTGATCGCGTCATCGGCGACGCCGTGACGACGCAGGGTGTCGGTCGCACCGGCAACCAGATGATCGACGATGAAGCTGTTGAAACGCGACGCGACCAGCGCGATCCGCGCGCCGTCGACGGTGAGATTTCCTTCAATGATGCGCATGCCTGACATTGGCGAACGGGCTCCGGATTCAGGGGATACAGTTTAACACAGGCCGGGGGGCGACTAGGTCCCGGGCAGATACTCGACGATCTCAAGGCCGAAACCCGACAACCCGTAGAGCTTGACCGGCGACCCGAGCACGCGCATGCGATGCACGCCGAGATCGGCGAGGATCTGCGCGGCGACGCCGTAACTGCGCAGCTCGGCGGCCGGCGAGGTCTGCGGAAAGTGAATGCCGCGCTCGTGCAGCTCGTGATTACGGATGCGCCGCACCAGACCGGCGTCGTCGTCGCCACCGCGCAACAGCACCAGCACGCCGCCGCGCGGATCCTCCGCGATACGCTGCATCGCCTCGCGCAGGCCCCAGCTGGTCTCGTGGAAGGTCGCGTTCAGGGTATCGTAGAGGCGATCCTCGATATGGACGCGCACCAGCACCGGTTCGTCGTCGCTGATCGTGCCGCGCACCAGCGCGAAATGCAGGCGATCGCCGGCGGTGTCGTGCCAGGCCTTGAGGCGAAACTCGCCGAACGCGGTCGGCAGGCCGCATTCGGCGACCATCTCGACGGTCTTCTCGTGGCGCATGCGATGGCTGATCAGGTCGGCGACCGTGCCGATCTTGAGCCCGTGACTGCGCGCGAAGCGCACCAGCTCCGGCCGTCGCGCCATGCCACCCTCCTCGTCGAGGATCTCGACGATGACCGCCGCCGGCTCGAAACCGGCGAGACGCGCGAGGTCGCTGCCGGCCTCGGTATGACCGGCGCGGGCGAGCACACCGCCCGGTTGCGACATCAGCGGGAAGATATGTCCGGGCTGGACGATGTCGGCCGGCGTTGCATCGGGCTGCACCGCCGCGCGGATCGTGGTCGCGCGATCGGCGGCCGAGATGCCGGTGGTGACGCCCACCGCCGCCTCGATCGACAGCGTGAAATTGGTCTGGTGACGCGCATTGGTCTCGCTGACCATCAGCGGCAGGCGCAGCTGCTCGCAACGTTCGCGCGTCAGCGTCAGGCAGATCAGGCCGCGGCCGTAGCGCGCCATGAAATTGATGTCTTCGGGGCGCACACAGGCGGCCGCCATGATCAGGTCGCCCTCGTTCTCGCGATCCTCGTCGTCGACGAGCACGACCATGCGCCCGTAGCGGATCTCCTCGATCAGCTCGGCGGTCGTATTGAACGTGAAATCGTCGCTGGCGTCCATATCATCCTTGCGTGCATCCATCACTGACTGCTCCCCTGTCCGCCTGTCGAGAGGGTGCGGCGAGTTTGCTCCGCGAATGGCTCGCCTCGCTGCCGCTGCGCGGCACCCTTCGGGCTCC
>CAYLKC010000028.1:0-21571 GCA_964384095.1 uncultured Chromatiales bacterium
CCCAGTTCGCGGTGCTCTCGCGACTCAAGGAGCCGGAGAACTCGAGCATCTTTTCAAAGATGCGCGTCTACGACGGCGAAAGCCTGAAGGACATCGATCCGAAGGCCAAGTCCTACCAGGAATACCGCGATTACGCCGGCGTCGATGAGGGCATGTCCGGGCTGTCGACCCGTTTCGCGTTCAAGATCCTGTCCAAGGTCTTCAACTATGACCACAGCGAGGTCGCCGCGAACCCGGCGCACCTGCTGTATGTGCTCGAGCAGCAGATCGAGCAGGAACAGTACCCGCCCGAGCTGGAGGAGAAATATCTGTCGTTCATCAAGGGCTGGCTGGCGCCGCAGTACATCGACTTCATCGGCAAGGAGATCCAGACCGCCTACCTCGAGTCCTACTCAGAATACGGCCAGAACATCTTCGATCGCTACGTGATCTATGCCGACTACTGGATCCAGGACGAGGATTATCACGACATGGACACCGGCGAGAATTTCGATCGTGCGGCGCTGAACGAGGAGCTGGAAAAGATCGAGAAGCCGGCGGGTATCAGCAACCCCAAGGACTTCCGCAATGAGATCGTCAATTTCGTCCTGCGTGCCCGCGCCCAGAACAACGGCAGGAACCCGCACTGGACCAGCTACGAGAAGTTGCGCGAGGTCATCGAAAAGAAGATGTTCTCGAACACCGAGGACCTGCTGCCGGTGATCTCATTCAATGCCAAATCCTCCGGCGAGGATGTCAAGAAACACCAGGAATTCGTCCGCCGCATGATGGACAAAGGCTATACGGAGAAGCAGGTGCGCCTGCTGACCGAATGGTACCTGCGCGTGCGCAAATCCAGCTGACGACGCCGACCGTGCCGCTGATCATCGACAGGAGGCTGAACGGAAAGAACAAGAGCGCCGTGAACCGGCAGCGCTTCATCCGCCGCTTCAAGGGACAGATACGCAAGGCCGTATCAGAGGCGATCAACGAACGCAGCATCACCGACATCGACAGCGGCGAGAAGATCAACATCCCGGCGCGCGACATCAGCGAGCCGACCTTCCGCCATGGCTCCGGCGGCGAGCGCGACCTGGTCCTGCCCGGCAATGATGAATACATCGCCGGCGACCGCATCAAGCGGCCACCAGATGGCGGGGCCGGTCGAGGCAGCCGCGCCAGCCGGGACGGCGAGGGCGTCGATGACTTCGTGTTCACGCTGTCGCGCGAGGAATTCATGGAGTTCTTCTTCGAGGACCTTGCCCTCCCGGACCTGGTCAAGACCCGGCTGGCGGCGACCGTCGATCATCGCTCCGTGCGCGCCGGCTGGTCGCGCGAAGGCATCCCGTCCAACATCAACGTGATTCGTTCCCTGAAGGGCGCGCTGTCGCGCCGTGTCGCGCTGGGCGGCGCCTTCGAGCGCCACCGCGATGCGGCGCTGGCCGAACTCGAGGCATTGCGCTCCGCTCCTGACGACGGCGACGAGCAAGCGGCGCGCATTGCCGTGCTGGAGGCCGAAATCGCCCGTCTGGACCGCAGCATCGGGGCGATCCCGTTCATCGACACCTTCGACCTCCGCTACAACAACCGCATCCGCCAGCCGCGACCGACTACGCGCGCGGTGATGTTCTGCCTGATGGACGTGTCCGGGTCGATGGACGAGGAGCGCAAGGACATTGCGAAACGCTTCTTCATCCTGCTGTATCTGTTCCTGACCCGAAACTACGAACACACCGAGGTGGTCTTCATCCGCCACCACACCACGGCGAAGGAAGTCGACGAGCAGGAATTCTTCCATTCCCGCGAAACCGGCGGTACGGTGGTCTCCAGCGCACTGGAACTGATGCATCGGGTCATCACCGATCGATACCCGACCTCGGACTGGAATATCTACGCCGCCCAGGCATCGGACGGCGACAACTGGAATGACGATTCGCCGTTATGCCGGCAGTTGCTCACCGAAAGACTGATGCCGCTGTTACAGTATTTTGCCTACGTCGAGATCAAGCCGGACGAGCATCAGAGCCTGTGGCGGGAATACCTCACCGTCAGGGACCGCTACCGCAACTTCGCGATGCAGAGAATCGACACGCCGGCGGACATCTACCCCGTCTTTCACAAGCTGTTCAGGAAAAAGGCCGCGGCATGACCACGCGCTACCTCTCGGAGTCGCCGGAGTGGACCTTCGAGCTGATCGAACGCTATGAACAGGAGATCGGACGCGTCGCCGCCGACTTCGGCCTCGATACCTGGCCCAACCAGATCGAGGTCATCAGCGCCGAGCAGATGATGGACGCCTATTCCTCGATCGGCATGCCTGTCAGCTATCATCACTGGTCCTTTGGCAAGCAGTTTCTGAGCGTGGAGCAGCGTTACCGCCGCGGCCATATGGGACTTGCCTACGAGATCGTCATCAATTCGAACCCCTGCATCGCCTACCTGATGGAGGAGAACAGCATGATGATGCAGGCGCTGGTGATCGCCCACGCCTCCTTCGGTCACAACTCCTTCTTCAAGGGAAATTACCTGTTTCGCACCTGGACCAGCGCCGATGCCATCATCGACTATCTTCTGTTCGCGCGTAACTATATTGCCGAATGCGAGCGTCGCCACGGCGAGGAACAGGTCGAGCTGTTTCTCGACTCCTGTCATGCGCTGATGAACTACGGTGTCGACCGCTACAAACGTCCCGCCCCCTTATCCGCCAGGGAAGAGGCGCAACGCCAGCAGGAACGCGAGGCCTATCTGCAGATGCAGATCAACGACCTGTGGCGCACGATCCCGAAGCGGGAAACGGCGGCAAGCGCCGGCGCGGCCGCGCGCTTCCCGGCTGAGCCACAGGAAAACCTGCTCTATTTCATCGAGAAGAACGCGCCCCTGCTGAAGCCGTGGCAGCGCGAACTCGTGCGTATCGTGCGCAAGATGGCCCAGTACTTCTACCCCCAGCGCCAGACCCAGGTCATGAACGAGGGTTGGGCGACCTTCTGGCACTACACGATCATCAACCGGCTTTATGAAGAAGGCCTGGTCAATGACAGCTTCATGCTGGAATTCCTCCAAACCCACACCAATGTGATCTATCAGCCGCCCTACAACAGCGAATACTACAGCGGCGTCAACCCCTACGCACTCGGTTTCAGCATGATGCGGGACATCCGCCGCATCTGCGAGGACCCGACCGATGAAGACCGGCGCTGGTTCCCGGACATCGCCGGCAGCGACTGGCGCAGGACCCTGGACTTCGCGATGCGGAATTTCAAGGACGAGAGCTTCATTGCCCAATACCTGTCACCGCGACTGATGCGGGAAATGAAACTCTTCAGCGTGCTCGACGACGATCGCAGGCGCAAGCTGGAGGTCACCGCAATCCACGACGACGCCGGTTACCGCCAGGTCCGTACGGCGCTTGCCGAGCAATACAATACTGGCAGCAACGAACCCGACATCCAGGTCTGGGACGTCAGGCGCGAAGGCGACCGCTCCCTGACTCTCAGGCATACCCAGCACCGCCGGCGGCCGCTGCACGCGAACCTCGACGAGGTGCTCCGGCATGTCGTCCGCCTGTGGGGGTTCGATGTCCGGCTCGACGTCGTCGATGCCGACGGGCATGTCATCCGCACGCATGAATGCGCTGCCTGACCGCTGCTGACCCTGCCGGCGCCCCGGCGCCATCCTGTCGCCGCGGGCAGCGGCGGCCACGAAGCGCCGTGATCCGATCTATAATAGGCCGATGCCGAGACATCTCCTCACAGGATTGTTGCTGTCACTGGCATCGATGGCGGCCTGGCCGCAAACCCCGGAACTGGAGATCGAGATCAGCGGCATCTCCGGCGAGATGCTCGCCAATGTCCAGGCCGGCCTCAGCCTGTATCTCCAGCGCAATCACCCCCTGCTCGGCGAATCGCTGATCCGCCGCCATCATCGCAATGCCCCGGCCGAGATCCGCAAGGCACTCGAGCCCTTTGGTTACTACCGCGCCGTGACCGACCTCTCTCTGGAACAGGATGGTGATCGCTGGCGCGCGCGTTATCACATCGACCCCGGCGAGCCTGTCCGCATTCGCACGCTCGACCTGCGCATCGAAGGACCCGGCGCCGGGGACCCGGCCTTTGCCCGCTGGCGCGCCCGCTGGCCGCTACCCACCGGCGAGCCCTTGCGCCACCGCGATTATGAGGACGCCAAGGGGCGGTTGCTGCAGATCGGGCGCGAACGCGGTTATGTCGAAGGGGCTCTGGTCGCACACCGCATCACCGTTGATCCCGCGGCCGGCCATGCCGACATCGAAATGCGCTATCTCACCGGGCCGCGCTATGCCTTCGGCGAGATCACGATAGACCAGGAGGCCTTTGACGAGGGATTCCTGCGCCGCTTCCTGACCTTTGGCAGCGGCGACCCCTACGACGCGTCGCAATTGCTTGCGCTGCGCCGTTCGCTGGCAGACAGTGACTATTTCGAGCGCGCGGACGTCATGCCGATGCATGAGCTGGCTGCGGATGAGCGCATTCCTGTGCAGATCGTGCTACGGCCGCGCAAGCGCAAGCTCTATACCGCCGGCCTCGGTTACTCCACCGACACCGGGGCGCGCGGTCGACTCGGCTTCGAGGAGCGCCGCGCCAATGCCCGCGGCCATCGCTATGGCAGCACCCTGCGCGTCTCAGAGATCGGGTCCAGCCTGAGCGCGCGCTATTACGTCCCGCTCGAGCGACCGGTGACCGACATCCTCACCTGGAGTTTCATCGTCCTCGACGAGGAGACCGACACCACCGACCGCACCACGGCTTCGATCGGCGCCGACATCACCCAGCAGACCGGCAAGTGGCTGCGGTCGACCAGCCTGAGCTACGAGCATGAACGCTTCACGGTCGCCGGCGTCGAGGAACGCAGCCTGTTGCTGATCCCGGGCATCCGCTGGCAACGCGTCAATGCCGATCAGCGCATCCAGACGCGGCGGGGCTGGATCTTCAGCATCGGCTTTCGCGGCGCTGCCGAGCAGGTGTTCTCCGACGCCTCCTTCCTGCAGACCCGCACCCAGGGCAAATACATCACCGGTGTCAGCGAGCGCAGCCGCCTGCTGCTGCGCGCCTCCGCCGGCGTAAGCTGGACGCCGGAGTTCGCCGAGCTGCCGACCTCGCAACGCTTCTTTGCCGGTGGCGATCAGAGCGTACGCGGCTATGCCTACAACTCGCTCGGCCCGGAAGACGAACTCGGCCGCGTCGTCGGCGGCCGTCACCTGCTGGTCGGCAGTGTCGAATATGAGTTCGACATCCTGCCACGCACCGCGATCGCCGTATTCTACGATGCCGGCAACGCCTTCAACGGTAATGACTTCGAGGGACAGTCCGGCGCCGGCGCCGGACTGCGCTGGAAGACGCCGATCGGCGCCATCCGACTCGACTTCGCCCAGGCACTGAGCAAGGACGGACGCCCCTGGCGCCTGCACCTGACCCTGGGGCCGGACCTGTGAGACGGCTTGCGCGCTGGTCACCGCTGTTTGCGCTGCTGCTCGTCGCAGTACTGACGATCGCGCTGCTCACGACCGGCACTGGACTGCGCCTGGGCTACCGACTGGCGCAACCGTGGATACCTGGTGACTTCGGCGTAGACGAATTGCACGGCCGTCTGCTCGGGCCGATCGAACTTTCGGGGCTGCGATTTCATGACCGCGACACCGATATCCGCATCGGCCGGCTGACACTCGACTGGCGGCCGCGCGCCCTGCTCGGCGGTCGCCTTGCTATCAGCAATGTGCGGATCGACGATGTCGAGGTCAGGCTGACGCCGGCGCCGGCGAAAGAGCCCCCGCGCGCCGGGCCGTCAGCGGGTGACTTCGCGCTGGCCATGCCGGTACGCGTCACGGTCGAGGACCTCGATCTGCGCGCCGCGACGCTGTGGCTGCCGGATCGCGAAGCGATGACACTGGATCGCCTCTCGCTGCGCGCCGATGCGCGTGACGACGCGCTGGCGATCGATGCCTTGCGTATCGAGGCGATGGGTTTCAGCGTCAACGCCGAGGGCCGGTTGCCACTGGCGTCGGACGGTCCGCTGCGCCTCGCCGCGAGCTTCAGCGGCGACATCGACGGCCAGGCCGTGCGCGGTAATGCAGCGCTGTCCGGCACCCCGGCCAGGATCGAGGCGCAACTCGCGCTCGACAGCCCGATCGGGGCGCTCGGCGAGGCCGTCGTCGAGCCGCTGGCAGGACCTCCGCGCTGGCGGGCCTCTGCCGGCGTCGACCCGTTCCTGTTGTCCGAGGTACTCGCGAATGGCCGACCGCTGCGCATCCGCGCGGCCGAGGTCGAGGCCGCCGGCACTGGCGCCGAGCTCGACGCGCGTGGACACCTCGCGGTCAGCGATGACGAATTCGGCGCCTGGGGTGTGGACTTCGACGGCAGTATCGACGGCGGACATCGCGAGTTGCGGCGCATCGACATCGCCGCGCTCGACGGCGATACCCGCCTCACCGGCCGCGCCTCACATGCCGCCGCTGATGATCGCTTCGAGATCGCACTGGCCTGGGAACGACTTGCCTGGCCGCCGACCGGCGAGGCACAGGCCCGCAGCCCGAACGGCGAGGCGACGCTCACCGGCCGTCCCGACGACTATCGATTCACCACGACCGGACACTGGCAGATCGCGGAACTGCCGCCAATGGCGCTCGCAATCGACGGCCAGGGCAATCGCGACGGCGTCGAGATCGGCGATATGCACGGCGACTTCCTCGACGGGCAGTGGCGCGGCGCGGGTCGCATCGACTGGCAGCCGGCGCTGCGCTGGGCCTTCACGCTGTCGGCCGACGGCGTCGATCCCGCGCCGCTCCATGCCGGAGTCGCGGGCCGCCTGGACGGGCGGATGCGCATCGACGGCGGCTTCGATGACCACCTGTCGCTTGCGATGGATCTCGAGTCGCTGGCCGGTGAGCTGCGCGGCCATCCCTTCGATGCCCGCGCCCGCATCGGCGTCGAGGCCGGCACGATCGACATCGAGGACCTGGCGGTGCGCTCCGGCGAAATCGATCTGCAGGGCAACGCGCGCTTCAATGAACACTGGGATATCGCCTGGCGCCTCGACGCCGGGGATTTTGGCGCACTACTCCCGGACCTGGGCGGCACCGCGCGATCGCAGGGCACGCTGAACGGCCCGCGCGACGCCCTGCGCGCAAGGTTCTCGATCGATGCCGAAGGGCTGACCTGGGATGAGCACGCAGCCGGCCAGCTCGGGCTGGCGGCCGATCTCTCGCTCGACAGCAAAGGCCGGTGGCAGGTCTCGCTGACGGCCGATGACGTGTACGCCGCCGGTCAGGCGCTTGGCCGCGTCTCGCTCGACAGCGCCGGCATGACCCGTGATCACGACGCCGTGCTGCGCATCGAACACCCCGATCACCGCTTCGAGCAACTGCTCGCCGGCGCGCTGGAAGGCGACCGCTATCACGCACGCCTGTTCGACGGGCAGCTGGAGCAGAAGGACGTCGGCGCCTGGTCGCAACACGCCGAGGCCATCCTCTCGGTCGAGCGGGACGAGGCGATACTCGAGGACTACTGCCTGCGGCAGGCAGCATCCGAGATCTGCGCCGGCGCGAACCGTGACGGCGCATCACTCGCAGGCCGCCTCGACTGGCGGGCCTTCGATCTCGCCCGGCTGAATCCCTGGCTACCGAACCCCCGCGCCCGCCTCGACGGCGCGACCCGCGGGACCGCCGAGTTCCAGCTCCGCACCGGCCGACTCGCTCACCTGCGGCTCGAGGCCCATGGCGGAGCGGGCGCCCTGCGTTATCCGTTGCCACCGCACGGCGAGATGCATGCGCTGGAATTCGAGTCGATCGCACTGAACGCCGACGCCGATGACGTAGAGGGACTGCGCGCAGCGTTCCTCCTCGCGCTCAATGACCGCGAGCGCCTCGATGCTGAACTCGTCCTGCCCGACTGGCGCGCGACGTCGCCGCTGCCCGCCCCGGAGGATGCGCTGCAGGCGCGGATCGGCATCGAACTGCGCGATCTCACGCCAGTGGCGCTGATGCTGCCCGAGTGGCAAGCCGGCGACGGCGCGATCAGCGCGGCTATCGACATCGGCGGTACGGTCGGTACGCCGCACATCGACGGCTCGATGCAGGCGCGACTCGACCACCTCGTATTCACGCGCTTCGGCATCAGGCTCGATGAGATCGGGATCGACACCCGCATCCGCGACAACGACTGGACGCTGACGGGCGGCGCACGCATGGACGAGGGCAGGTTCAGCCTCGATGGCCGGGGCACGGCGCGGACGGCCACCGACTGGCGCGGTGAGGTCGCGCTGAACGGGGAGGATCTCCGGCTGCTGCGCATGCCGACTGCAGAGATCACCGCGACGCCGGCGCTGACGGTACGCGTCGATCCACGTGAACTGGTATTCGGCGGCAGCCTGCTGATCCCGCGCGCGCGACTGGAGCCGGTCGCCCCCGAACCGGTCACGCCGGTCTCCGCGGACGTGGTCATCGCGGGCGCGCCGGAACCGGAGCAGCCGCCGGCGCCGTTCGATGTCCACGGGCGCATGGAACTCATCCTCGGTGACCAGGTCCGGCTGACCGGCATGGGCTTCGAGGGCCGACTCACCGGGCGCCTGCTGATGATGCTCGAGCGCGACGGCAGCCTCAATGGCCAGGGCGAGATCCGCGTCGCGGACGGACGCTATCGCGCCTATGGCCAGAACCTGTCGATCACCCAGGGGCGTGTACTCTATGCCGGCGGACCGCTCGACAATCCCGCGATCGACATCATCGCCTCGCGCATGCGTGGCGAGATCGAGGTCGGCGTGCGCGTGACCGGGACCGCGGAGCAGCCGCAGGTCGCCCTGTTCTCCAACCCGGCGATGGATGATGCCGATGTCCTGTCCTATCTGATCATCGGCCGACCGATGGACCAGGCCGGCGAAGGTGATGGCCAGATGCTGCACCAGGCCGCGACCTCAGTCGCACTGGTCGGCGGCGAGGCGCTGGCGGAACGCATCTCGGAGCGCTTCGACATCGCCGAGGTCTCGATCGAGGCCGGCGATGATGCCGCCGATACCGCGCTGGTACTCGGCCGCGCACTGTCGCGGCGACTCTACGTCCGCTACATTCAGGGCCTGGTCGAAAATACCAATGCCTTCCAGTTGCGCTACCAGCTCAGTGACAAGTGGACGATCGAGACCGAAAGCGGCACGCGCGCGGGCGCGGGCGCTGATATCCTCTATACTCTCGAACGATGACCGCACGCCTGCTGCTTGCCGCCGACCTCGATCGCACGCTGATTCCGAACGGCCATCAGCCGGAATCGCCGGCGGCGCGTCCTCTGTTCCGCGCCTTGCGGGTGCGGGAGGCACTGCTGCTGGCCTATGTCAGCGGCCGGGATCTCGGCCTGCAACTCGACGCGATCGAGCGCTGGCAGCTGCCATTGCCCGACTTCGCGGTCGCCGATGTCGGTACGACGATCTATCGCCTGCGCGATGGCGAACGCGAGCCGTGGATGGCATGGAGCGAGGAGATTGCCGCCGACTGGCAGGGTCACGACGGCGCCAGCCTGCTGGGCATGCTCGGCGTCCCGGAACCCTTGCGCCTGCAGGAGGCTGAACGGCAGAAGGCCTTCAAGCTCAGCTACTACGGACCGGCCACGGCGCCGGAGGCGTTGTTGCGATGCCTGCATGAACAGCTCGCGAGCCGCGATATCAGGGCCGCACTGGTCTGGAGCGTCGACGAGACGCGCGGCGTCGGCCTGCTCGATGTCATACCGGCGTGCGCGACCAAGTTGCACGCCATCGAGTTTCTGCTGCGGACGCAGGCGATCGGCCGGGACCGCTGCGTGTTTGCCGGCGACAGCGGCAACGACCTCCCCGTGCTTGCGAGCGATGTGCCGTCGGTGCTCGTCCGCAACGCCGACGATGCAGTGCGTCATCAGGCCCTGCATGAGGCAAACGCACAGGGACATGGCGACGCGCTCTACCTCGCGCGCGGCGATTTCCTCGGGATGAACGGCAATTATGCCGCTGGTATACTCGAGGGCCTGGTCCACTACCTGCCTGAAACCCGGCCGTGGCTGGATATGGCCCGAACAAAACAACGACTGTGAACATCCTCGTCATCCTCGGCCACCCTGTCAACGACAGCCTGTGCGGCGCGCTGGCCGATGCCTATGTCGACGGCGCGGTCAGCTCCGGCCAGCAGGTTGAGACCCTGCGCCTCGGCGATCTCGATTTCGACATCAACTATCCGTCCGGCCGCGAGGACGATCCGGAAGAACCGGATATTGCACAGGCAAGGGAACAGATCCGCAGGGCCGACCACCTGGTGTTCGTATTCCCGAACTGGTGGGGGGCGATGCCGGCGCTGCTGAAGGGCTTCATCGACCGCCTCTTCAAACCCGGCTTTTCATTCCGCATGCATGCTGACGGCAGCTGGGACAAGCTGCTGACCGGCAAGACCGCCCAGCTGATCGTGACGATGGACACCCCGCGTTTCGTCTATCGCTGGATCTACGGCCAACCCGGCATCAACGCCCTTGCGCGCGCGACACTCGGTTTCTGCGGCGTCCATCCGGTGCGCGTCACGACCTTCGGTACCGTATTCAATTCGACCGCGACGCAGCGCGCGCGGTGGATCTCCCAGGCGCGCGAACTCGGCCTCGAACTTGCGCGCGGCGTGCCGAATCCGGCCGAGCGCTTTCGCGCCAAGGCGCTGACCTGGGTCAAGGCGATGCGCCTGCAGTTCTACCCAATGACCTGGTTCGCCTATACCGTCGGCGCGATGGCGGCCGGCGGCGGCTCGGCGGTCTTCGGCGAACCGGCCTACTGGCTGGGTTACGCGATTGTGTTTCTGCTCGAATTCTGCACCGTGCTCGCCAATGAGTATTTCGACTACGACAGCGACCGGCGTAACCGCAACGCCAGCCCGTTCAATGGCGGCTCGCGGGTGCTGGTCAGCGGGGAACTCAGTTTCCGCGAGGTACGGACCGGCATCGCGCTGACCATGACGGGGTTCCTGGCCGGCAGTCTCTGGCTGTTCACCGCCGTCGACGTGCCCGCGCTGAACCTCGGCGCGGTGCTGTTCGCGGCGCTGGTGCTGTGCATGGGGTATACCGTACCGCCGCTCAAGTTCTCGCATCGCGGCGCCGGCGAGATCGACGTCGCGGTGACCCACAGCTTCCTGGTCATGCTGTTCGGCTGGGTGCTGATGGGCGGCAGCGCGCTGGAGGGTTTCCCGTGGCTGGCCGGTATCCCGCTGTTCCTGTCGATTCTGCCGGCGATCCTGCTGTCGGGACTGCCGGACCGCGAATCCGATGACCTCGCCGGCAAGCGCACGCTTGCAGTATTACAGGGGCCGCCCCGGGTGGTCCGGCTGTCGATCGCGCTGACCGTGGCCTCGGCGGCGACCGCCACACTGTGGCATGTCGGCGGCATTGCCGGCGGCATCTATACGGGCGCGGCATGGTTCATCATCCCGCACGCGCTGTGGCTGATCCTGATGCTGCGCCGGTATCGCGCGCGCTGCGTCGAAGGGGAGCGTATCGACAGACTGATGATGGTCGCGCTGAGCTACATCCTCTGGTTCGTCACCTTCCCGTTCATCCACACGCTGTGAGGGCCGCTGCGCGGCTGCCGCTCAGCTCCAGGGCAGCTTGCTGACCCTGCCCTGCGGAAAGCGCGCGTAGGCCTCGGCCGGCAGCGGGCGCGCGAGATGGAAACCCTGGGCGAGGTCACAGCCATGCGCGCGCAGGAACTCGAGCTGCGCGCCGGTCTCCACGCCCTCCGCAATCGTCCGCTGCCCAAGTGCATGCGCCATGCCGATGATCGCCAGCACGACGACGGTGGCGTCATTGCTGAGCGGTAGATCGCTGACGAAGGAACGGTCGATCTTGACGTGATCGACCGGAAAGCGCCGCAGGTAGCCGAGACTGGAATAGCCGGTGCCGAAGTCGTCGATCGAGATCTGCGTGCCCATGTCGTTCAGCTCCCGCAACGCCGACACGACCGCGGCATTGTCGATCAGCAGGCTCTCGGTGATCTCGAGGACCAGACAGGCGGGATCGAAACCGGACTCCGCGGTGACGCGCCTGACCAGCCCGGCGAAGTCCCTGCCGTGGAACTGTCGGGCGGAGACGTTGACCGCGATGTTCTCGAGCGGAAGCCCCGCGGCGCGCCAACGCTGGAAACAGGCCACCGATTCGCGCAGGACCCACTCGCCGATCTCGGCAATGATCCCGGTCTCCTCGGCCAGCGGGATGAATTCAGCCGGCGACACCTCTCCGCGCCGGGGATGATGCCAGCGTATCAGGGCCTCGGCGCTGACAAAGGCGCCGGTCGCAAGGTCCATGATCGGCTGGTAGTGCAGGTAAAACTGCCCCTGGTCCAGCGCCCGGTGCAGATCACGCTCGAGTTCGAGTCGCTGGCGCACCCGCGTGGTCATTTCTGCGGTATGGAACTGGCAGGTATTGCCGCCCTGCTCCTTCGCGCGGTACATCGCGATATCGGCATTGCGCAGCAACCCATCGACGTCGCTGTCATCAAGCGGATAGATCGTCATGCCCATGCTCATGCCGATCGTGAAGTCGTAGCCGGCGATATGAAACGGCTCGGTAAAGCAGCCGAGTATCTTCTGGGCGACATGCGCCGCGTCCTCCGCCCGTGCCATGTCGGTCAGGATCAGCGTGAACTCATCGCCACCGAGCCGGGCAACGGTATCGTCATTGCGCACGACATTGCGCAGGCGTTCGGCGACCGCCGACAGCAGGATGTCACCGGCGGCATGACCAAGCGTGTCATTGATGGTCTTGAAGCGATCGAGGTCGAGGAAGGCAACGCCCAGCAGACGGCCGTGGCGATCGGCCTCGAGGATGCCCTGATTCAGACGGTCGCGTACCAGCACCCGGTTCGGCAGACCAGTCAGTGCATCGTGATGGGCGAGGTAATGGAGCCGGTCCTCCATGCGCTTGCGCTGGATCACGGTGCCGAGCTGGCCGGCCACCAGCGACAGCAGTTTGCGCATGCGATCCTCGCCGACCCGCGGTTGCCGGGTGAAGAACTCGAGGATCGCGATCACCTGATCGCCGGCACGGGCCGGCACCGCCACACCCGAACGGTAACCGGACTTGCGCGCATGCGGCGAGCGCGGAAAGCTCTCGACGTCCTCCAGCTCGCGCATCCATTCGACCTCGCCGGACTGCCAGGCCCTGCCCGGCAGCCCTTCGCCCCGGGCGAACCTGAATCCGAGACTGGCGCCCCGCAGGGCATCATCACCATCCTGGCGCTGATACCATGCGCTGCTGCACTCCAGGCAATCGCCATTACCGTCGGGGAGCCACGCCTGACCCAGGTCCCACTGGATGACGTTGCAGACTCGCTGGAGCGTGATCTCCAGCGCGGCGTGCAGGCTGTCGGACTGGGCGGCCAGCAGGTAGACGCTCTCGAGTAATCGCAGCTCCGATTCGGCCTGCTTGCGTTCGGTGATGTCGCGCAGGATCAGCGTGTAGCGGGGTTCATCGTTGAGCTGCCAGGCGGAGACGCTGGCCTCGGCCGGGAAGCGGGCGCCATTTCGGCGTTGAGCGGTGATCTCCTGGTATCCCCCCTGCCCGTCCGCGATGCCCGGACCCGGCTGCGGCGGGACCGGCAGCACCTCCGCGGCCCCGGGTGCCAGCAACAGGTCAAGATCGCGGCCGGCCACCTCCCCGGCTTCCCAACCGAAAATGCGCTCCGCGCCGTGATTGAAGACATCGATGCGGCGCTGCGCGTCGATGACGATGATCGCATCGACCGCCATCGTCAGGATCTGGCGCAGCCGGAACTCACTGGCGCGGTGCTCGGCCTCGACCCGGAAATAATCGCGCTTGATCGCGGCATCCTGAACCTCGCGCCTGACCGCCGGCCCGAGCCGTTTCAGATTGCCCTTGATGACATAGTCCTGGGCGCCGCACTGCATCGCTTCCACCGCGGTATCCTCGCCCATCGTTCCGGAGACGAAGATGAACGGCATGTCATAGCCGAGACGGCGGATCATCGCGAGGGCCTCGACGCCGGAAAAACCGGGCATCGTGTAGTCGCCGATGGCGACATCCCACACCCTCCCGTCGAGGGCCTGTTCAAGACCGGCGGCACTGTCGACGCGCTGATGGGAGACCTGGTAACCGTTGCGCTCGAGCTCCCGGCATACCAGAAAGACGTCGTCTTCCGAGTCCTCGATGATCAGGACACGAATCGGGGTCTTGCCGTCCACGCTCATACGATCGGTGCCCCCTGGCCTGGCGCCCCGGCAACCGCCGGAGCTGTCGACCGGGTCAGGCTATGCCCGGCAGTCGAGCAGTGTCAAGCGGGACGAGCATGCCGGTGTGGACGGATTGTGCGATAATCGGCGCATCGCAAGGGGTGTCGTGCGCCCCGGCAACCATCGGCCAACCAGTGGAAGAGTATCGGATGAGCGAAGAAATCAAATCCCCCTGCATCAGCGTTTGCCTGTTCGAGGATGGCCTCTGCACCGGCTGCGGCATGACCGAAGACGAATCGAACAAGTGGCGCAAGTTTACCGACGAGGAAAAGATCAAGGTGCTCCAGCGCCTCGGCAAGTGGCCGCCGCAATAATCCCCCGCCGGGCCGCGCCGACCACGCGGCCATGACTTTCCTCACACTCAACCAGGTCTCGCTGGCCTACGGCCACAGGCCGCTGCTCGATCATGTCGATTTCCAGATCGGGAGCGGCGAACGCGTCTGTTTGATCGGGCGCAACGGCACCGGAAAATCTACGCTGTTCCGCGTCATCAGCGGCGACGCCGAAGTGGACGACGGCGAGATCTGGCGCCGGGACACACTGCGCATCTCCCGTCTCGAACAGGACGTGCCCGATGACGGCGATGAAACGCTCTACGAGCTGGTCGCCGGCGGACTCGGGCAGATAGGCGCGTTGCTCGCGGACTATCACCGCTGCACGATCGACAACCCGGGCATGGCGGGTCACGATGATGCCCTGGTACGGCTCGCGGCGCTGCAACAGCAGATCGAGGCGCTGGATGGCTGGAACATCGAACAGCGCGTGGCCACCGCGCTGACCCGGCTGGCCCTGCCCGCCGACCGCCTGCTCAGGGAGTGCTCGGGTGGCGTCCGTCGCCGCGCCTTGCTCGCCCGCGCCCTGGTCAGCGACCCGGACCTGCTGCTGCTCGATGAGCCGACCAACCACATGGACATCGAGGCGATCGGCTGGCTCGAGGAATACCTGCTCGGTTTTCGCGGCGCGCTGATCTTCATCACCCACGACCGCACGCTGGCGCGCCACCTGTCGACCCGCATCGTCGAACTCGATCGCGGCAAGCTGACCTCGTTCCCGGGTGACTACGATAACTGGCTGCGGCGCAAGGATGAGCTGCTGGAGGCCGAGACCCGGGCAATCGCCGAGTTCGATCGCAAGCTCGCGGAACACGAGGCCTGGATACGCCAGGGTGTCAAGGCGCGCCGCACGCGCAACGAAGGCCGGGTCAGAAAGCTGCTGGCGATGCGCGCGGAACGGGCGGAACGGCGTGAACGCACGGGTTCGGTCAGCTTTGGCGTCGATAGCGGCGAGTCCTCGGGTCGGCGCGTGGTAGACCTGCGCCATGTCAGTTTTCGCTACCAGGGACAGTGCATCATCCGCGACCTGTCGACGACGATCCTGCGCGGCGACCGCATCGGCATCATCGGTCCCAACGGCTGCGGCAAGAGCACGCTGCTGAAACTGATCCTCGGTGAACTGCAACCTGATGCCGGCGAGGTGGTGCACGGCAGCCGGTTACAGATCGCGTACTTCGACCAGCACCGCGAACTCCTCGACCCCGGCAAGACCGTGCGTGAGAACATCAGCGGCGGCAGCGACTATGTCAACGTGCGCGGCCGTTCGCGGCATGTCATCGGCTACCTCAGGGATTTTCTCTTCCCGCCCGAACGCATCGATTCTCCGGTCAGGATCCTCTCCGGCGGCGAGCGCAACCGCCTGCTCCTCGCCCGCCTGTTCACAAAGCCGGCGAACATGATGGTGCTGGATGAGCCGACCAACGACCTCGACGTCGATACTCTGGAACTGCTCGAGGACCTGCTTGCCGACTACGATGGCACCCTGCTGCTGGTCAGCCATGACCGCGCCTTCCTCGACAATGTCGTCACCTCGACGCTCGCCTTCGAGGGCGATGGTCATGTCGGTGAATATATCGGGGGCTATGAAGACTGGATCCGGCAACGCGCGTCGGCGCCGCCGCCGGTGTTGCGGACGACCGGCGCCCGGGTCATCCCCGACACAGCGGACGGCAAACCACCGGCGCCGAAGCCCCAGGCGGGGAAGAAGCTCGGTTTCCGTGAACGCGAGGAGCTGGAGGCCCTGCCGGCAAGGATCGAGGCGCTCGAGGCCGAACAGGGAGCAATCGAGACTGCGATCAGCGGGCGGGACTTCTACCAGCAGGACAAGGCGGTGATTACCACGACGCTGATGCGGCTGGAACAGGTCAAGGAGGAACTCGAGCACGCCTACGCGCGCTGGGAGGCGCTTGCCGCGCGCGAGCGCTGAGGGTGGCTGTGGCAGGCCGTCGAACAGGCCCGGCGGGTTTTCTCCGCGAATGGCTCGCCTCGCTGCCGCTGCGCGGCACCCTGCGGGCTCCGGCGAGGCTGCGCTTGATTTCGCTGCGCAAACCCGCCGGGCCTGTTCGACGGCCTGTCAGCAGAGCGGCATGAGCCTTGCCCCGCAGCGCCGGCACAGATAGCGGGCGCCGTCATCGACGATGCGACGATGACGGCGCGTCGTCAGTTCATGCAGCGCGCACTCGCAGCGATACGCAAACCTGCGATGCGTACGCTGCGGGATGCCGTCGAGATCATGAACGGCGCCGGCGGCGGGATCGATGCCAAACGCCAACATGACCGCCCGCCATTCCGGACCATGCGGACGCAGGCGCCGCGATGGATGCAGACAGCTCGCGACATGGTGCGCGACCTCATGCGGCACTGTAACCTCGAGATTGTCGCGCGGGTACTTCGCGAACAGCCAGGGGTTGTAGCGGATCTCCCGCCGCCCGCCGCGGACACGATACATGCCGGCGGCGCGTCCGCGCAGGTCGAACAGCACCGGCACCGTCCCGAAATCGCGTTGCCAGATCTCCGCGGCCCGCCGCAGCCACGCGCGTGTCACGGCGATGACCCGCTCGCGTTCTGCTGCGCCGATGGGTTCGATCCGGCGCGCTGAACCAGCCTGCCCCGGGTATTCCGGTCGTTCATGCCCGTCCATCAAGCACGTCCTCCAGTCGCTTGCACCAGTTGCGCATCACCGCGATGCGGGCATGTCGCTTGTCCTCGGCGGAGATCACCGTCCATGGCGCCGCCGCGGCGCCGGTCTGCGCGAGCATCTGCTCGGCCGCGGCATTGTAGTCTTCCCGGCGTTCGCGATTGCGCCAGTCGTCATCGGTCAGCTTGTGCTGTTTCCATGCGATGCGTTCGCGATCGCGAAACCGCCTCAGTTGCTCATCGGCGCTGACCTGCAACCAGTATTTGGCCAGCACGATCCCGTGTTCGACCAGCCCGGCCTCGAAGTCATTGATCTCGTCGTAGGCCTGCCGCCATTCAGGCTCGCCGACGAACCCCTCGACGCGCTCGACCAGCACGCGGCCGTACCAGGAGCGATCATAGATGGTCAGGAAACCCGCGCGCGGTAACCGGCGCCAGAAGCGCCAGAGATAATGCCGGCTGCGCTCGACCTCGTTCGGGGCGCCGACCGGCACGACCTGATACAGGCGCGCATCGATCGGCGCGACCAGCCGGCGAATGATGCCGCCCTTGCCGGCGGCATCCCAGCCCTCAAAAACGATGACACAGGGGATGCCGGCCGCCCAGGCCCGCCAAGCGAGCGTGGTCAGGCGTGACTGCCAGTGCTTCAACTTGCGCTTGTAGTCGTCTGCGGAGAGCCTGGCATCGGGATCGACGCGCGCGAGCGCGGACGGCCGCGGCGCCTCCGCGTCCCGGTCGCGATCGAGCGCGGGCATTGCGGCGGAGATGTCCGGTCGGCGCGTCAGCACATCGAGCAGGATGCCACCGGCGGCGAGATCTCGGGCGTGATCATCGCGCGCGTCGATATGATGCCAGGGACAGGGCTCGCCGCCGGTCATCGCCCGCAGACGACTGGCGGCCTCGGTGAACAGGCCGTACTGGCGCTTGCCACTGCCCTCCGCGGCACGTCCGCGCAGATAGCGCTGGGCCTCGCGGCGACGGCGCATGCGCTGCTCATGCGCCTCGTGATCGAGATGCAGCCACAACTTGACGATCAACAATCCGTCCGCTGCCAGCATGCGTTCGTGCGCGGCGATCCGCCGGGCCTCGCGCTCGAGCTCCGCATCCCCGATCCCGGCGCGGACCCGCCGGTACAGTGGCATCCAGTACCAGGCGCCGAACATGATCGCGATATTGCCGCGTGGCGGGAGCCGGCGCCAGAAACGCCACATCCATGGCCGCTCGCGTTCCTCATCGCTGTCTGCCCAGAAGCCATGGGTCTCGACGCCGCGGGCGTCGAACCACTGATTGAGGCGGTCGGCGAGATCGCCCTTGCCACCTCCCTCGGGGCCGGCAATGATGATCAGCGTGGCGACGCCGGCCTCGCGCAGCGCACGCTGGCGTTCCAGCAGGGCCGGCCACAATTCGGCCTCGCGGGCCCGGAACGCCTCGCGAGAGACCGCCGGGGATGATTTGTTCGATCGGGACATGTCACACGCCGTTTTGCGACCGGCCGGGGCACGCGGGCCCCGGCACGGCGGTGACGTCCATTGTGTCAGATGTAGGCGATGTGCGAAACGTCGGCCATGAAGTGGCGGTAATCGCAGGTCAGCTCGTCGTCTGGATGGATGTCGCGGGTCGCCCAGCCGACGCCGACCTCGCTGAAGTCGACATTCGGCTCGCTTGAGTGGTTCATGTACTTGCCCATCGTCGACTCATAGTAGAGCAGGCCGCTCTGCTCGGGCTGATAGAGGTGGACCTCGATCTCCTCGCGCACCGAGGCAGGGAGCTTTTCGAACTCCTCCTCGGTGAAGCAGATATCGAACAGCGGATTGAACTCCCACACCTTGGCGCCCTTCGGGATATAGCCGGACGCGAACACGCCAAAGCCGTGGATCGGACTCTTGTCGAGATAGGTCTGAACGATAATCATGGGACTCCCTGCCGATGATCATTGGATGGGGCGAAAAATCCGCCTGATGTTTACAGCAAGCCCGCGGCCCCGTCAATGGCCACGCGCCGTTCCGTTTCGCGGCCTCCCGACCTGCACGAGGCATCAGAAGGATCCGGGCCGGCCCTGTTCTTTTCAGGAGCCTGCGAGACAGGATGTCTCGCCGGCAGCCCCCAGGGATGGGTTCATGGCGGTCCTGAAAAGAACAGGGCCGGCCCGGGTCCGGATACCGCCGTCACCAGTAGTCGGGCGGCCGCGAAACGGAACGGCGCGACTGCTTGACAAGGTCGCCATCCGGGCGCATATAGCCCGCGATGCCGACCGTATACTCCAGGGACCCCCGCGCCGAGGCCTCTCTGCGCCATTCGATCCGGGACGGGGTTTCCTGGTCGGTGATGATCGGCAGCGGCGAGAGCTACTTCTCGGCCTTCGCGATATTCCTGAAGGCGACGACTGCCCAGATCGGCATCCTCGCGACGCTGCCGCCGCTGATCGCGTCGTTCGCGCAGCTGCTGTCGTCATGGCTCGGCCGCCTGACGGGACGACGCAAGGCCATCATCGTGGCCGGCGCGGCGCTGCAGGGCATGACGCTGATCCCGCTTGCGCTATTGCCGATCCTGTATCCGGACCATGCGATCCCGATCCTGATCGGTTGCGCGATCGTCTACTTCGCCGGCGCAAACCTTGCCACGCCGCAATGGGGCAGCCTGATGGGCGACCTCGTCCCGGAACGACGCCGCGGGCGCTATTTCGGCCACCGCACCCGGCTGTGCAGCATCACCTCGTTCCTCGCGCTGGTGTTTGCCGGGGTCACGCTCGACCTGTTCGACCGCAACGGCTGGACCGTGGCCGGTTACCTGACGATCCTGTTCGTCGCCGCCGCCGCGCGGATGGTCTCGGTCTGGCACCTGCTGCGGATGTATGACCCGCCCGGTCATGTCGCCGTGCTCGAATCACCATTCCGTGCCGGCATCCGCGAGCGCCTGCGCGGTTCGCCGTTCGTGCGCTTCTCGATATTCTTCGCGGTCATGCAGTTCGCGGTGCATATCGCGGCGCCGTTCTTCGTGCTCTACATGCTGCGCGACCTCGGCCTCAGCTACCTCGAGTTCACGATCCTGAGCGCGATGTCGGTGCTGGTGCAGTTCCTGACGCTGAATCGCTGGGGACGGATCAGCGATGTCTTCGGCAACCGCTTCATCCTCGTCGTCACCGGCCTGACGATCCCGCTCCTGCCGGCGCTGTGGCTGGTATCGACGAATTATGTCTATCTGCTGCTGGTGCAGGCCCTGAGCGGGCTGGCGTGGGCGGGGTTCTCACTGAGCGCGGGCAATTATCTCTACGACCTGATCCCGGGCGGGAAACGCGCGACGCTGATGGCCTTCCACAATGTGCTGGCCAGTATCGGCATCTTCTGCGGGGCGTTGCTCGGCGGCTGGCTCGGCACCCACCTGCCGGCGCAGATCACCCTGTTCGGGGAGACCTTCGAATGGTTCAGCGCGCTGTACGGGGTGTTTCTCGCCTCGACGCTCGCGCGCTTCGCGGTCGCGGCGCTGTTCCTGCCGCGACTGCGGGAGATGCGCACGGTCAGGCCGGTCAGCGTCGGCGACCTGGTGTTCCGGGTCAGCCGCTTCCACCCGCTGTCCGGGCTGAACTTCGACATCGTGGGTTCCCGTCTGCGCAGGAAGGACGCGGCGGCCGGCAGTGACGCCGGCCGCCGCGAGGAACCGCCGGACGACCCCGGCGCCGGCGGACCCTCAGCCGGCCAACCGTGACGAGCGCTTGCGCTCGTGTTCCTTGAGCGCCTTCTTGCGCAGGCGAATGTGGTTTGGCGTGACCTCGACCAGTTCATCGTCGTCGATGAACTCGAGCGCCTGCTCCAGTGACAGCCGGATCGGCGGCGACAGGATCAGGTTCTCATCGGTGCCGGCGGCGCGGATGTTGGTCAGCTGCTTGGCCTTCAGCGGATTGACGACCAGGTCGTTGTCGCGCGAATGGATGCCGACGATCATGCCCTCATAGACCTGCTCGCCGTGGCCAATGAACAGCCGCCCGCGCTCCTGCAGGTTGAACAGCGCATAGGCCAGCGCCTTGCCGGGACCGTTGGCGATCAGCACGCCGTTGATGCGCTGGCCGAAGGCGCCGGGCTTGATCGGACCATAGTGGTCGAACACGTGATAGAGCAGACCAGTGCCCTGGGTCGCGGTCAGAAACTCGGTGCGGAAACCGATCAGGCCGCGGGCCGGGATGATGAAGTCGAGACGCACCCTGCCCTTGCCGTCCGGCACCATGTCGCGCATCTCCGCGCCGCGCTCGCCGAGCTTCTCCATGATGGCGCCCTGGTGCTGCTCCTCGACATCGACGGTCAGCTGCTCGTAGGGCTCCTGGCGCTCGCCGTCGATCTCACGGACGATGACCTCGGGACGCGAGACGCCA
>CAYLKC010000029.1:0-21489 GCA_964384095.1 uncultured Chromatiales bacterium
AGCTGCTCGAATACGACGATGTCGCCAACGACCAGCGCCGCGTCGTCTACCACCAGCGCAATGAGCTGATGGAGTCCGATGACGTCGCCGACACGATCCGCGATATCCGTCACAACGTCATCAATGCCCATATCGACACCTGGATTCCGCCGGAGAGCATCGACGAGCAGTGGGACGTCCCCGGCCTCGAAAAGGCGCTGGAGCAGGAATACGGCGTCGTGCTGCCGATCCGGCAGTGGCTCGACGAGGACGAGAACCTGCACGAGGAACCGCTGCGCGAGCGCATCCTCGGCGAGTTCGAGCGTCGCTACGCGGAGAAGGAGCAGCTCGCCGGGGCGAAGGTCATGCGCGAATTCGAGAAGGCGGTGATGCTGCAGGTGCTCGACAGCAACTGGAAGGATCACCTCGCCGCGATGGACGCGCTGCGCCAGGGCATCCATTTGCGCGGCTATGCGCAGAAGAACCCGAAGCAGGAGTACAAGCGCGAGGCCTTCGAGATGTTCACCGCGATGCTCGAGCGCATCAAGCAGGAGATCACCTCGGTGCTCGCGCGTGTCGAAGTCCGCGCCCAGGAGGACGTCGAAGCGGTCGAGGAACAGCGTCGTTCGAACGCCCGCATGCAGTTCCAGCATGCCGATGCCAGCGCGCTGGCCGGCGCCGCCACCCCTGCCGCGGGCACCGCGCCGCCGCCCGCGGCCGAAGACCAGCGCCAGCCCTTCGTTCGCGAAGGCACGAAGGTCGGTCGCAACGACCCCTGCCCCTGCGGCTCGGGTCGTAAGTACAAGCAGTGTCACGGCAAGCTCAGCTGAGCGCGGTGATCCTGTGGCCGTCGGCCTGAGCGCGGAGCTTCCCGTCCTCCACGAAGTCCCCGGTATCCGCGTCGGCGCGGTCGCGGCCGGTATCCGCAAGCAGGGCCGGCTCGATCTGGTGTTGTTCGAGACCGCGCCGGGCAGCGCCTGCGCTGCGGTCTTCACCCGCAATGCCTTCTGCGCCGCGCCGGTGATCCTCGCGCGCCGGCACCTCGAACGATCCGTCCCCCGATTTCTGTTGATCAATTCCGGTAATGCCAATGCCGGCACCGGCGCCGCCGGCCTGCGCGCCGCGGAGGAATGTTGCGCGCTGATCGCCGCGCTCGGCGGCTGTGACGTCACCGCGGTGCTGCCGTTCTCGACCGGCGTCATCGGCGAACCACTGCCGGTCGCGCGCATCGAGGGCGCGGCCGGGCGACTGATGACCGCGCTCGATGCGCAGGGCTGGGCCGAGGCCGCGCGCGGTATCATGACGACGGATACGGTGCCGAAGGCAGTGTCGACGCAGTTCCGGATCGGCGAGGCGACCATCACGCTGAACGGCATCGCCAAGGGCGCCGGCATGATCCATCCCGACATGGCGACGATGCTTGCGTTTCTTGCCACCGACGCGCGCGTCGCGCCGGACCTGCTGCAGCGCTGCCTCGCCGAGGCCGTCGACGACAGCTTCAACGCGATCACGATCGACGGCGACACCTCGACCAACGACGCCTGCGTGCTGCTCGCGACCGGCGCGGCGTCGATGTCGGCGATCGAGTCGGAACGCGACCCGCGCTGGCCGGCGTTCCGCGCCGCGGTGCGCGAGACCTGTGCCGCGCTCGCGCAAATGGTGATCCGCGACGGCGAGGGCGCGACGCGCTTCATCACGGTCGAGGTCGAGGGCGGACGCGACCGCGCCGAGTGTCGCAAGGTCGCCTACGCGGTCGCGCTGTCGCCGCTGGTCAAGACCGCATTTTTCGCCGGCGACCCGAACTGGGGCCGCATCCTCGCCGCGGTCGGCCGCGCCGGACTCGATGCACTCGATGTCGGCCGCGTCATGATCCGGCTCGACGATGTCTGCATCGTCCGCGACGGCGCGCGCGCCGACGGCTACACCGAGGAGCAGGGACAGGCAGTGATGCGGCAGGAAGAGATCGCCATCCGGATCTCGCTCGGCCGCGGCGAGGCCGCAGCGCGCGTATGGACGACCGACCTGTCCTATGACTATGTGAAGATCAACGCCGAGTACCGGACCTGAAGGCGGGAAGGGCCGGCAACAAAAAACCCGCCGCGGCGGGTTTTTTGTTTACTTGATCTTGGCTTCCTTGTACATCACGTGTTTGCGCACGACCGGGTCATACTTCTTGATCTCGAGCTTGTCCGGCATCGTCCGCTTGTTCTTGTTGGTGGTGTAGAAGTGTCCCGTCCCGGCGGAAGAGACCAGCTTGATCTTGTCGCGCATGATCGGGCTCCTTATACCTTGACGCCGCGGCCGCGCACGTCGGACAGCACGCTGTCGATGCCGCGCTTGTCGATGATGCGCAGGCCGTGCGAGCTGACGCGCAGCTTGACCCAGCGGTTCTCGCTGGCGACCCAGAAGCGATGCGTCTGCAGGTTCGGCAGAAAGCGGCGCCTTGTCTTGTTGTTCGCGTGTGACACGTTATTGCCGACCATCGGCCCCTTGCCGGTCACCTGACATACTCTGGACATCGTAATACTCCAAACCGGTAGAAAATTCGGAACGTGCCTTTATATCAGATCCCCGGGGCCCAGACAAGCCTGATTCCTCAACTCATTGATTTCAGGGGCAGAGTCGATTGATCGCAACCGTGTCTGGCCGCAGTGGTTGAAGCCTGTGATCCTCCCGTTACGGGACACGCTGTAAATACATCCCTGTACGCTCTCCGGCCGCGTCCTGCGGCCGGAAGGTCCCGTAACGGGAGGGTCACAGGCTTCCGGCAATCGTGACGGTTGCGATCAATCGACTCTGATCCCACCTACAGCAGGCCCTGCTCGGCGAAGGAGAGCACGGCGCCGTCGCCGACGATCAGGTGGTCGAGGACACGGATGTCGACGAGCTGCAGGGCCTCGCGGAGGCGGCGGGTCAGGCGCAGGTCGGCCTGGCTTGGCTCGGCGATGCCGGAGGGGTGGTTGTGGGCGAAGATCAGCGCCGCGGCGTTGTGCGCGAGCGCGAGCTTGACGATCTCGCGCGGGTGCACGCTGGCGCCGTCGATGGTGCCGCGGAAGACCTCGTCGAAGGCGATGACACGGTGGCGGGTATCGAGGAACAGGCACGCGAACACCTCGTAGGCGCGGTCGCGCAACTGCGCGGTCAGGTAATTGCGGGTGTCGGCCGGATTGCGCAGCGCGTCGCCGCGCTGCAGCGTCTCGCGCAGGTAGCGCCGGACCATCTCCAGCACGGCCTGGAGCTGCGCGTATTTCGCGAGCCCGAGCCCGGGGCTGTCACAGAAGCGGCGCGCGTCGGCATCGAGCAGACGGCGCAGGCTGCCGTGTTCGGTGAGCAGCCGGCGCGCGAGATCGACCGCGGTCAGGCCGGGCAGGCCGGTGCGCAGGAAGATCGCGAGCAGTTCGGCGTCGGAGAGGCTGGCGGGCCCGCGCGCCAGCAGCTTTTCCCGCGGGCGTTCGTCCGCGGGCCAGTCGGAGATGGCCATGTCGACACTCCCTGTCGTGGGTGAGGGTGCGCACGCCCTGTACCCGCCGCTGCGCCGCGCGCCCGGGCCGCCTGTGCTATCTTATGGAGCCCGGAATCCAGCATAACCAGCCCCGATGAGCCTCGTAAACCGGAACATCCTGCTCGGCGTGACCGGCAGCATCGCCGCCTACAAGTCCGCCGAGCTCGTTCGCCGCCTGCGTGACGCCGGCGCGGCCGTTGAGGTCGTCCTGACGCGCGCCGGCGCCGAATTCATCACCCCGCTGACGCTGCAGGCGCTGTCGGGTCGGCCGGTCCATACCCGTCATCTCGATCCGGACGCCGAGGCCGCGTTCGGACATATCGACCTCGCGAGATGGGCCGACCTCGTATTGATCGCGCCGGCGTCCGCAAACTGCCTCGCGAAACTCGCCCACGGCATCGCCGATGACCTGCTGACGACGCTGTGTCTCGCCAGCGATGCCCCGCTCGCGGTCGCGCCGGCGATGAATCATCAGATGTGGGCGCACCTGGCGACGCAGGCAAACCTGGAGACACTGAGGCAGCGCGGCGTCCGGGTATTCGGCCCGGGTGTCGGCGACCAGGCCTGCGGCGAGACCGGCCCCGGTCGCATGCTCGAGCCCGACGAGATCTGCGACCTCGCCGGCGCGTTGTTCGAGAGCGGCCGGCTCGAAGGCCGCCGTGTCGTGATCACCGCCGGCCCGACCCGCGAGGCGATCGATCCGGTACGTTATGTCACGAACCGCAGCTCCGGCAAGATGGGCTATGCCCTCGCGAACGCCGCCGCCGGGGCCGGTGCGCGCGTGACGCTGGTCAGCGGGCCGGTTGATCGGCCGTTGCATGCCGGTGTCGAGCGCGTCGCGGTCGAGAGCGCGCGGCAGATGCATGACGCGGTGATGGCCGCGATCGCGGACGCCGACCTCTTCATCGCCGCCGCCGCGGTCGCCGATTACCGGCCTGCGCAGATCGCCGATGCAAAGATCAAGAAGCGGGACGCGACCCTCGACCTCACGCTCGAGCGTACGCCGGACATCCTCGCCGCGGTCGCCGCGCGCGCGGATGCGCCGTTCACGGTCGGCTTCGCCGCCGAGACCGGGGCGCTCGATGACCACGCGCGCGCAAAGCTGCGCGACAAGGGCGTGGATATGATCGTCGGCAACCTCGTCGGCCGCCCCGGCACCGGCTTCGACAGCGACGAAAACGAGGTCACGGTGTACTGGCAGGACGGCAGCGAAGCGATCCCCCGCATGCCGAAGGACCGCCTCGCCAGACGGCTGATCGACCTGATCGCGGACCGCTACACGACGAACCGGCAGTAATCCCCCCCTTCGCTGACGCAGGGGGTAGGGCACACAAGATCCCCCCTTCGCTTGCGAAGGGGGGCAGGGGGGATGCGAGCGCAGCGAGTTGATCGAGTTTAGAACTCCGACCGCCGCATCCCCCCCGACCCCCCTTCTGAAGAAGGGGGGGTAGAAAAAAGACACATGACCGAGGAGACCCCCGATGCAGCGGGTGCAGCTGAAGATCATCGACCCCCGTCTCGGCGACGCGATCCCGCTGCCGGACTACGCGACCGCCGGCTCTGCCGGCCTCGACCTGCGCGCTTGTCTCGACGCCCCGCTCGAGATCAAACCCGGCGAGACGCACCTGATCCCGACCGGGCTCGCGATCCACATCGGCGACCCCGCGCTCGCGGCGGTGCTGCTGCCGCGCTCCGGCCTCGGCCACAAGCACGGCATCGTGCTCGGCAATCTCGTCGGGCTGATCGACTCGGACTACCAGGGCCAGGTCTTCGTGTCGTGCTGGAACCGCGGCAGGGAACCGTTCACGATCACGGTCGGCGAGCGCATCGCGCAGATGGTGTTCGTGCCGGTCGCCCAGGTCGGCTTTGACGTCGTCGATGAGTTCACCGCCAGCGAGCGCGGCGCCGGCGGCTTCGGCAATTCGGGGCGGCACTGAGATGATCTCACCCGACATCTTCAAGGCCTACGACATCCGCGGCATCGTCGGCCGCACGCTGACCGCTGACAGCGTCCGCGCGATCGGCCACGCGATCGGTACCGATGCGCAGGAGCACGGTCTCAAAGTGATCGTGCTCGGTCGCGACGGTCGCCTGTCTGGTCCGGAATTCATTGCAGCCCTCGGCGCCGGCATCCGCGCCGCCGGGATCGACGTCATCGACGCCGGCCGCATCCCGACGCCGCTGCTGTACTACGCCGCTCACGAACACAGCCAGGGTTCCGGCGTCATGGTCACCGGCAGCCACAATCCGCCCGACTACAACGGCTTCAAGATCATGCTCGGCGGCGAGACACTCTCCGGTGCGCGCATCCAGCGCCTGCGCGAGCGTATCGAGCGCGGCGAGCTGTATCAGGCGCCGACGCCCGGTGTGCGCCATGAGGCCGAGGTCATCGACGACTATCTCGCGCGCGTCGCTGCCGACGTCGAGCCGGCGCGCGCGCTGAAGGTCGTCGTCGACTGCGGCAGCGGCGTCGCCGGCGACGTCGCGCCCCGGCTGCTGCGGATGCTCGGCTGCGAGGTCACCGAACTCTATTGCGAGGTCGACGGCACCTTCCCGCACCATCACCCGGACCCGAGCCAGCCCGAAAACCTCGCCGACCTGATCGCGGAGGTCAAGCGGCAGCAGGCCGACCTCGGTCTGGCCTTCGACGGCGACGGCGACCGCATCGGCGTCATCGATCCCGACGGCCGCATCATCTGGCCCGACCGCCAGATGATGCTGTATGCCGCCGACGTACTTGGGGAGCATCCGGGCGCGCCGATCATTTTCGACGTCAAGTGTTCGCGCCACCTCGCGCGCGTGATCCGCGAGCATGGCGGCGAGCCGGTGATGGCGCGCACCGGTCACTCGCTGATCAAGGCCAAATTGAAGGAACTCGACGCCCCGCTCGCCGGCGAGATGAGCGGGCACATCTTCTTCCGCGACCGCTGGTACGGCTTCGACGACGCGCTGTACGCCGCCGCGCGGCTGATCGCGATCCTCGCCCGCGACCCGCGACCGCCGGCCGCGGTGTTCGCCGCGCTGCCGGATGCGATCACGACCCCCGAGCTGCGCGTCGACTTCGCCGATGAGGGCGAGAACCACGCCTTCATGGAGCGCTTCCTCGCCGATCCGCGCATCGACGGCGCCCGCGTCATCACCATCGACGGCCTGCGCGCCGAGTTCGACGACGGCTGGGGTCTGGTGCGGGCATCGAACACGACCCCGTCGCTGATCCTGCGCTTCGAGGCCGACGACGCCACCGCGCTCGAGCGCATCCAGGCCACGTTCCGGCAGGCGCTGCGCGCGGTCGAACCGGGACTGTCGTTGCCGTTCTGACGGTGGATATAGTACCGTTCGAGGCAATAGCAGGTCTTGCAGGGCACCCCGACCGCCCGGACCATCGCACCAGGAAATCAGGGCCGCACCGATGACACTGAACAAGAACAGCGCGATGAACATCGCCCGCGTCCTCACCGAGGCGCTGCCATACATCCGCCGCTTCGCCGGCAAGACCATCGTCATCAAGTACGGCGGCAATGCGATGATCGACGAGGCCCTGAAGAGCGGCTTCGCACGCGATGTCGTGCTGATGAAGCTGGTCGGCATGAACCCGGTCGTCGTCCACGGCGGCGGGCCGCAGATCGGCAAGGTGCTCGAGCGCATCGGCAAACAGAGCCAGTTCATCGACGGCATCCGCGTCACCGACAGCGAGACGATGGATGTCGTTGAGATGGTGCTCGGCGGCCTCGTCAACAAGGAAATCGTCACGCTGATCAACAAGCATGGCGGCCAGGCTGTCGGGCTCAGCGGCAAGGACGGCCCGCTGATCAAGGCGCGCAAGCTCAATGTCACCCGCAAGTCGCCGGAGACCGAGGTCGACGAGATCATCGATATCGGTCATGTCGGCGAGGTCGCGAGCGTGAACGCCAGCGTCATCAACATGCTGGTCGGCGGTGACTTCATCCCGGTGATCGCGCCGATTGGCGTCGGCGACGACGGCGAGTCCTACAATATCAACGCCGACCTCGTTGCCGGCAAGGTCGCCGAGGTGCTCAAGGCCGAGAAGCTGATCCTGCTGACCAACACCGCCGGCGTCCTCGACAAACAGGGCGAGGTCATCACCGGCCTTACTGTCGCCGACGTCGACCGACTGATCCAGGACGGCACGATCCACGGCGGCATGCTGCCGAAGATCCGCTGCGCGCTCGATGCGGTGCAGGGCGGCGTCAACAGTTCGCACATCATCGACGGCCGCGTCGAGCATGCGGTACTGCTCGAGGTGTTCACCGATGAAGGCGTCGGTTCGCTGATCCGGCGTTGACGGCCGTTCAGTCGAGCGACCGCCTCGCCGCACGATCGGCTCCCCGAGCCGGAGCCGGGTGACGCGTCATCGACTGGTTCAATCATCTCATTCTGTTCGTCGTCGCGCTAGTCGCGAACATGCTGTCCGCGCTTGCCGGTGGCGGCGCCGGCTTGCTGCAACTGCCGGCGCTGATTTTTCTCGGTCTGCCGTTCGCGATCGCGCTCGCGACGCACAAGGTCGCGAGCGTCGCCCTCGGCGTCGGCGCGACGCTGCGCTATCTCAGGGGCGGCGGCCTGACCTGGCGCTTCTCGCTGTTCATCCTCGCCTGCGGACTGCCCGGCGTCGTCGTCGGCGCCAGCGTGATCCTGCAGGTGCCCGAGCGCATCGCCGAGGTTACGCTCGGCTTTCTGACCATTGGCCTCGGCGTCTATTCGTGGCTCAGGCCCGAACTCGGTCTCGTCCGCCGCGAGGTCGCGAACGACTTCAACCGGAAACTCACCGGCGGTCTCGTGCTGTGCTTCATCGGCATCGTCAACGGCTCGCTGACCTCGGGCAGCGGCCTGTTCGTCACGCTGTGGCTGGTGCGCTGGTTCGGCCTCGAATACAAGCACGCGGTCGCTTATACACTGGTGCTGGTCGGCGTGTTCTGGAACGGCGCCGGCGCGCTGACCCTCGGCGTGCAGGGTACGATCCAGTGGGACTGGCTGCCGGCTCTCCTGCTTGGTTCGCTGATCGGCGGCTACCTCGGCGCCCACCTCGCGGTCGTCAAGGGCAACCGCGTCATCAAGCGCGTGTTCGAGGTCGTGACCGTGCTGGTCGGGCTGAAACTGGTGGCTGGCTGAGACAGATTACGCGGCGCGGCTGACGGGATACAATGGCGGGCAGCAAGGGGAGTCTGCAGGAATCAATTTCCTCATTCCGCCAGGACCAGTGTTTTAGCCATCTTTATGTATGGGTAGGGGTTCTTTCGAAAGCCCAGGAAAATGACTCGATCCGTGAGTCCGAGGTTATCCACCAGGGTTTTGATCCGGCCCTCCACTTTCCCTTCTCCGAGCAATAGCAGCTTTATGTCAGTCCTGGTTTTTGCGAAGGCTTGAATGAGCCGATCGTGCCGCTTTTGTCGGTTGAATCGGCCAATATGAATTATGTAGTCAGACGAAATGTCGACTGACTCTGAGTCTGCCAGAACCCATCTCATTCAATAATCTAGCCGAACTTCAGGTCTCCCGGCCTGTTTTCAGGTGCAAAATGACTGCTGCGGTAGGCATTGCTACACCGGATACAAGATTTCGACCCCGAAAACAGGCTGGGAGGGCGGTAATCAGGCCGGATATCAGGCTTGATTGCACAGGATACAAGGGGTTGCCGTGGTCCGACCCCGGTTCCCCGGTTCTCCCCATAACTGCGATATAATCGTACAGTAGACGGGCGCAGGCACATATGCCGGGAGGTACGTCATGAAACAGTATCGATTCACCTGGTTAGTGCTGCTGCTGTTCCTGACCCTCCCCGCACTCGCCGGCGACCCCGACCCCGAACTCACCGAGGCCCGCGAGGTCTTCCTCCTCGCCGTCGATGGCGATCGCCGCGCGGTGCGTGACGCGACCCAACGCTTTCGCTCGCTGAGCCGCGCCCATCCGCGGGAGCCGGTGTATCTCGCGTATCTCGGCGCCAGTACGACGCTGCAGGGCAGGGACGCGTCGAACAATCTCGACAAGCGCCGCATGACCGACGACGGCCTGCGCGATATCGACCGCGCGCTCGACCTGCTGTCGAAGGGCGAGGATCGCGCCTCCCCGCGCTACCTCGATACGCTGCTGGTCGCGGCGAATTCCTTCATCCATATCCCGTCCTTCTTCAACCGCCACGACCAGGGCCGGCAGTTGCTGGATGAGATCCTCGCCCATCCGACCTTCGACGCGATGGCGCCCGGCTTCCAGGCCGCGACCTATCTGGCCGCGGCGTTGGTCGCGCAGGGGGAACGCGACGAAGAGGCGTACCGGCGTTATCTGGATCTGACGGTCGCGACCGATCCCGAAGGCCGCAACGGCCGCTTCGCGAGCGGGCTGATCGAGGAACTCTCGCGCTGATCAGGCCGCCGTCGTGTTCCATCCATAATCCGCTTGGAATCAGTATTTATATACCCCGGGTAATCAGCGATTATCTGTCAAGCCACATACATGGCGCCTGCCATACTCACGGAATCAGATTTCCATGTGTAATATATACTTGACATTTGGGCCCCGCTTCCATAGGCTGCGTAATGTACAAGATCCGCAAGTATCGGGATGCGCGCGGCAGGATTCCGATCGACGATTGGTTGCAAGGCTTGCGTGACTGCCGTGCGAGACAACGCATCCTGCTCAGGATCAGGCGCTTGTCGCTCGGACTCGAAGGCGACTGGAAGCCGGTAGGCCAAGGCGTGAGAGAATTACGAATCTCCGAGGGCAAGGGTTATCGCCTGTATTACGGGTGGGTGGACAGGACGGTCGTCATCCTGCTGTGCGGTGGCGATAAGTCTACCCAGGGACGCGACGTGGAAAGGGCGATTGAATACTGGAGCGATTGTAATGGCCAGGCGTGACAAGACCGTAGCGTTTGATCCGGTGGAATATCTGAAGACACCGGAGGAAATTGCCGAATACATCAATGCCGCGATTGAAGATGGCAACGAACAGGTCATGCTCGCGGCGATGAGCGACGTCGCGCGCGCGATCATGGGAATGTCCGAGCTGGCCCAACGTACCGGTCTCTCACGTGAAGCCTTGTACACATCACTCTCCGAAACCGGCAATCCTCGCTTCTCGAATTTCATCGAGATTCTGCACGCGCTTGGCCTGGAGGTCTCAGTGCGCCCGCGCGGGCGAGCTGCCTGATCCTGCTCCGCGAGGAGACGCCGGTCATGGCGGATGTCTGTCCCTGCTGGAAATGCGGCAAGCCCCTTGCCGATCTGCTCGCGCCGCTCCCGCGCCTCGCCGAGTGCCCGCACTGCCGCGCGGAGTTGCACGTGTGCCGGATGTGCGTCTGGTTCGATCCAGCCGTCGCGAACCAGTGCCGCGAGCCGGTCGCCGATCCCGTCACCGACAAGCAGCGGGCGAACTTCTGCGGCTATTTCGGTATCAATCCGAACGCATACGCCGCGCCGTCCGGCGAGGCCGATGAAGCGCGCCGCGGGCTGGATGCGCTGTTCAGCGGTGACGCGGCAAAACCCGCCGCCGATATCTCAAGTCCTGAAGACATCGCCCGCAAGCAGCTCGACGATCTGTTCAGCAAGTGATCCATTGATCGCATCATGCGAGCGCCAGCCTCACCGCCCGCCTGATCTCCTCCCGCCGCGTATGGCAGTGCGGTGAAAACCGCACCCCGCCGCCGCGCGGCGCGCACTGCACGCCGGCTGCGCGCAATGCCTGGAACAGCGCAGTCGCACCGATCCCAGGCCGTTTGAATACGACGATGCCCGACAGCCGCGCCGGATCGCGCGACGACAGCAGCTCCAGCCCGTCGGTCTCGTCGATCAGCTCAATCAGATAACGCGCATTGTCGAGCACCCGCTGCTCGACCTTGTCGAGACCGATCTCGAGCAATAGCCCCAGGCTCGCGTGCAGCCCATGGATGCCGAGCATGTTCGGGCTGCCGCACTCGAAGCGGCGCGCACTTCCTGCCGGCCGCCAGTCGCGGCGCTCGTAGTCGCCGATCGCATCGACCATGTGCCAGCCGTATTGCGTCAGCCGCAGTTGCTCACGAAAGCCGGGGCGCGTGTAGAACAGCGCAATGCCCTCCGGACCGAGCATCCATTTGTGTCCGTCGGCAATGACGGCGTCGGCGTGGATCGCACGGGCATCGATCTGCAACGCGCCGAGGCTCTGGATCGCATCGACGCAGAAGGCGATGCCGCGTTCACGGCAGAATGCGCCGATGCGTGCGAGGTCCATGCGCAGGCCGCTCGCATACTGCACCGAGCTGACGGTGACGAGGCGTGTGCGCTCGTCGCATAGCGCAAACAGCGCGGCCTCGGGATCGGGGACCGCGTGAATCTCCGCCTCGCGCAAGCCGACGCCCTGATCACGCAGTGATTCCCAGACGATGCGATTCGACGGGAATTCCTCGGCGCTGGTCACAATGTTGTCACCGGCGGTCCACGGCATACCGTAGGCGACGATCGACAGCCCTTCGGAGGTGTTCTTCAGCAGCGCGATGTCATCGGCGGACGCCGCCCCCAACAGCGCGCGCCCCTGTTCGCGCAACGCGGTCTCGGTCGCGGCCCAGCGTTCGTAGTGTGCCGGCCCGCTATCGAAGTTCTCGCGCGCAAACGCGGCGACGGCATCCGCGGCGCGGCGAGGCCACGGTGCGAGGCCGGCATGGTTGAGAAAAATCTGATCGTCGCGCGCGGGGAATTCGTGCTCGAGCGACGCCATCACTCAGGCGTCGCTCGAGCGGCCGTACTGCTTCTGGTACGCGCGGATGCGTTCGAGCGCGGTGGTCATGCCCGGCGTCGATGACAGGTATTCGATCAGTACAGAGAGGCTGGCGACGCTCGCGACCTTGATGCCCCAGGTCATCTCGACCTCCTCGATGGCGAAGCGACCATCCGTGCCGCGCTCCTGGCGGTCGAGCGAGCTCGTGACGCCGGCGACCTTCGCCTTCGCGTCATCGATGATCCCGACCGACTCGCGCACCGAGGTGCCGGCCGAGATCACGTCATCGACGATCAGCACCCGGCCCTCGAGCGCATGACCGACGATGATACCGCCCTCGCCGTGCTGCTTGGCCTCCTTGCGGTTGAAGGCATAGGGGACGTCTATTCCGTGATGGTCGTTGAGCGCGATGGCTGTCGCGACCGCGAGCGGGATGCCCTTGTACGCCGGGCCGTAGAGCATGTCAAAGGCAATGCCGGAACTGACGATCGCCTCGGCGTAGTAGCGGCCGAGGCCGGCGATCGCGGCGCCGTTGTCGAACTTGCCGCTGTTGAAGAAATACGGGCTCATGCGTCCCGATTTGAGCTTGAATTCGCCGAACAGCAGCGCATTGTGCGCGATCGCAAACTCGATGAAACGGCGCTGGTAGTCCTGCATGAAGTCTCTCCGGTCCCCTTCGGTTCTGGAGGTGCAGGTTACCAGAGGGGACGCGGGATCGAAAGGCTGCGGGTCTATTGCCTGCGGAAGTAGCTGTCCTCTTCCGGAGAGAGGTCGATCTGCCCGCTGCGGAATGCGGTCCTGACCGGGGCGGCGGTGCTCGCCTGCGAAGAGACGGGTTCATCGCGCTGGGTCTCGATCAGCAGCCCGATCTTGCCGTCGACTTCAAGGATACGGAAGGTGTGGACCGACAGGTTCGCGAATGCCTGGCGCAGGTAGCTGCCGCCGGGCGGCGCCTTCGGCGCGAGCACGATCAACTGCATGTCCTCGACGCGGAAGATCGCGCTGCTGTCGCGGCTGCCGCGGAACAGCGCCGGATAGAGCCGGTACAGCATCGCGCGGTTGTCGCTGAGGCCCTCGATCGCGGCGAGCCCGGCGAGCAGGGCGCGACCGCCGTCGCGGCTGTCCCAGACCAACAGTACCGGTCGCCGCTCGCTGTTCAGCGCAAGGATGTGGTGGCCGTCGAACGGGAGCTTGTCGCTGATGACTTCATGTCCCTCGCCGAGGATGTTGGTCAGAGAGTCGGCGACGAGTTCACGGAGGATTTCGTCGGAGGTCAGCGCTACGGTTCTGAGATGAATGCTCATCATGATTCCTCATCTATATGTTCGTGGCCGCAGCACCGGCGCCGATGCCGAGATCGGCGATCAGCAGGGCAGCGATATTGCGCAACTCCTGTTCCCGGTTCTGCCCGTCGCGCAACAGGCAGGCGTAACTGACGACTTCGATACCGAGAAAGCGCGCGGCCGCCGCGGCAAAGCGCGCATGACAGTCACCGGCATCGCCGGGATCGATCGCGCCGGTGATTGTGGCGCCGATCGTCGCGACCGCCCCTGATGCGGGGCGGTGCGCCGCGAGCGACTTCAGCAACCGCCACGCGCGGCGCATCCCTTGCTCGTCGGCCGGTACTGTGATCAGTCCCGACGCTATTGTCTCCGCGGGCGTCGCGCTTGTCGACTCGACGATGAAGATTTCATCGCTGTCGCGAAGACTTGCATCATAATCTGGACGATGGGAGGCGTCATCGGGTTCCCGCATCAGACCAGTGACGGTAAAACTGTCGGCACAAGGTAACACTCTCAGTTGCAGTCGGACATCACGCGGGGGCTCGATCACCGCGACGGGATGACCGAGACGGGCGAGCGCGCGCGCGAGGTCGATCGCGGGCAGCGCCTGCGCATCATCGGGGTGGGCATGCAATGCGAGGCAGTGGCGGCGGTGTTGTTCATCGCTGAGAAAAAGACCACCGATGCGGGAAAGCCGGTCCCGGGCGTCGCCGCGAAACGATTCACGTGCGGGCATGCGGCCCATGTCAGGCCGGTACCGGGATGCGACGTCGTTCGACGATCAGCACCGAGTTGGTCTCGCCGAAGGCGTTGACGGTGGTCTTCGGGTTGTCGCGATCTTCCTGCCAGCGTCCGTCGAGGACCAGGCGGTACTGGTAGGTGCCGGGCGCGACCCGCAGTGTCTTGGTGACGATATCGGCATGGCGGCGGCTCTCGACGCCGGCGTCCGGGATCCAGTCGTTGAAGTCGCCGGCGATGCGCAGGTCGTGATCGCCGACGCCGTGATAGCGCAGCACGACCTTCTGCAGCTCGTCGTCCTGCGCAAACGGGTGAGGAGAATCCTGATCCACCAGGATCGTCGCCGGCCCCGTGGCCTCACCGAGCCAGCGGCGGATGTTCGAGTCGCGTTCCTCTCCCGGGCGCGGCTCCTTGTGCGTGATCGTGAGGATCGTTTGCGCCAGCGCGACATAGTCATGGCTGGCGGGGCAGTCCGGCGCATGATCGATGACCGGCTTGCCGCGCGCAGCGGCCTCCTTCAGGCGCACGGTCTGGTGGATCAGCACGGGCAGCAACTCGCCGCGATAGCGTTCGCGCAGGGTATCCAGCGTGTCGCGCGTGAAGCGGTTGCGGTGATCGACCAGCGTCGGCAGCAGGTGCACCGGCAGGTCGATCGCGTATTTTTCCGAGAGCAGGTCGATTGTCTCCGACAACCGCTCGACGCCGTCGAGGGAGAATGCGCTCAGTTCGACCGGGACCAGTACGAGGTCGGCCGCGCGCAGTGCGTTGAAGAACAGCAGGCCGAGCGTCGGCGGGCAGTCGATGACGATGTAGTCATAGGCCGGCGCGATGACGTCGAGGTGCAATGCCAGCTGACGTTCACGCTTTGGCAGGTCGGCGAGCAAGTGCTCGATCGCAGCCAGCGAGATCGTCGCCGGGATCAGGTCGACGCCGGGCAGCACGTCGAACAGGATCGCGTCGGGGAGCGCGGCCTCCTGCACGAAGACCTCGTAGAGTCCGGGCGCCTCCTCGCGTCCGCGGCCGAGGCCGAGTGAGGCGTGGCCCTGCGGGTCGATGTCGATCAGCAGCACCGACATGCCCTGGCGGCCGAGACAGGCCGCGAGATTGATCGCGGTCGTGGTCTTGCCGCAGCCGCCTTTCTGGTTTGCGATTGCAATCGTCGTCATCGTGGAGTCCCCCCATGCGGGCTGTGGGCGCCGGCCCTGCGCCGCTCGGGCGCCGGCGGAAAGAGTTCCTGTTGATACGGGGTATTCGGGTCGTGCGCGTCGCGCAGACGTTCGATGTCGCGCAGCATCCCGGCGACCGGCAGGATCCAGGCCTGGCCGCTGACGGTCTCGAACGCGGTGCCCTGGTGAAAGGCGAGCACCATGTCCTCGCTGGCGAGCAGCGACAGTTCGGCGAGCGGCTGGCGGTACTGCGGCAGGAAGGCGAGCAGAGAAGCGATGCTCCGGCGCATCTTCTGCACGGAGACGCCGGCTTCGAGCAGTCGTTTGGCGGTCTTCAGCGCGACGAGGTCGGTGAAACTGTAGCGGGCGTGGCCGCCGGGGGTCTGGTGCGAGGGCGACAGGATCCCGCTCTGGCGCCAGTAGGCAAGCTGCCTGTGGCTGAGCCCGGTGATTGCGGAGGCTTCACGGCTGGTAAAGACCGTTTTCATTCCTCCCCCGGCGGGAGCGCGAGATGGTAGTAGTTTGGTATTAAATTTGTGCTTGTCAAGTGAAAAATGACAAAATCGGGTCGTTTTGTCGAAATCCCTGTGACAGGAGTCCCCGATGCGGGTCATCAGCTTCAACGCCAACGGCATCCGTTCGGCGGCCCGCAAGGGCTTTTTCGACTGGCTCGGCCACCAGCGGGCCGACGTCGTCTGCATCCAGGAGACCAAGGCCCAGGAACACCAGCTCGACGACGGCGTGTTCCGGCCCGACGGCTGGCATGCGCATTACCACGACGCCGAGAAGAAGGGCTATTCCGGGGTCGCGATCTACAGCCGCGTGAAGCCCGACCGGATCCAGGCCGGCTTCGGCTGGCCCGATGTCGATTGTGAGGGCCGCTGGCTGCAGGCGGACTTCGGCAAGCTCAGCATCGTGTCGCTGTATCTGCCGTCGGGCTCGAGCGGGGAGGCGCGCCAGGCGGTCAAGTTCGACCTGATGGCGCGCATGGAGCCGCTGCTGAAGTCGCTGCGGCGCAAGCGTCGCGAATACATCATCTGCGGCGACTGGAACATCGCCCATACGAAGCTGGATATCAAGAACTGGCGCGGCAACCAGAAGAACTCGGGTTTTCTGCCCGAGGAACGGGCGTGGATGGATCAGCTGTTCGGGCCACTCGGTTATGTCGATGCCTTCCGCGTCGTCGACCCGCGCGACGAGCAGTATACCTGGTGGTCCAACCGCGGCCAGGCCTGGGCAAAGAACGTCGGCTGGCGCATCGACTACCAGGTCATCACGCCGGGGCTCAAGGACAAGGTGCAGCGCGCGTCGATCTACAAGGACCAGCGCTTTTCGGATCATGCGCCGTTGATTATTGATTATGAGATTTGAGTTTCTCGCTGCGCTCGCATCCCCCCTGGCCCCCCTTCGCAAGCGAAGGGGGGGATGACGCAGTTACCCTTCCTTTTTCTGAAGCAGGAAGACCACGCAGTTACCCCCCTTCTTCAGAAGGGGGGGGCAGGGGGGGATGCGAGCGCAGCGAGAAAGCCGCTACCTGACCACCGCCGCCCCGCCCCCGCGAGGATCGGACGCGGCCTCGACGGCGTTCGAGGCGCGATCCCACAGGATCGCCTGCATGTTGCCGTAGCGGCGGCTCATCGGGCGCAGTGCGTGGCCGTAGGCCTCGAGCGCGGCGATCTCCGCGTCGTCGAATGCGTCCGGCTCGAAGCTGACAGCGTCGGGCAGGAACTGGTGATGATAGCGACCGCGCCCGACCCAGTCCGCGATCGGGCGACCGGCCGCGTATTCCAGCGTCGCGAGCAGCACCATCGTGATGATGCGGCTGCCGCCCGGCGTGCCGAGGATCGCGACGCGTTCGCCGTCGTCGAGGAACACCGGCGTCATGCTCGACAGCGGTCGCTTGCCGGGGGCGATCGCGTTGGCGCCGGCCGCGGTGCCGATCAGGCCATAGACATTCGGCGCCGCGGGCTTGACCGCGAAGTCGTCCATCTCGTTGTTCAGCAGCACGCCGGTGCCGGGCGGCACGAAGGCCGCGCCGAACGGCCAGTTGATCGACAGCGTCGCGGCGACGCGGTTGCCTTCGCCATCCAGGATCGAGAAGTGCGTGGTATCGCTGCCCTTCGGCTGCTCGTCCGGCGCGCCGGGCAGGGACGCGCTCGGCGTCGCGCGATCGGTGCGGATCGTGTTGCGCAGGCCGGCCGCGTAGACGGGATCGAGCAGCATCGACGGGATCGACACGAAATCGGGATCGCCGAGATAGTCGGCGCGATCGCGATAGGCGCGGCGCATCGCCTCGATGACGAGGTGGCGGCGCGCGGCCGGCTCGAGCGCGCCCATGTCATACGCCGACAGGATATTCAGCATCGTCACCAGCGCGATGCCACCCGAGGACGGCGGCGATGCGGCGCTGATGCGGATGCCGCGATACTCGCCCTGCACGACCGGTCGCTCGACGATGCGGTAGTCGACGAGGTCGCGATTCGACCAGATGCCGCCGGCCGCGGTGACCCCCTCGATCAGGCGCTGCGCGACGTCGCCGGCATAGAAACCGACGTGGCCGAAGCGCGCAATCAGTTCGAGCACGCGCGCGAGGTCCGGCTGGCGCACGACGAAGCCTTCCTCCGGGATCTCGCCGTCGTCGAGAAAGATCGCTGCCGCAGCCGGCGATGCGCGCATCGCGTCGAGCCGGAAGCGCATCAGGGCGCGGTAATGGTCGTCGACCGCGAAGCCGTCGCGAGCGAGGCGAATCGCCGGCGCCAGCGAGTCGGCCAGCGGCAGCGTGCCGTAGCGCTGCGCGAGATGGACGATGCCGGCCGGCGTGCCCGGGATCGCGGCCGCGAGCGGGCCGTTCAGCGAGCGTTCGCGCACCGGTTCGCCGTCGGCGTCGAGGTACATGTCGCGGTGCGCCGCGAGCGGCGCGCGCTCGCGGCCGTCGACCATGACCTCGAAGCCGTCTTTCGCGCGATGCAGCAGCCAGAAGCCACCGCCGCCGAGTCCGGAGCCGGCCGGCTCGACGACCGCTATCGCTGCGGTCACCGCGACCGCGGCGTCGAAGGCGTTGCCGCCTTGGGCGAGGATCTCGAGACCGGCGTCGGTCGCCAGCGGATGCGCACTCGCGATCGCCGCGGCCGGTGGGGCGGCGGCGTCATCGGCCGGCGCAGGGGCGATCCACAGGACGAGCAGGGCGGCGCAGAACGCCGCGCGGACGCTCAGGCGCTCAGCCATCCTGACCGGTGAGCCGGAGGTACTTGGTATGGAGTTCTTCCTCGGTCTCGACGTGGTTCGGGTCTTTCGGGATGCAGTCGACCGGGCAGACCTCGACGCACTGCGGCTTGTCGAAGTGGCCGACGCACTCGGTGCACAGGGCCGGGTCGATCACGAAGATCTCCGGTCCCTGCGAGATCGCGCCGTTCGGGCACTCGGGTTCGCAGACATCGCAGTTGATGCATTCATCGGTGATGATCAGTGACATGGTGCAACCTCAGCGCAATTTGTCCTTCAGCGCGGCCATGACCCCGGGGTGGACGAAACCGGAGACGTCGCCGCCGAGTCCGGCGATCTCCTTGACCAGGCTCGCGGATATGTAGCCGTACTGTTCCGCCGGCATCAGGTACAGGGTCTCGATGTCCGGCGCGAGCCGCCGATTCATGCCGGCGAGCTGGAACTCGTATTCGAAATCCGACACCGCGCGCAAGCCGCGCACGATGACCTCGGCGCACTGCTCGCGTGCAAAGTCGACCAGCAGGCGATCGAAGCCGAGGATCTCGACATTTTCTATATCGGCCAGCGCGAGGCGGGCCATAGCGATGCGTTCGTCGAGCGGGAAGGTCGGACGCTTCGATGGATTCGCGGCGATCGCGACGATGACACGTTCGAACAGCCGCGCGGCGCGGTCGACGAGGTCGCTGTGGCCGTGGGTGATCGGGTCGAAGGTGCCGGGATAGATCGCGGTCAGTTTCATCGCCCGATTATAGCGCGTTCAGCCCGGCGATGGCCGCCGGCACAGCCGGCAGGCGACCTGGCCCGCGGTCTGTTCGCGGAAGACCTGCCAATTGTCCGGTAATTCAGGCAGCGGCTCGGCGCGCCCGGACTCGGTATAGATCCAGGCGCCAGGCGCGAGCAGGTGGTGACGTTCGAGTCGTGCCGCGCACTCGCCGAGGATGTGGTCGCGGAACGGCGGGTCGAGGAATACGATATCGAACGGGCCCTGCGTGCAGCCCGCGAGATAGTCGAAGGCGTTCGACCAGACGACGGCGGCATTGCCGGCTCCGAGTGCAGTGATGTTCGCCTGCAACTGCTGGACGACGCGAATGTCCTCGTCGACGAACACTGCACTCTTTGCGCCGCGCGACAGGGCCTCGAAGCCGAGAGCGCCGCTGCCGGCGAAGAGGTCGAGACAGCGCGCGCCGGGGACTGTATCGCGCAACCAGTTGAACAGCGTCTCGCGCACGCGATCCGGCGTCGGCCGGATGCCGCTCTCGCTGTCGAACGTGATGCGGCGGCTGCGCCAGTCGCCACCGATGATGCGTACCTGCCCGGGCTTAGGGCGCGGAGCGGCCAACCGTCACCGTGACCATGCGCGCCGGGTCGACACGGCGCTGGAAGGCTTCGCGGATGTCAGCCCGCGTGACCGCGTCGACCTGCGCATTGAAGGTATCGAGATAATCGAGCGGCAGCCCGTAGAAACCGATCACCGCGAGATTGCCGGCGATGTCGCGATTGCTCGCAATGCGCAGCGGGAAGCCGCCGGTGATGTTGCGCGTCGCCGCGGTCAGCTCCTTCGCAGTCGGGCCATCGTCGATGAACTCGCCGAGCGTCGCGAACAGCACCTCGATCGCGGTCACGGCCTGTTCGTTCTGGGTCTGCAGGCCGAGCTGGTACGGCCCCGGCGCGCGCATCGGCGAGAAATAACTGTAGGCGCTGTAGGCCAGGCCGCGCTTGTCCCGCACCTCGTCGGCGATACGCGAGACCAGGCCGCTGCCACCGAGGATATGGTTGCCGACGTAGAGCGCGAAATAATCGGGATCCTCGCGCGTCAGGCCGGCCTGTCCGGCAAGGACATGGGTCTGGCTCGACGGGAACTCGATATGGACGCGCTGTGCCTCGTCGGGCACGGGCACCGGCGGCAGCGCCGGCGCCGCCGCGCCCGCGGACAGGCCAACGGTCAGTCGCTCGGCGACGGCCTCGGCGCCGGCGCGATCGAGCGCGCCGGTGATCGCGACGACCGCGTTGCGAGCGACATAGTAACGCGCGTGGTGGGCCTTGATATCGTCGCGGGTCAGCGCAGCGAGCGATTCGGGCGTACCGAGCGGGTGCGAGGCGTAGGGATGATCGCGGTAGACCGCGCGCCAGAATGCGTTCGACGCGAGGTCGCCGGGCGATTGTTCTTCGCGTTGCAGCGCCGTCAGCAGGCGGTTGCGCTCGCGCTCGAGCGCATCTTCCGGAAAGGCCGGCGCGCGCAGCATCAGCGCCAGCGTGTCGAGCGCGGGTTCGAGATATGCGGGGGCGCTCAGGCTGCGCAGCGTCACCAGCGCCATGTCGCGGTGTGACTCGGCGCTGAAGCGCGCACCGAGGTCCTCGAAAGACTCTGCGATCGCATCGGCGTCGAATGCGCCGGCGCCACTGTCGAGCAGCCGGTTCGTCAGCTGTGCGACGCCGGGCCTGTCGCCGTCGCGCGCGCTGCCGGCGTCGAACACGACCTGGACATCGACCATCGGCAGCTCCGGCGCGGCGACGAAATAGACGCGCGCGCCGTTCGCGGTCTCCCAGTGCTCGATCTCGAGCGGCGCGGATACGGCGGTCGTGCACATGCAGAGGCAGAGCAGCGCCAGCAGCAGGGTCGGCAGCGGGCGGCGGGTCGGATTCATGTCGGCACAATGAATGTTCATGACCGGATCAATGCAGGTGGCGGCCGCCGGCGGCCGTGGGCGGCGCCGCCGGCGCGTCGATCGGCAGCGGCTCGAGCACCGAGACGGTCAGGCGGTCATCGATCAGATAGCGACGCGCGACCTCGCGCACCTGTTCGGCGGTGACCGCCTCGATGCGCGCGACATAGTCGTCGGCGAGCCGCCAGTCGAGACCGACGGTCTCGAGGATGCCGATGATCATCGCCTGGTAGAAC